>CANSUS010000001.1 GCA_947650155.1 uncultured Lachnospiraceae bacterium
TACAGTATTGATTTTTCAAGGTTCAGCACACCAATTGGTGTGGGAAGTTTGAGTCTATTATATAAATATATATTATCAATTATTTTATGACTGTTCAACTGATTTGTCTTTCTATTTTTGCAAATTTATAGATATGTTCAAAAAAAGAGTCCGTAAACATCACATTTACGGACTCTTTTGTGTCATCTATAATATATTAAAACTTTCCTGCTTTTGCAGCTTCCTCAATGGAAACTGCGACTGCAACTGTAGCGCCTACCATTGGGTTATTACCCATACCAATCAGACCCATCATTTCTACATGTGCAGGTACAGAAGAAGAACCTGCAAACTGTGCATCAGAATGCATACGTCCCATTGTATCGGTCATACCATAAGAAGCAGGACCAGCTGCCATGTTATCAGGATGAAGGGTACGTCCTGTACCGCCGCCGCTTGCTACGGAGAAATATTTCTTACCCTGCTCCACACATTCCTTTTTGTATGTACCTGCTACCGGATGCTGGAATCTTGTCGGATTTGTTGAGTTACCTGTAATAGATACGTCAACGCCTTCTTTATGCATGATTGCAACACCTTCTGTAACATCGTTTGCACCATAACAGTTTACTTTAGAACGAAGACCGTTAGAATAAGGTGTTCTGCTGATTTCTTTTACTTCACCTGTATAATAATCCATTTCTGTTTCTACAAAAGTGAATCCATTGATACGGGAAATAACCTGAGCAGCGTCTTTACCGAGACCATTTAAGATAACTCTTAAAGGTTTCTGACGAACTTTATTTGCTTTCTCAGCAATACCGATAGCGCCTTCTGCTGCTGCAAAAGATTCATGCCCTGCAAGGAAACAGAAACAGTCTGTTTCTTCTTCCAGTAACATTTTACCAAGGTTACCATGTCCAAGACCTACTTTACGCTGATCTGCAACAGAACCCGGAATACAGAAAGCCTGAAGACCTTCACCGATTGCTGCTGCTGCATCTGCTGCTCTTTTACATCCTTTTTTGATCGCGATCGCTGCACCTACTGTATAAGCCCAGCATGCATTTTCAAAACAGATAGGCTGGATTTTTTTAACCTGCTCATAAACATCAAGTCCAGCATCTTTTGTGATTTTCTCTGCTTCTTCAATGGAAGAAATTCCATAGCTGCCAAGTACAGAATTGATTTTGTCAATTCTTCTTTCATATGATTCAAATAATGCCATTTGTTCTGTCCTCCTTATTATTCTTCTCTCGGATCGATAATCTTAACTGCATCATCTACACGACCGTACTGGCCCTTTGCTTTTTCATATGCTGTGTTAGGATCATCACCTTTTTTGATGAAGTCTGTCATTTTTCCAAGGCTTACGAACTGATAACCGATAATCTGATCATTTTCATCAAGAGCAATACCTGTTACATATCCTTCTGCCATTTCAAGGTAACGAGGTCCCTTCTTGAGAGTACCATACATAGTACCTACCTGGCTTCTTAAACCTTTTCCTAAATCTTCAAGACCTGCACCGATCGGAAGACCTTCTTCGGAGAATGCACTCTGTGTACGTCCATATACGATCTGCAAAAATAATTCTCTCATAGCCGTATTAATTGCATCGCATACTAAATCTGTATTTAAAGCTTCTAAAACTGTTCTTCCTGGTAAAATCTCCGCTGCCATAGCTGCAGAATGAGTCATACCGGAGCAGCCAATTGTTTCTACTAAAGCTTCCTGTATAATTCCTTCCTTAACGTTTAAAGTGAGCTTGCAGGCACCCTGCTGAGGTGCACACCAGCCAATACCATGTGTAAGACCAGAGATATCTTTAACTTCTTTTGCTTTTACCCATTTTGCTTCTTCCGGGATTGGAGCACAACCGTGATTAACGCCCTGTGCTACAGTACACATTTTTTCTACTTCATGTGAATAAATCATGTGAAAACTCCTTTCAAATATGTAGAATAATATTGCTATGCAAAATTATCAAAGTCATGCAGTTAATAATTAACATTATGATAGGAATTGCAAATAAAAACTTTGATAAATTTTGTCATATACACTTTTACTATTTTCGCATATTTATGAAAAAAAATCCAGTAGTTTTGATAAATTTCTGTCAAATATATATCAAAATGCACTGGAATATATTACTTTAAAAATCTGGATTGATAAATCAACCAAAATAACAGATTATCTGGATTGATAAATCACCCCAGATAATCGGATATGTCTACACAACTCATCATACAGGTTGCGGATTCTTCATTACATTCCAACCAGCAGGCACTGTTTTTGGACCATGTACGGAGAGAGTAGTTAAATCTTTCTTCGCTTTCTCTTGCATGGGGGTTTGTTCTGTCAAGATTTTTCAAAATACAATTTTCACAGGGACTGTCACTGTTACCCATAATTTTATAGCAATACTCACCGATTTGCACAGATTGTGTTGCCAAAATGACTTTTCTGTTTACAAAATTAATCTGATAAGTATCCGCATCAATTACATAAACATAATTATCCATATTATCCATCATCTGAATTTGTGCAACTGCATTTGGCACTCTGCCCATAAAACCATCTTGAAGTACATAGGCGTTAATAATTCTGAGCAGGCATCTGAGTTCATTTTTCTGATCATCGGAAAGAAGGATTTCATCTTCATTGTGATTCTCAAAAATTATGGCACCCTTATATTCCCCTTCATTATAATAGGGATAATAAATCAGACTTCTGATTCCTTCTTCTACCATAAAGCTTCTCTCTTCATCATCCAGATCATCATATTGATGGATAATACAAAAATGTTTATGTGACTGGCTGAGACTCTCACAAAATTCTTCCCGCCATGCACGATTTTCATCGCTTCCGATTTCGTATCCTTCCGCAATGAACCGGAGAGATTTTTCACTATCCCTGTCACATATAAATGCTCTCTGCATACCATACTCGGAAGCAATCAGTTCCAAAACGGAACGCAGTGAGGATTCTTTTATTTTATCATTAAACAGAACTTCGGATACAAGATCTTCCAGTTTTTTAGCAGGAGCTTCCATAAAATTGGCTGACAATGGATTGCTTTTTCGCCTGTTGGCATGATAGGCAAGAGTTGCGGCAGCATCAAAGATACGATAGCCGTCTTTTCCATTTGCCTTTGTTGTATAGAGAGCTTTGTCAGCCTTTTCAAAAAGCTCTTCATAAGTCGTTCCATGATACGGAAAAATGGATATTCCAATACTGGCAGAGATAATAATCTCTCCATAAGCGGACGGTATGGATTTCTTTAATCCTTCACAAAGCTGTGTTGCCAGCATATCTGTCTGGGAAATCGATTCAATATCCCTTACAAAGATGACAAACTCATCGCCGCCGATACGACCCGGAATATCGCTTCCTTTAAAATTCGTCATAATTGTCATAGCGGTATCACTGAGCACTTTATCACCGTATGCATGGCCTAATATATCATTTGCTTCTTTAAAATTATCCAAATCGATCATGATAAATGCATGCAGTTTGTCAATATCTTCCGAAAGCCCCTCTATGCTCTCTTCCAGATATTTTTTAATCAGCTGTTCAGTCGCTCCTTTATTATACATACCGGTCAGGGCATCTTTTTCCGCCCTGATCTTAAGATCCATTTCTTTTATCTTACGTTCGTTAATATTAACAAGCCTGCCGACCACCCTGGTCACATAGCCTTCTACGCCTGCCATACTTGTAACGCTGCACTGATACCATTGAAATTCTCCTTCATAACGATTGCTTCTAAGCTCCATCGTATCATGTTTTGGAGATTTTAATGCGCTTCTGAATACGGCGAAAAAATATTCGGCGTCTTCTTCATGGATAAAACCGGCTTCAAATTTTCCAAAGTAATTATTTATGATAATTTCATTCCGGTTAAAGACATCTTCTGTATGATGTATCGTCATTACATCCGTCTTGGCATTATAATCAAAGATCATTTCGCCTTCTGCTGCAGCAACAATATGTAGTTTTTCGGCCTGCTGCCGTAACTCTTCCTCTACATTCTTTCTTTCTGTAGCATCTACTAAAATTGCACCAACTGTATAGATGTCATTTTTTCTGGAATATAAGTTGGCTCTTACCTGCAGCCAGCGCATACCGCCGTTTAATGTAACTGTACGGAGTTCAAAGTCTACAGCTCCATCATCTTTGAGTACATCAATGATTGCCTGTTCTAATATTGGAAGATCCTCAGGGATAATACTGGTTCTGACATTTTTAAATGCTTTCTGTGTCTCAGTCAAAGAATAACCAAGCATTCTGCTCAATCCCTCGTTCAGATAAACAGGTGTAATTTTTCCGTTTTTCAATTCAAAGATGCAGATCCCGGTAATCATATTTTCTACCATGGATACGATTGATTCAAAATTTAATTCTATCGCCATAAGAATTCCTCTCCGTTTATAACCAGACTATATTTTATCCGTTGTGAAACATGCTTCTTATACTATATTTTCTTCACAATGTTATCACTGCTTTTATAAATACTGCTCTTAGGAATAAATCCGCGAACAGATGAAGTCGGATAAATATTTGTTTCTTTTCCGATTATCGTTCCTGGGTTAAGTACACTGTTGCAACCGACCTCTACACAATCACCAAGCATAGCGCCGAATTTTTTCAGACCGGTCTCGATTTTTTCTCCGCCGTATCGCAAAACCACAAGTGTCTTATCACTCTTTACATTGGATGTGATAGAGCCGGCGCCCATATGTGCCTTAAATCCCAATATGCTGTCTCCCACATAATTATAATGGGGAACCTGTACTTTATTAAAGAGAATTACGTTCTTCAATTCTGTAGAATTTCCGACTACAGCGCCTTTGCCTACGACAGCATTGCCCCGAATAAAAGCACAGTGCCTGATTTCGGCTTCTTCATCAATGATGCACGGACCGCCTATAAAGGCTGATGGACTCACTATTGCATTATGAGCGATCCAAATATTTTCTCCGCGTTTTTCATATTTATCAGCGGGAAGAGTTTCTCCCAGCTTTTTGATAAAATCGCCAATTTTCGGTAAAAGTTCCCACGGATATAATGCTGTAGAAAACAGTTCTGCCGCAATGGTTTCTTCTAAGTTATATAAACTGCATATTTTTAATTCTTCCACTTTTATAGCAATGCCCCTCTCCCATAATCGTGAATACACTTATATCACGTATAAGTATACCATATTTTTTTTACAACTCGCAATATGAATCTACTTATTGTTTTTATAATTTGATGCTGCCAGATCATATTGCTTGTAAAGTGCAGTCTGATTCTGCAATTGTTTTACAATATTTGTTCTTCTGCTCACAAAAGAATCCAGTTTTTTCATATATTCTTCAGAGGTAATCTCTCCGTTTGCAACAAGCGTAAGTCCCTTTTCCCAACTGGCGGTAAGCGCAGGATCTAACAGTGGTTTTATCGAATGATTTACCACATCATAGACCATTTCTCCCATCAGGGTCGGTGTCAGAATCTGTGTTTTTTTGTTTAAACTCAGATATTCAATATTTACAAGTTTTTTCAGAATTTCGGCTCTGGTTGCAGAAGTTCCAATACCATTGCCTTTTATCTGGGCACGCAGTTCTTCGTCTTCAATAAACTGACCGGCATTTTCCATTGTTAATATGATAGAGCCGGAATTGTAGCGTTTGGGCGGTGAAGTTTCTCCTTCCTTTATAGATAATTCTTTCAGAGAAACTTCCGTTCCTTTTTTTAAAGAATGCAAAATTTCCATAAATGCAGTGTCACATTTCATCTCTTCCTGACCGGCATCGGTTTTGCCATTTTCATCCTTCTCTGCATCGGTACTCCCCTGATTTTCTGTTTTTTTACGAAAAGAATATTTTATGACATTTAAATAACCCTCTTCTGCGAGTACTTTAAAATTGGAAAAAAATTTTTCACCCTTTAAATCTACCGTAAGCGATACTTTCTGGTAAATGGCGGGAGGATAAAAAATACTCAGGAACCTTCTTGCGATTACCTCATAAACATCTGCAGCCGTATGATTCAGACTGTTTAAATTATTGAGTCCCTGTCCGGTAGGTATAATTGCATAATGATCAGTTATCTGTTTATCATTAACATATCTTGTTTTTGCAATTTTTTTAAAAGTATCTTCTTTCAGTATTTTTGCAGCAATATCTGCTGTATGTACATATCCTGTCAGACCTTTTATATTTTTGTGAATTTCTTTGGATACGGCGGTAGACAAAACTCTTGCGTCGGTTCTTGGGTAAGTAACCATCTTTTTTTCATACAATTCCTGAACAATGCGAAGTGTTTCATCGGGGCTTATTTTAAATAATTTGGAACAGTCATTTTGAAGCTCGGCAAGATTATATAAAAGCGGAGGATTTTTTGTTTCTTTCTTTTTTTCAATTGCGCTGATAACCGGAGTTTCTTCCGGCGCATCCTTTAAGAAAGAAATAAGCGCTTCTGCATCTTTTTTCTCTTGAAAGCCATTTTCCTTATATAAAAGTGGGGATTGAAAATATTTTGAACCTTCCACACTGCGCCATTCCCCTTCAAACTCTCTGTCTGTAAGTGAAAATGTGGCAGGAACACGGTAAAAAGGTGTTTTCACAAAGTTTCGGATTTCCCGTTCTCTGTTCACAATCATGCCAAGTACACAGGTCATTACTCTGCCTACTGAAATTACGCTCCGGTCTTTTTTTAAATATGCTTTCATGGAATTTCCGTATTTCAAAGTAAGTACACGCGAAAAATTGATTCCCATCAGATAATCTTCTTTGGCACGTAAGTATGCTGCTGCACACAAATTATCATACTCTGATAAATCCTTTGCTTCTTTTATGCCCCGAAGAATTTCTTCCTCTGTCTGAGAATCAATCCATACTCTTTTTCTTGTTTTTCCTGTAACATTAGCCTGTCTTTCTACCAGACGGTAGATATACTCTCCTTCCCGCCCGGAGTCTGTGCAGACATAAATAGTATCAACATCTTCTCTTGTCAGCAGTCCGCTTACAATACGATATTGTTTTTTCACATTTTCTATTACTTCATATTTAAATTCCTGCGGTATAAAAGGAAGAGTATCAAAAGTCCATTTGCGAAGACTTTCATCATAACTTTCCGGATAACTCATTGTAACCAGATGCCCTACGCACCAGGTTACAATTGCTTCTGAAGACTCCATAAAGCCGTCCCGATTGCTCATATTGTATTTTAATGCTTTTGCGAATTCTCTTGCAACGCTTGGCTTTTCTGCAATAAATAAATTTTTTCCCATAACAATCCCCATGCTGTAAGCTTTAGAAGTTTTTCTCACGCCGCTTCTATAGCTGTTCGCGTAATAACTGTGCGATTTTTTCAGAAGGCATAGGTTTTCCAAAGAAATAACCCTGTATGATATCACAGCCGATTGATTTTAAGTATTCGTACTGCCCCTGTTCCTCTACCCCTTCCGCAATGGTTTCATAGCCTAATTTTTTAACCATTTGAATAATCGCACCTGTTATAATTTTTGTAGAAGAATCTGTTATAATGGTATCTACAAAAGATTTATCCACTTTTAAGGTATCGATCGGCATTTCTTTCAGATAGGAAAGAGAGGAATAACCTGTTCCAAAATCATCCAGTGAAATTTTTATTCCGTGGTCTCTTAATATATTCAGTTTCCTGACCACTTCTTCAAAGTCTTCGATCAGAATGCTTTCTGTCACTTCTAATTCCAGTTCTTCAGCAGGAATGTCATATTTTTGCATGGTTTTTATCAAATCATTTACAAATTCCGGCTGTTTATACTGAATTGCAGATATATTGATGGAAAGAATGATATGACAATCAAACTGTTTTTTCCATTCTGCAAAATTACGAATGCTTTCTTCTATTACCCATTGCCCGATAGGCACGATCATTCCATTTCGTTCTGCAATTGGTATGAAAACACCGGGACTGATAAATTTTTCTTCTTCGTCATACCAGCGGATCAAAGCTTCTGCGCCGCGCAGTTTTCCTGTTTCCACAGAAAACTGCGGCTGGAAATACATGATAAACTCCTTTTCAAAGACGGCGTTCTTTAACTTATTTTCAATTTCCACATTTTTCATGAATTCATTGACAATAGGAGTATCAAAATATTTTATCACATTTTTTCCGGATGCTTTTGCTTTAAACATGACAATTTCTGCGCAGTTAATCAATCCAAGCGCATTATTTGACGCTTCGGGATATTCTGCAACGCCGATACAGGCTGTAACCAACAGCTTTTGTCCGTCCGGAGAAATAATGCCCTGTAAAACTTTTTCTTTGATGGCCTGACAAATATGCTCCACGCTTCTTGCTCCGCAGGGATCATAAATGGCAATACAAAACAAATCGCTTGTGAAGTGGGAAACAATAACCTTTTCTTCTTCAAATTCTTTTAAAAAGAAAGCAAAACTCTGTAACAGTCCTTCGCCGACTACAATTCCCATCCCGTCGTTGATTCTTTTAAAATCGTCAATATCAATAAACAAAACGCTGACCGTTACATTTTCCTCTTCCGCCTTACGAAGAAATTCACCGAGTATCATGACAAAATAATTTCGGTTATATAAACCGGTGGACATATCGAAATAAGCCATTTTCATAAGCTCTTCGGTCTGTTTTTTATATTTGGATACATCACTGATGCTGATAATTTTATCAAGCGGTTCCTTGTTATCGTCGTAAATTATTTTTGTACAGAATTGATACCATGCATTCTTTTCAGGTATATGGCATTCGATTGTTTCTTGCTTGATACCTCTTTTTTCCAAGAATAAATTATTTCTTAGTACATGGGTATCTTTTTCTTCCACAATATCATAAAACAGAGAAATATCTTTGATCTGTCTGATTTCAAAATCAAAGAAACTATTCCAGTTACCCATACATTTAAATTCATTGGTTTCAAAAGAAAAATATAAATAAGCATTAACGGACGATTCACAGACAAGACGATACTGTTTTTCCTGATCGCCCAGTCTTTGATTTATTGCCGTCAACAGATCTAATTGATAGCGCATTTCGTCCATAACAATCTCCCATCCTTAACATTATGCTTTCTTTGTAATATATCCCTGTGCTTTTAATAATTCTGCACAGAGAACCGCACCACCGGCTGCACCGCGCACTGTATTATGAGAAAGTCCTACAAATTTAAAATCATAAACGGTATCTTCTCTTAAACGCCCTACGCTGATTCCCATACCGTTTTCATATTCCACATCCAAAGCGACCTGAGGACGGTTCTCTTCTTCCAGATACTGAATAAACCGCTTAGGCGCATTCGGAAGCTGCAGTGTTTGAGGAACGCCTTTGAAAGCACGGAGTTTCTCGATTAACTGTTCTTTTGTCGGCTTTTTTGCAAACTTTACAAATACAGCAGCCGTATGTCCGTTTAATACAGGAACTCTGATACACTGGCAGGTAATGACCGGAGAAACCGCAGGCACGATCACGCCGTCTTTTATTTCACCCCAGATACGAAGCGGTTCTTTTTCACTTTTTTCTTCTTCTCCGCCAATATAAGGAATAATATTTCCTTCCATTTCCGGCCAGTCTTTAAAAGTTTTTCCGGCGCCGGAAATTGCCTGATAAGTAGTAGCGACTACTTCTGTGGGTTCATATTCTTTCCATGCTGTAAGGACGGGGGCGTAACTTTGGATAGAACAATTAGGCTTTACTGCTACAAAACCTCTCTGTGTTCCTAATCTCTTTTTCTGAAAATCTATGACCTTCATATGCTCAGGATTAATCTCCGGCACTACCATAGGTACGTCCGGAGTCCATCTGTGGGCGCTGTTATTGGAAACGACCGGTGTTTCGGTCTTTGCATAATCTTCTTCAATTTTCTTGATTTCTTCTTTGGTCATATCCACTGCGCTGAATACGAAATCAACCTGTGAAGCGACTTTCTCCACTTCATTTACATTCATGACAACGATTTTCTTTACTGCCTCCGGCATTGGGGTCGTCATTTTCCACCTGTCTCCTACCGCTTCTTCATAGGTTCTGCCCGCGGAACGGGGACTTGCTGCGATTGTGGTTACTTCAAACCAGGGATGGTTTTCCAAAAGAGAAATAAATCTCTGCCCTACCATACCTGTACCGCCAAGAATACCAACTTTTAATTTTTCACTCATATTAATCCTCCATTTTTGTCATACTTTTGCCAGTCATCTGTCAGATATAGACCAATGTTTTGCCAGTCATCTGCCAGATATTCTTTTTCCAGACCAATGACTTCTTTCATAATTTCAGGACCCGGTGCGCCAAGCGTAAGTCTTTTTTCCACACAGGTCTTTAAACTGACTGCATCATAGAAATCCGCATCAAATACCGGACTGATTTCTTTTAGTTCATTCAGCGTCAGTTTTTCTATGCTGGTCTGTTTGTCAATGCAGTATAAAACCAGTTTTCCTATTATACCATGCGCATCTCTGAAAGGAACGCCTTTGTTTACAAGGTAATCGGCAGCATCCGTAGCATTGGTAAAACCGTTCATCGCACTTTGAGCCATAATTTCCTTATGAAATTTCATGGTATTTAACATTCCGGTAAAAAGAGCAAGACATCCTTTTACCGTATCAATGGCATCAAAAGTAAGTTCTTTGTCTTCCTGCATATCTTTATTATAAGCAAGAGGGATGCCTTTCATCGTTGTAAGCAGAGAAATAAGGGCGCCATATACCCTTCCGGTTTTGCCTCTGATCAGTTCCGCTATGTCAGGGTTCTTTTTCTGAGGCATAATGCTGCTTCCCGTGGAGTAAGTATCATCGATCTCCACAAACTGGTATTCATTGGAGTTCCATAGGATAATCTCTTCGCAGAAGCGGCTTAAATGCATCATGATTGTGGACAGCGCCGATAAAAATTCTATCAGATAATCTCTGTCAGAAACAGAATCCATACTGTTTAAGGTAGGGGCTTCAAAACCAAGCAGGGAAGCTGAATAATGCCTGTCAAGGGGATAGGTCGTACCTGCCAGCGCACCTGCCCCTAACGGACAATAATTCATACGGGCATAAATGTCCTTTAAGCGTCCTCTGTCTCTTTTAAACATTTCAAAATAGGCGCCCAGATGATGTGCAAGCGTAACCGGCTGTGCTTTTTGTAAATGAGTAAATCCGGGCATATAAGTTTCCAGATTCGATTCCATTATAGAAAGTAAATCGGTTAAAAGTTCTTTTAACAGCAGATCGGTTTTCAAAACTTCTTCTCTTGTATAAAGGCGCATGTCCAGCGCAACCTGATCATTCCGGCTTCTGCCTGTATGTAATTTTTTCCCGGCTTCACCGATGCGCCTGATCAGGTTTGCCTCGACAAAACTATGGATATCTTCATACTCTTCCGTAATTTCAAGTTTTCCGCTTTCCACGTCTTCTCTGATAGAGGCAAGTCCTTTGATAATAGCGTC
This sequence comes from uncultured Lachnospiraceae bacterium, assembly GCA_947650155.1. Classification (GTDB taxonomy): domain Bacteria; phylum Bacillota; class Clostridia; order Lachnospirales; family Lachnospiraceae; genus RGIG3002. Next base: position 11,408 of record CANSUS010000001.1, read on the forward strand.
TTTTTCCTCTATCGTAAGAATGTCCTGCCTGGCCAGCATGACCACATGGGCTATGCTGCCTTCTATATCCTGTTTAAACAATTTTTTATCAAAAGAAATAGAAGCATTAAAGCGATATACAAGCCGGTCTGTTTCTTTTGTAAATCGTCCTCCCCAAAGCTGTGCCATAATTCCCTCCATTTTGAAGTCCGTCAAAATAAAATCTAAATTTGATATTAACATATTTCCCTGTGTATTTCAACTTACCATCTGGAAATTTCTTTATTTCAGGCATTATTTTACAAAATAAGTCGCTCTTCCCGTTTTTTTGCATATATTACTCTATATTAATATCGAAATAAAATGGAAAGGACAACTATGGGTGACTTTGTATCAAAAACTCCTATCCTCGAACTGAAAAATATCAGTTATTCTTATCATAGCTTACAGGGTGAGACACTTGCCCTGTCAGATGTATCTTTTCAGGTAAACGAGGGTGAATTTATTGCCATTGTAGGCCCGAGCGGCTGTGGAAAATCAACGCTGCTCTCTATTATTGCCTGTCTGCTCGAGCCTGAAAACGGAACGATACAATTCCAAAATCCCGACGGTTCCATCCACTATCCGCATATCGGCTATATGCTGCAAAGAGATTATCTTTTTGAATGGCGGACGGTCTATGAAAATGTCACTCTCGGATTGGAACTGAACAGAAAAAAAACAAAGGAAAATCTGAATTTTGTAGATACACTTTTAAAAGAATATGATCTATATGATTTTAAAGATAAAAAACCGAGCGAATTGTCCGGCGGAATGCGGCAGCGCGCCGCACTCATACGCACACTTGCCCTGAAACCGCAGATTCTCCTTTTGGATGAACCGTTTTCAGCATTAGATTACCAGACACGCCTGCAGGTCTCAGGAGATATCGGAAATCTGATTCACAGATCGAAAAAAACAGCAATACTGGTAACCCATGATCTGTCAGAGGCAATCTCCCTTGCAGACAGAGTTCTGATTTTATCCGGGCGGCCTGCGCACATTAAGCGGGATCTTACCATTCATCTCACAAAATCATCAGATTCTCTGATTGCGTCCAGAAATGCGCCGGAATTTGGTTCATATTTTAATCTTTTATGGGAGGAACTTGGAAATGAAAAATAAAAATACAGCAGAAATGACGGCACAGGAATTGTATATAAAAGAACAGAGAATCCACAAACGGACAGTTTCCCTCTCCCGCTTTTTTATCTTTGTTGTGTTTTTGATCGTGTGGGAAACCGCCTCTGATCTTGGATGGATTGACAGCTTTTTTTTCAGCAGTCCTTCCCGCGTCATAATCTGTGCTTATCAAATGCTTTTAGACGGTTCGCTGCCGGTACACATCGGCATTACGCTGTTAGAAACGCTGCTAAGCTTTTTTCTTGTGTTTGTTCTTGGCATTTCACTGGCACTGCTTCTTTGGTCCTCCGATAAGCTTTCGGAAATATTAGAACCGTATCTTGTGGTGTTAAACAGTCTGCCTAAGTCGGCGCTGGCGCCGCTTTTGATCGTATGGCTGGGTACGGGAATGAAAACGATTATAGTGGCCGGAATATCGGTTGCCATATTTGGTTCTGTCATCAGCCTTTATACGGGTTTTCATGAAGTGGATAAGAACAAACTGATCTTGATCAGAACGCTGGGCGGTACAAAAAAAGACTGCCTGACCAAGGTTGTCCTGCCAAGCAGCATTCCTACGATTATCAGTACGATCAAGGTGAATATAGGGCTTGCGCTTGTCGGCGTAATTATCGGAGAATTTCTGGCGGCAAGACGGGGACTTGGCTATCTTATTATTTATGGTTCTCAGGTATTTCAACTGCATATGGTTATTATGAGCATTATTCTTTTATGTATCATAGCCCTTGCGCTTTACCAGGGAATTCAGGTGTTGGAAAAAATATATAAACGCCATATTTGAAATTTGGCATAACATATAAAAGGAGCCGTAACACGAAAGAAATCCGCGTAACGGCTCCGGCATAATGACTGCGTTGAAATTTTAGTGGAGACCCAGATCTTCTCCTGTTATTGTGCTGATTCCGTTTTTTTCGAGAACTGCAGTCAATCCTTCTGTGTCCGTGACACGAAAGATCATACATGCCTGCCCGTCTTTCTGCCCGAAAACGGAGTACATATATTCTACGTCGATTTCAGCACGTGAAATGATGCCAAGCACATTGCTGAGACCTCCGGGCGTGTCAGAAACCGCCACACCTACTACGGGTGTCATGGTCAGAATAAAGCCCTGCTCTAAAAGAATGGAGGAAGCTTTTGATGCATCATCCACAATCAGCCGCAGAACGCCGTAATCGGCTGTCTCTGCAATATTGATTGCCCGCATATTTACCTGATTCTCGGAAAGAATACCGGTAATGTCTGCAAGCTGTCCCGCTTTATTTTCTAAAAATACAGAAATCTGAGGTATTGTCATATTGATCACTGTGCTCCTTTCTTAAATTTTTCGTTTATCGATCACACGAACTGCCTTGCCTTCACTTCTTGTAATGGATTTTGGCGCTACCAGACGCACTTTGGCGTAAATGCCAAGCATCGCCTTAAGGGCGGATACCAGTCCTTTTTCCATTTCTGTAATCTTACCCAGATTATCAGAGAAGTTTTCAGGAGTCATTTCTACCATAACTTCGATCGTATCAGAATGATTGACACGGTCTACGATGATCTGATAATTTGCAGGATATCCCTGTTCTAAAAGTACTGTTTCAATCTGGGACGGGAATACGTTAACCCCCTTAACAATAAGCATATCGTCACTTCTGCCCATAGGCTTGCTCATTTTGACATGAGTACGCCCGCAGGAACACTTTTCTCTGGTAAGCACACAGATATCTCTGGTGCGGTAACGCAGAAGCGGAAAGGCTTCCTTGGTAATGGCTGTAAACACCAATTCGCCTTTACTTCCTTCGGGGAGAACTTCCTCCGTGTTCGGATCGATAATCTCAGCGATAAAGTGATCCTCATTGATGTGCATTCCGGTCTGTGCACTGCATTCAAAGGCAACGCCGGGACCACTGGTTTCCGTAAGCCCATAGATATCGTAAGCCTTGATTCCCAGCTTATTTTGAATATCCTGGCGCATCTCTTCGCTCCAGGCTTCCGCGCCAAAGATGCCGGCTTTCAGCTTGATTTTATCCTGCAGGCCCCTTTCCTGAATGCTTTCTGCCAAAAATGCGGCATAGGATGGCGTGCAGCAAAGGATGCTGGCATTTAAATCCATCATAAACTGCAATTGACGGTCTGTATTGCCTGATGACATGGGAAGGGTCAGACATCCCACTTTATGGCTGCCTCCGTGAAGTCCGGGACCGCCGGTAAAAAGACCATAACCATAGCAGACCTGACAGACATCTTCTTTTGTGCCGCCTGCGGCTGTAATGGCACGGGCACAGCAGTCTTCCCATAAATCCACGTCATGCTGTGTGTAAAATGCCACAACCCTGCGGCCTGTAGTGCCCGATGTGGACTGAATACGCACACAATCCGCAAGCGGTTTTGCCAACAGACCATAAGGATATGCTTCCCGCAGATCTTCTTTTGTCAGAAAAGGCAGTTTGTGAAGATCCTCCACACTCTGAACTTCTTCGGGAGTCACTCCTTTCGCTTCCATCTTAGCGCGATAGTAAGGTACATTGTCCCAGACATGACGAACCTGCTTTTTCAGCCGTTCATTCTGCCATGCAAGAATCTGTTCCCTGTCAGCCGTCTCAATTTCTTTTTGATAATACCGTTCCATATATTCTATCCTCCATTTACGCACTCTGCCCCAGATCAAAGGCTTTTTTGTTTAATTCCAGAAATTTAGGCGGTACGCTGTGTTCAATTGCATCCATCCACTCTTCTTTTGTAAAGTCAAAATGCTTGGCAAGTCTGCCCATAAGTACCAGATTTACAGCTTTGCTGCTTCCTGCTTTTTCTGCCAGCGCCAGCGCATCAAGCGCATCTACATGGATTCCCAGTGCGCCAAGTTTTTCTACCAGGTTTTCAGGATAAGATGCTGTACCGGCAATTACCGGCATGGGATTAATCTGCTGACTGTTGACAATAATCCTGCCGTCCGGCTTTAAATATTCCGTATAGCGGGCTGCTTCCAGAAGTTCAAAAGAAAGAATACAGTCTGCCTGCCCCTTGTCAATAATGGGGGAATATACCCTGTCTCCCCAACGAACATATGTAACAACACTTCCGCCCCGCTGGCTCATGCCGTGTACCTCGCTGACTTTGACATCATATCCTCTGCTAAGGAGGAGACGTCCCAGAAGTTTACTTGCGAGCAGGGTTCCCTGTCCGCCCACGCCCACGATCATAATACTTTTCGTTTCCATCATTTGTCCGTTCCTCCTTTATTTACTGCACCGAGTGCGTCAAATTTACAGAGCTGTTCACAGACTCCACAGCCTACGCAAAGCGTCGCATCGATTTTTGCTTTGCCGTCTGCCATGCTGATGGCCGGACAGCCTATACTCATGCATGCCTTACATCCCTTACATTTTTCAGGATCGGAACAAATTGGTCCCGGGTGTTTCACATACTTTAACAGCGCGCAGGGACGTCGGGAAATGATTACGGAAGGTTCTTTTGCCGCAAGTTCTTCCTTTATCACTGACTGGCAGGTTTCCATATCATAGGGATCCACTACGCGCACCCGTTTGATTCCGACAGCGTGGCACAGGCTTTCCAGATCGATCTTCGTACAGGGATCTCCTTTCAGATTATAACCTGTGGTAGGATTTTGCTGATGGCCGGTCATACCTGTGATGGAGTTATCCAGTATGATTACAGTGGAGTTTGACTCGTTATAAGCAATATTGATCAGACCTGTCACGCCGGAGTGAATGAAGGTGGAATCGCCAATGACTGCCACCGTTTTTCCGGCGGTTTCTTCACCGCCTGCCTTGACAAAACCGTGAAGACCTGAAACGGAAGCGCCCATACATACAGTAGTATCGATGGCGCTAAGCGGGGGCACTGCTCCCAATGTATAGCATCCAATATCTCCAAGTACGGTAAGATTTAGCTTTTTCAAAACGTAAAAAATGCTTCGATGTGGGCAGCCTGCACACATTACCGGAGGCCTTGCGGGAATATCTTCCTTTATAGTTACGCCTGCCGGCGCTTTTTTTCCAAGCTTTTCTTTCACCGTATTCTGACTCAGTTCACCAATATTGGAAAATAGGTCTTTACCGGATACGGAAAGTCCCAGGTTTTTACAATGTGTTTCAATAAAACCGTCTAATTCTTCCACCACGATGAGTTTGTCAACACCGGCTGCAAAGTCTTTTATTTTCTGCTCCGGCATAGGCCAGATCATCCCCAGCTTGAATACGGGATAAGTATCGCCGAAGGCTTCTTTCACATACTGATAACAGGTGGAAGAAGTAAGGATGCCGAAGGATCTGTCACTGCCCTCTTCGATCCGGTTGACAGGCGCTGTCTCCGCCCAGTCTGTCAGTGCTTTTGTACGTGCTTCCACTTCTGGATGGCGTTTCTTTGCATAAGCAGGCATCATAATATATTTTGCAGGGTTTTTCTCATATTTCTTCTGTTCCGGAAGCATACGTTCGTCCGTTTCCACCACACTCTGGGAATGACTGACACGGGTACACATTTTAATCAAAACTGTCGTATCGTACTTTTCGGAAAGTTCATAGGCAAGCTTTACAAAGGCAAGCGCTTCAGCGGAATCAGCAGGTTCCAGCATGGGAAGTTTTGCCGCCCGTGCATAGTGGCGGGAATCCTGTTCATTCTGTGAACTGTGCATGCCCGCATCATCGGCAACACAGATCACAAGTCCTGCATTTACGCCGGTATAAGATATGGTAAAAAGCGGGTCTGCCGCCACATTTAAGCCAACATGTTTCATGGCGCAGAAACTTCTTTTTCCTGTCAGTGAAGCGCCAAATGCCGCCTCAAGAGCCACTTTTTCATTGGGTGCCCACTCTGCGTACAGTTCTTCATATTTTGCGGCACATTCGGTAATTTCCGTACTGGGTGTGCCGGGATAACTGGATACAAAGCAGCAGCCTGCCTCATAAAGACCTCTGGCAACCGCTTCGTTGCCAAGCATCAGTGTTTTCATATCGTATTTTCCTCCTTAAGTCTGATCGCCGATGGAATCTGTAACGGAAACAGTTACTTTTTTCTTGTAACAGGAGAAAATTTTCTCTATTGTTTCCGGTGCAGGTGCTTTTGTTATGATACTCACCAGAGGTACGATTACAAGTCCCGCTATCATGCAGAATGCACCTGCATTGATCGGAGACTGCAGGTATGCAGGGAAACCTGTACGGAAAAAAATATTAGCAAGCATCACAATCGTAGAGAACAAAAAACTCACTAAACAGGCGGCCTTAGTGGTTCGTTTCCAGTACAAACCATAGAGAAAAGGCGCCAGAAAAGCACCGGCCAGCGCACCCCAGCTCACGCCCATCAACTGCGCAATAAACGTAACATTGGAATGATACTGTATCAGTGCAAGAACTACGGATATTGCGATGAACATTACAAGAAGAGCCCGCATCCATCTAAGTTGTTTCTTCTCATCCATCTCTTTTATCATATTACCTTTAATAAAGTCCAGCGTCAAGGTAGAGCTTGATGCCAAAACAAGGGAAGAAAGTGTGGACATGGATGCCGAGAGCACAAGGATGACCACTACAGCAATTAAAATGGCGGGAAGCCCCGAAAGCATGGCAGGCACCACGGAATCATAGCCGTTTGCAGCGATATCGATCCTGTCGCTGAAAAGCCGTCCGAAACCGCCCAGAAAATAGCAGCCGCCTGCAACAATGGCAGCAAATACAGTAGAGATAATCATGCCTTTGTTAATGGCGCTTTCGCTTTTAATGGCATAAAATTTCTGTACCATTTGAGGCAGTCCCCAGGTTCCCAGACTGGTAAGAATAATGACACCCAAAAGACCTGCAGGGTCCGGTCCGAAAAAAGAATTAAATACACCCGGTGCGGCGGAAACTGTTTCATCGCTTACTGCTGCAAGTTGATCAAGCGCTGCAAGAAAACCGCCCTGACTGTTTAATACTGCGAAAATCACGGCCAGAATGCCAAAGATCATAATAATACCCTGAATAAAATCGTTAATGGCAGTGGCCATATAACCGCCTGCAATAACATAGATACCGGTAAGTACAGCCATTACGATTACACATATACTGTAATCAATATCAAAAGCCATTCCGAAAAGGCGGCTCAGGCCGTTGTAAAGACTGGCAGTATAAGGGATCAGAAAGATAAAAATTATCGCGGAAGCAGTCAGTTTCAAAGGCTTGCTTTCAAAGCGTTTTCCAAAAAATTCCGGCATGGTAGCGCTGTCTAAATGCTGTGTCATAATGCGGGTACGGCGGCCTAACACGGCCCAGGCAAGCAGGGAGCCTATAAAAGCATTTCCCAATCCGGCCCAGGTGGCGGCTATTCCGTATTTCCAGCCAAACTGTCCTGCATATCCGACAAATACCACTGCGGAAAAATAGCTGGTTCCATAGGCAAAGGCGGTAAGCCACGGTCCCACACTCCTTCCACCCAGCACAAACCCGTTCACATCAGTGGCATGCCTGCGGCAATAGAGTCCGATGCCGGTCATAACGCCAAAAAAGATAACGAGCATAAATAATTTGATAAAAAGATCCATGATGGTTTTCTCCCTTTAGTTTTTTATCTGTGCTTCCACAAGACTGCCATGACAGTACCGTTCTCTGAGAAGCGGCTTTTCGATCTTTCCGGTAGGGTTTCTTGGCACCTGTTCAAAGATAATTTTTCTGGGGCGTTTATACCTGGGAAGTTCTTTGCAAAATTCCATGATCTCTTCTTCTGTGCAGGAAATGCCCTCTTTCAGCTCGATCACTGCGGCGGCAATCTCCCCAAGTCTGGCATCCGGCAGACCGATCACAGCCACATCTTTAATTTTTTCACTGCGGCGAAGGAAATCTTCAATTTGTACCGGATATAAATTTTCGCCCCCGGAAATGATAACATCCTTCTTGCGGTCTACAAGATAAATGAAACCATCTTCGTCCATACGGGCCATATCGCCTGTATAGAGCCATCCGTCTTTCAAAACCTCATTCGTTGCCTCAGGGTTTTTATAGTAACAGAGCATAACGCCCGGTCCGTGGACAATGAGTTCGCCCACTTCTCCCTGTGCAGTCTCCTGTCCCTGTTCGTTTACAATTTTTGTCTCCCAGTGATAGCCCGGTTTACCGATCGCTCCCACCTTATGTATGTTTTCTACGCCTAAATGAACACAGCCGGGACCTATGGATTCGCTTAGTCCATAATTGGTGTCATATTGATGGTGAGGAAAATGTTTTTTCCAGCGCTGGATCAGGCTCGGCGGAACAGGCTGGGCTCCTATATGCATCAGACGCCACTGCTCCAGAAGATAATGATCCATGTCCACTTTCCCGGAATCAATGGCATCAAGAAGATCCTGTGCCCAGGGTACTAACAGCCATACAATCGTACACTTTTCTTCCGTGACTGCCCGCAATATCCACTCCGGTTTCACGCCCCTGAGAAGCACTGCCTTACCGGCTGTAATAAGGGAGCCGAACCAGTGCATTTTCGCTCCGGTATGGTAAAGAGGCGGAATGCATAAAAAAACATCGTCTTTTGTCTGTCCGTGATGATTTTGCTCTGTCTCACAGGAGGAACGCAGCGACAGGTGATTATGAAGAATCGCTTTGGGAAATCCGGTGGTACCGGAAGAAAAATATATGGCGGCATAGTCTGTCTCCTGTAAAGCGACAGGCGGGGCGCTTGATGAACAAAAGCCCATAAGCCTCAGGCAGTCCTCTGTGTAAGAAGGTCCGCCTTCTCCGGGGAAAAACATCATTTTCACTCCCTCAAGAGCAGGGGCGATGGTATCCATCCGGCTGATAAATTCCGGACCGAAAACCAGTACTTCAACGTCTGCAAGTTCCAGACAATATTTAATTTCTTCCGCCGAATAACGGAAGTTCAAAGGTACGGCTACCCCGCCGGCTTTCAGAATGCCGAAATAAACAGGCAGCCATTCCAGACAGTTCATCATCAGAATGCCCACCTTTGTTTCCCGTTTCAATCCGCGGCTCAAGAGCAGATTCGCAAAACGATTGGCACGTCTGTCAAAATCCGCCCAGCTTAACTCTCTGCGATAAGGCGCACCGTTTCCTGCACTCTCGATCAGACTTGCCTCCCGCCAGGTTACTGCACTGTCGCGTTCCTGAGAAGGATTTAACTCTACAAGCGCTGTATCCGAACCGTAAAGACGGGCATTTCTCTCCAAAAACTCCGTGATTACCATAATATGGTTCCTCCTTTTTGTATCTTTCAATGATAAATGAAATGCTATTGAATAACATAACCGTTTACGGTTGCATGAGCCACATAAGTATCCATTTCATCCCGTATATCCACCGTATAGAGAGAAGTGGTGCGTCCTTCCCGCAGACACGCTGCCTCTGCAGTCAGACGGTTTCCCTTTGCGGGTGAAAGAAAGGTAATGGAGACCTGCTGACTGACCGTTTTTTTATCAGAATATCCGTTTGCTGCAATGGCGCAGGCAAAATCCGCCAACGTAAAAACAGCGCCGCCCATTGGAACTTTGTTTTCATTCATATGCCGTTCTTCCAATGTCAGGGAGCAGACTGCCTTTCCGGGTTCTGCAGAATCAATGGTAATACCGGTTGTTTCCATAGCAAAATGATCATTTTTAAAACGGCGGCGAATTTCATCTAAAGTTGACATAAACAGACCTCTTTCCTATATTTTTTATCGTATTTTGTTTTCTGCCAAAAGCAAAAACAGCTTTTAATACTTTAGCACTTTTATTCGCTAAAGTCAAGGAAGAATGAAGAAACGCACATATACTGTGCGTTCCCATAATTACGATACGATTTTACGTTTTTGTCTGGAGATGCTGTCTCAAAACTCTTCAAATGCAGCTGCTATTACATTTCTAAGCCGCCTTGTAAACGGCGCCGTACCGGTATCCGTTCTCTGCATCATAAAAAGTATGGTTGCATCCTCTTTGGGCAGATTGGCAAAATAAGCGCCAAGCCAGCCGTCCCATCCATATTCTCCAACAGAGGCATTAAAAGTAAACGCTTCTTTATCCCGGGCAATCCGCATCAGATTACGGTATTCAAATCCCTGCAGTCCGTCCCATGTTGAAAAATCAGCTCTCGGAGTTCCATATAGTCTTCCTGTCGTCATATATTCCACCGTTTTATTTGATAAAATTTTCTGTCCTTTATAAATGCCGCCCTGCAATAGCATTTGTCCGAATTTTGCATAATCGTCAATGGTAGAAACCAACCCCGCGCCGCCCGATTCAAATGCCGGCTTAATATCCATTTTATTTAAAATTCCAAGATTGTTTAAGCGGAATTCTTTTAATCCTTCTTCTGTTTTTTCGTAAACTCTGGAAAGTCTGTCTTTCTTTTCTTTTGGCACATAAAAGTCTGTATCCTTCATTCCCAGAGGCCAGAATAATCGTTTCTTTAAAAAGGAACCGAAACTCATGCCTGATACGACTTCCACGATTGCTCCCAGCACATCGGCAGAAAATCCGTATGCAAAATGCCCGCCCGGTGCGAACGCAAGCGCGCATCCCCCTAAACGGTTGGCAAAATCAAGCGTTGTTATGGGTGTTTCCGAATACAGTTTGTTTTGTAATTCTTCCAGCAGAGCCCATGTTTCCTTTCCGTTTTCATCATCACCGCCATAAGTGAGTCCTGATGTCATGGAAAGCAGGTGGTGAATCTGCATGGGTGCGTTTAAAGCAGTTTTCTTGCCATTTACATAAATATGCTGATTTTGAAAGCCTGGAAGATATTTTTCTACCGGATCGACTAAGTCAATTTTTCCATCTTCAAACAGCATCATCACTGCCGCAGCGGTAACAGGTTTTGTCATGGAATAAAGACGAAAAATGGTATCTCTTTTTATCGGTTTTTTGGCGGCAATATCCGCTTTTCCGACTTCATAATAATGCTGCTCTTTTCCGAATCGTGTGATCAGCAGATTCATGCCTGCAATTTCTCCGTCATTTACCAGTTCCTCCATGATCTCGTTTACACGGTCCAGTTTGTCTCTTCTCATATACATCTCTCCCTTTCATTCTATTTCAAAATTGTAAAAACCAACGCAGAGCTTTTGCGAATCTTTTGGGAATTTCATGGAAATGTCCGCCGTCAGTCCACTCAAACGTTACATTTTCTTTTCCTATTTTGTTCTCCAATATCTCTTGTATCTTTTTGGTACATTCAGCAGCCTGTCCCATTCTCGCATTCCGGCTTTTCGCTTCTTTTTTTCCGAGGGACAGATAGATACGTCTGTCTGTTTTTGTACACTGCATCCCTTCCATAAATTCTACAAATCCATCATACCATAAGGAACCGGAAAGAGAACCGATTTTGGCAAATTGATCTGTTCTGCACAGGGAATACAGCGCGGCAAGCCCGCCCAACGAATACCCAAGCAGTATCGTATCTTCCGCGCAGGGTTTTGTTCTGTAATGCATGTCCATATAGGGCTTAATTACCTCTGTCAGCTTGGCAATAAAGGCATCTGCATTTCCGCCCGGAATCTTTTCCCCTTCCCGGAACGCAGGGGCCTTCCAGGGGGTAAAATCATCGTTCCAGTCTTTCGGTTTAATGGACAAAAGAAGAAAATCAGCCGGGACTGACAGCTTTTTTAATTCAGCTAAAATTTCCTTGACCGGCGCTTCGCCATTAATATAAACTGCCGGATAATGGATTGTCTGGCAGTCATAATCAGGAGGAAGGTACAGCGTGCATGATAAGTCTGCAATTTGAAGCTCTTTTATGGATTCAGACATATTATTTCTACCTTTCAGGAACTATATGAAATTCTATTTTAAATATAGCATTACTTATAAAAGTTGTAAATTGGAATATGAAAAAAGAGAGGATCACTCCTCTCCTCTTTCGCCTGCACGTCTGCATTTTAATAGGAAAAACAGAAATAATATCATCACGCAGACAAGCTTCCATATTGTATTTTTCTTCATTTTTCTTCACCTCCAGCCTGTACTTCTATTCCTGCTATCTGTCTTCAATAATTCTTTTGCAGCCTGAATAGGTAGCCGTAAAATAAATACCGTAGACCAGTACAAGTATCGCTGCCGTCACAAGGATCATTCCAATCATATCTTCTTTGCGGAACATGACAGATAACATGTTCTGCGCAAATTGAATGCCAAATACAGAATGAATGACTGCCAGAAACATGGGAAACCCGAAAAAAATTCCCATCTGCCAGAGCAGTGCCGACTGCTGCATTTTTTTGTCAACGCCGATTTTATTAAGGATCTGGTATCGCTCTTTATTGTCGGCGCTCTCTGACAGTTCTTTTAATGCAAGCAGAGCGGCGCCTGCGATCAGAAAGATAATACCTAAATAGATCGCAATAAAAGTGGCGATTGCGGCAAGCCCTATGCTGGACTCATAAATAGAAATCTTACTCATTGCATCCAGATCACAGGTCAGTTCGGCCTGCGTCAATTTTTCCGCATTGATGGAAAAAAGGATTTCTTCGCTCTGTGCTTTTTCTTCTTTTGTCTCTGCACGATAGTCCGCTGCTAAAAGGTTAATTTCCCGTTTCAGTGTATTTCCAAGTTCCGACTCGATTACTTCGTCTGGCACCAGCGTAATGCCGGAATTGGAATGCACATTGGAAATATGCACAAATCCATACTGACATTCCGTATACTGCGGCGTTAAAATATGATTTCCGATCTTTATTGTCCTGCCGGTTAAAAGCGCTTCATTGCGAATCTGCGTAATTTCATCAAAATCGCACAGTTCGATATAGTTTCCCTCTTCCAATGTATAGGTGGGAAGTCCGTATTTTTCAGCCAGCATATTATACTCTGAAATACTCATGATCTCTTCCGCTGTTGAAAAATCCATTTGAGGAAATTTTTCTGACGCCGTTTTAACTGTTTCACCTAAAAATGTTTCTATCGTATATTCAGGTGCAGTATAAATGGTAACGTCAACCCAGTCTTCCTGGAACAGGTTTTTGTCCACGTTCAGTCTGTCCAGTACTTCCCATACAGAAAGTCTGGAATCTTCCACCTGTTCCGGTGGATAAACCTCTTCCGGCCAGTCCATTGACTTATAGATATTGATGTCTACCGGCGTCATTGTGGTCAATTGCGTTTTCAAAGATGAAGTAACGGATAATCCTGCCGAAAGCACGCAGATCGTCACAAAAAACAGCAGGCAGATGATCGTCATGGAAAATACCGATGTATTGATATTACTGTTAAGCTGCCGCAGAATAAAAGCGTTCAGTCCCTTCAGATATACTCCCCTTGCCCGTTGGATCATTTTGAGTAAAAATCCGGAAAGAGACCAGAAGATCAGATAAGTTGACACACATCCGATGCCGATCATAATCATAATCTTCGATTCTGACAAGTGCCCAAAGTCCAAGGTAACACTGTAGTATGCATAACTTAAAAACAAAGTGGCGAGCAAAAATACCAATACTGCAAAATAAGAATTTTTGAGCCTGTTTTTTTCCACTTTTCTTTTTGCATGAAACAAATCGATCAGCTGATATCTGGAAAGCATTACGGTGTTAAATAAAATGACGATCAGATACATGATCCCAAAATAGATTACCGTTTTTATAATCGCATCTGTTGAGACGGTAAAAGCATAAGCCGTCATATCCGCTTCAAACATTTTGGCAACCAGAATCGACATAAACTGAGAGGCAAATACGCCGATAAAAAGTCCGATGCCCAGAGAAATACAGCCTATCATCACCGTTTCTCCAAAAAGAATTTTGGAAACGTCGCTTTTTCCCATTCCTAATGTCATATAGATGGCAAATTCTTTCTTTCTTCTTTTGATCAGAAAATTGTTCGCATATATGATCAAAAATCCTAAAACCAGCGCAACGCCTACAGATACTCCCGACAACATACTGACCATCAGTTTCATAATGCTTTTTGTAGAAGAGGAAACGGCAAGCATCGCCTGTTGGGAATCTAATGCGTTGAAAACATAAAAAATGGCGACGCCTAAAATCAGGGTAAGAAAATAAATCATATAGTCTTTAAAACTTTTTCTTATATTTTTAAACGATAATTTAAACAACATCCTGAAGTTCACCTCCAAGCAATGTAACAACATCAATAATTCTGTTAAAAAAGGTCTTTCTTGCTTCGCCCGCTTCTTTTAGAAGTTCCGTAAAAACCTGTCCGTCTTTAATAAAAATAATGCGGTTTGCGTAGCTTGCCGTAAAAGCGTCGTGGGTAACCATCAATATAGTCGTATTTAAATCTCTGTTTAAATATTCCATACTCTGTAAAAGCATTCTTGCCGCTTTGGAATCCAGCGCGCCGGTGGGTTCGTCCGCCAATACCAGTTTGGGCTTGGTAATGACCGCTCTTGCAGCCGCTACACGCTGTTTTTGTCCGCCGGACATCTGATACGGATATTTTCCGAGAATCTCTACGATTCCAAGCTGTCCTGCTATTTCCATCACTCTTTTATTAATCTCTTTTGCTTTTATTTTCTGGATGGATAAGGCAAGCGCAATATTTTCATATGCCGTCATGGTATCTAACAGATTAAAATCCTGGAAAATGAATCCAAGGTCTTCCCGTCTGAAGCGGTTTAAATGACTGCCCTTTAAGCTTGTTATTTCTGTACCGCCCACCTGGATGGAACCGCTTGTTACTTTGTCGATCGTGGAAATACAGTTTAGCAGCGTGGTTTTTCCGCTTCCGCTGGCGCCCATGATTCCTACATATTCGCCTTTTTCCACAACAAAACTTAAATCGTTAATTGCTTTGGTAAGATTTCCCTTGTTGCCGTAATATTTTTCAATGTGTTTTACTTTCAATATTTCATCCATTGTTTTTCCGCCTTTCTTCCTGTAATTTTTTCTACAGGTTTTCTTATTACAGATTCTAGTTTAGCGAACGCCGGCATTCTTTTCCATTGAACTGTCTTACAAAAATCTTACAAATCTGTAAGGTTAGAAAAACTGGATTTGGGAAATGTTAAAATCACTTCGCATCCTTCTCCTTCTGTGGAACGCAGTGCAATCCCATGCCGTAGACGGTTACAGAGCTTTTTACATAAATATAATCCGATCCCGGTAGATTTTTTTTCGTTTCTGCCGTTTGCTCCTGTAAATCCTTTCTCAAAAACCCTCTGTACCTCACTTGCTTTGATACCGATTCCATTGTCTTTTAAATGGAGTTCCACTTTTTCCCTTTTTTCTACTCCGTAAATTTCTAGTTTTAGCGTTTTATTTCCCGTATATTTCATACTGTTGCCAATCAATTGCCCTAAAATAAAAACAAGCCACTTTCCGTCGCTTTTGACCGTCATCTGAAGGTCATGCAGATCGATGGATGTGCCTAACAATATCAACTCTTTTCGATTGTAAACAAGCGCTTCATTTACCAGTTCTTCTAAAGTCAGATCTTTAATATAATAGTCTTTCTCAACCTCATTGCTTCTGGCGTAATATAGAACCTGTTCTGTATATTCTTCAATCCGCTTGATTTGTATTTCTATTTCTCTTGCATTTTCATTTTTATGATTTTCAATAATCATCTGCGCTGCGGCAATGGGAATTTTCACTTCGTGAATCCATAATTCAATGTATTCTTTATATTCTTTTACTTCCCTTTTATAGTAATTGATTTTTTCTGACATGGCCTTTCCCATATCATGAAGAATTTCCTGGTACAGAAACCCTTCTTCCGTTCCCGGATTTCCCAAAATCTCCGAGGCCAGATATTTTTCCTCCATACTGTCTACTGCCTGACGAATTTCCGTATATTGTTTTTTCTGGCGGTAAAATTCCGTAAAAGTTACAAGAAAGTAAGCGCAGACCAGATTCATTCCGATAAATATGGCAAGCCATTCGCTGCCCTTAATGGTAAGTAAAAAAGTTTCAAAGGAAAACAGTAAATAAAAAAATAGAAGCAATATAAAAATTCTTTCTTTCAGATAATTAAAATAACTCATAAAAGCTGATACCCCATTCCTCTTTTTGTTATAATTCTGTCTTTTATTCCGATCTCTTCCAGTTTGTTTTTCAGTCTTGTCATGTTTACAGTCAAGGTATTATCATCTACAAAAAGATGATTTTCCCACAAATTCTCTATAATTTCATCTCTTGAAACGATTTCCCCCCTTTTTTTGGTCAGCGTCAATAAGATCCGCACTTCGTTCTTCGTAAGTTCGGTACGTTTTTCTTCTTTTTGAATCATTCCTTTTCCGGGATCAAACATAAAACCGTCAAGATAAAATTTATTATCAGCTTCAGAATTTTTATAAACCCTTTTCAAAACAGCTTCCATTCTTGCTAACAGGATCTGCGGATTAAAGGGCTTTGAAACAAAATCGTCTGCGCCGCAGTTCATCGCCATAAGTTCTGTGATTTCTCTGTTGTTGCTTGTAATAATGATAATGGGAATATCCGATTCTTTCCGGATCTCTCTGCATAAAAAAAGCCCGTCCGTGCCCGGCAGGGAAATGTCCAGAAGCAACATGGAATATCCGCCCTGTAACAACGCTTTTGCGTTGTACTCCTCCGGTTTTGCGGCAAAAGCCTCAAAACCGTTTGTATTTAAAAAATAAACAATCTCGTCGCACAGCTTCAGTTCATCTTCTATGACACATATTTTTCTATCCATCAAAGGTCCCTCCTCTGAAGTTTTTATTGGTAAACAGTTTTTTTCAGATCTAATCCGAATTGTTAATAAATTTCATATTTTCAATGGTAAAAGCACCCTTTTGGTATGAAATTTCTGCTTCTACTAAAGGAAGCGATTCTGAGTAAAATGGAGTTGCAAATTCATTACACAGTAATCCAACGTCGAAGGAAAGGGTTAATGTATTTTGATCTGCCTGAAATGAAATAATATCGCCAATTGCCATTTTTTCTTCCAGTGTGACAGTAGTGTCATCATATGATAATTCCTCCGTCAGATTCACACAAATATCCTGACTGTTATCCAAAGTAAATAAGTGCACCTGATACGTATCTGCCATAATTTCATATTTCAGCAATTTTTCTATTTGAGTTAAATAATCCTGTTCCTTAAACTGATATAATTTCCAGTCTGAAACCTTTTCCTGTTCCGTATCATCCAATAGAAATAATTCTTCCACACTATATCCGGTTCCCGTCAGCCTGTGAAGTATTATGACAGGTTCTAACATGCCGTCTTTGTCAAAATCATCTGCAAACAGCGCAGGATAATATAGTCCTGGCGCAAGATAATATTCATCCGTGAAAAAAAGCTGATCGTTTCTTCTTAAGATTAAACCTCTGGATACTCTGTCCTTATTCATGCCATATAAAGCAAAGTCACCCGTTCTTCCCAAAAAAATCAGATCGCTTTCCCAATATTGTGCAGTAGTACCGTCTGCAGTTCGTTCTGCTTCATCCAATTGCGCTAAAGTAATTTCTCTGAAAGATTTTTTAATATTTTCTACTTTTACTGTAGATTTACGTTTCATTCCCGCTGTTTCTGACATAGCTGTCAGGACTTCTGATTCGTTACTTTCTGACATTTCTGTCATATGCGCTTCTTCGGAAACTTCTTCCTGATATTTTTTTTCTGTATTTTCTGTTTGTTCTGTCAATGTTTTTGTGTCAAAAGCAGCTGTTCGATAAACGAAAAAAGCTAAAATAATAAGTATCGAAACAGAAAAAACTTTTTTAAAAATTATTGTCAGATCTTTTCTCACACTCTTCTCCAGTTCTCTTTTCTCAAAAAGGTACGAAACACTGTGTCCATAATAAAAATACCAATCGCAATCATTCCGGCAATCTGTAAAGTTTTACTGAAATAATATCCGGTCATTTCTTTATCGCCTATAATCATATAATAAACAGTCCGGTACATTCCGACGCCCGGTACGGTTGGAAGAATTGCCGGAATCTGAAAAACCGTCACAGGCGCCTTTAGCGCTCTTGCAAAAATGTGGGAAAGAAGCGCTGACACAAGCGTTGCTGCAAAAACTGCAATCAATTCATTCAGGTTGTTATTTAAAAGTAACAAATAGACTAACCAACTAACGGCTCCCGTAAACCCGGAATATAAAAGAAATCTTTTCGGTACTCCAAATGTAATGGAAGCGGCTATTACCGCCGCAAAAGCGCCAATTACCTGAACCAGCATAGCATTTTACTCCTTTTCTTCCTTTAGCCGAATACAATTGCACCGATTGCAAGCCCTGCTCCGATTCCTACGCCGACGGAAGCGGCTATTGCAAATGCTTCTACGATTTTAGCACTGCCTGCCATGTAATCGGAGTGCAGGGTATCACGAATTGCATTGGTAATTGCTACTCCCGGGAGAAGCATCATAACAGAACCTGCTACTACGCGCTCTATTTCAATTTCCACTCCTGGTATTACAGAAAATCCTCTTGTTGTAAATGCCATCAGAAAAGAAACCGCCATGTTAGTAACAAATACATTTATGTTAAATTTTTTATTAAACAGCATGGAAAGTACAAGATAGATTCCATTTAATGCGGCAAACAGGCTTTCAGAAAAAGTTCCTCCCAAAAGGATGGTAAATCCGGCAGCCGCAATAATCATACAGGCATACACATAAAGATCCATATAGCTTTTGGATTCCATATGTTTCAGTAAATGAAAGGCCTGCTTTAAACTCAGTTCTCCGTTGCAAAGTTTTCTTGAAATATCATTTACTTCTGTGATATTTCCCAGGTTAGTCGATTTATCGCCAACCCTTCGCAGCATGCTGATCGTATCGATACGCCAGTCTTCCAATGTGACCATAATACCTGCCGTTACGACAAGTACTTCACAGCGCTCAAAATTTGATAATTTGAGTATCCGGTAAATAGTATCCTCTACCCGATGGGTTTCCGCACCCGATTTTAACATGATCTCACCAGCAAGTACTGCCGTATCTGCAAGAAGAAAATAATCCTGTTTCTGTCTTTCGCTCCATTCCGCTGCCACGATGCTTTTCCACTCCTGTTGGTAAATTTTTTATCTTTCTCATTTATTTTTCTAATTCTTTCACTAAAATATCCGCTGCCTGTCTATGATTGATTACTCCGGGATGGCACCTTGCTCCGATTCCGTCGCCTTCAGCCTGTGGGAGCACTATTAATCTGGCTTTAGCATCTCCCGTTTCTTTGACAAATTCCTGAATTGCCGTTTCTAACATGGAAAGGATCGGCGTTCCAATCATGCCGTATGCCCATAAGATTTCAGCATTCGGATTATGTTTTCTTATGGTTTTTAAAAAGGCTTTTGCCTTTTCAATCAGTCTTCTTTCGTCTTCTTTATTGTAAGTTCCGTCCTCGTTTTTATGTTGTTTAAAGGTAAGACCTGTTTGAGGATCTGTCCACTCTTCATTCTCAAAAGCGCCTGCATCATTGGTGCCAAGGTTAATGATAACGCTGTCCGGCTGCCATGAAGAAAAGTCATAGTTTTCTTTTGCACCGGCTTTTTCATTACGTTCTCCCTTGCATAGTCCGCAGACCTGCTCATAGTAGTCAGGTAAGGAACTATGCGGATTGTTATCCCAGCCTGTGACAATTCCCCATCCGCTCTGGGATACAATATGGAAATCGGCGTCCAGTCTGTCCGCAGTTATGACCGCATAATTATTTAAGGCTGTAAACCACATGGAAATCCAGTCCTGTTCTTCCTGCGCCCCTATCGTTCCTTCCCCGGATGTAATACTGTCTCCTATAATTTCTATTTTCCTGCTTTTTTCAGGTACTTCCTTAAAAATTCCATCTGACTGAAAGCTATGTATTTGCAGGAACAGAGAAGCGTCGTCAGACATTGCCTGTACGTCTCTGAATATCCGTACTCTTTTTGTTGCTGCCGCATCCATATTGCGGAAAATACAAATGTCCTTTTTCCCGGCCGTAATCATTTGCCTGCCGATCCATGCGCCGTTTATTTCGATACTGATCCAAGGTTCATGGGTTTCATAATCCGCTTCCACTTCCATCCATAATTCCGTTCCTGTTACATATAATTCGACTCCGCTTGCCGTCCAAAATAAAGGCAGCGGCATCCGCTGGCTGCCAGTACGGCCATAAATATGGATATTTTCCAGTTTGTCCATTGTAAATGTTTTTAAATTTTGATTTTCTTTCATAACAGTCTCCATTCCGCTTTTACGTTTAATTATTAGTAGTATACTATCTAAATAATAATATTTCAATAAGCGGAATGCCGCAGAGATTGTATCATAAGCATAAATTTCTACTACAATAAAAAATAATTTTTTCATTT
This sequence comes from uncultured Lachnospiraceae bacterium, assembly GCA_947650155.1. Classification (GTDB taxonomy): domain Bacteria; phylum Bacillota; class Clostridia; order Lachnospirales; family Lachnospiraceae; genus RGIG3002. The sequence continues at coordinate 31,742 of CANSUS010000001.1, forward strand.
TTATATTGCAAAAAATTCATTTACCTATTATAATAACTTATGGTATTGCTTTCAATACTTGTGCTGAAATAGCTCAGTTGGTAGAGCACTTCACTCGTAATGAAGGGGTCGAGGGTTCAAGTCCCTTTTTCAGCTTTTCAAAAAAGCAGTCAATTCCGTCCGGTTTTGACTGCTTTTCTTTTATTGCTGTTTATTTTGATAGATTAAGGCTGCGCGGCAGTTTGCTGATCGATATGCACATCCATCTGCGGAAAAGGAATTTCTATTCCATTTTCATCTAAAGCATATTTGATATTTTCCGTGATACGCCATTTGCCCGGCCAGTAATCTTCATTCTTAAACCAACACCGTACGCCTAAAATAACGGCGCTTTCTGCAAGTTCATCCACATAAACAAACAGTTCTTTCTCTTTTATAGTGAAAGCATCCTGGGTGATCAATTCCAACAGCACTTCTTTCGCCTTTTTTATATCGGATTGGTAAGAGATTCCTATTTTAATATCCAGTCTTCTGTCAGGCGCATACGTGACGTTTGTCAGACTGGCATTGGCAAGGTTTCCATTTGGCAGTACAATGATCTTATTTTCCGGCGTCACAAGTCTTGTGTAAAACAGCTGGATCTCTTCCACAGTCCCTTCGTTACCGTTTGTATCTTCTTTTATATAATCTCCCACTTTAAAGGGTTTTAAAAGTAGAATCAGTACGCCCCCTGCCAGATTTGCAAGACTTCCCTGAATGGCAAGACCGATGGCAACGCCTGCAGAACCCAAAACAGCGATTACGCTTGCAGCATCCACGCCGAAACCAGAGGCAATTGCCAAAGCAAGGACGACATAAAGACCAGCTTTAATAAAGGAATCCAGAAATTGGACAACGCCCTGTTCTGCATTTCCTCTAAGTAATGATTTCCTTACCATTTTCCGAACAATTTTAATCACTCTGGAGCCGATCAGGAAGAAAAGAATGGCAAAAACCACTCTGATCCCCAATCGAAATGCTTTATCAGGCAGTTCAGACAGAAACTGTTCAATTACGCCGATATCAATTTCCTCTCCCTGTGTTAATTCAGGAAGAGCGGTAGCTAATATATCTAACACCTGCTTTTTCCTTTCTATTCTGTCTTACTTTGAAAATTTATTTTTTATTTTTTCTCCTGTTTCCCGTACCTGCTTTTTTCTTAATAGTATTTTGTCCTGTGCCGGTTGTTTTTTTGGAAACGTTAGTCGTTTTCTTTTTAACGGGGACGGATACTTTCCGGTATTCAAAAATACTGACAGACAGCGGCGCAGATTTCATTGTAATTAAAAAGGGACGTCCGTCGTATTCTTCTTCTTGTGTCAGTCTTGCCCTGCTGTTCACCCGGCCTTCTCCGCCGAAGGCTTTGTCATCCGTATTCAATATTTCCTTATAACTTCCTTCATAGGGAACTCCGATCGTAAATTCCTTTTCCACATTAGCAAAATTGGCAACGACTAACAGAGCGTCTTCTCTGTTTTCTCCTTTTCTCATAAAGGAGACCATACAGTCGTTTGCGGATATACAATTTAGCCATTCAAATCCTTTGGGAGAATGGTCCAGAGTATGGAGCGCGGGGCATTTTGTATACAGTTCATTCAGCCTCTTTACTAAATTTGCCATGCCTTGATGTTCAGGGATATCAAGTAATTCCCATTCTACGCTTCTGTTTTCGTTCCATTCGTCGAATTCTGCAATATCCTGTCCCATAAATAACAGTTTTTTGCCTGGATGCGTAAAGAAAAATCCGTATGCGGCCTTTAAATTGTTAAATTTATCTTTTCTTTCTCCCGGCATTTTTCCGACCAAAGTAGCTTTGCCGTGTACAACTTCGTCATGGGACAGCACCAGCATAAATTTTTCACTGTAATTATAGATCATGCTGAAAGTAAGTTCGCCGTGATGATGTGCCCTGAAATACGGGTCATATGACATATATCCAAGGAAATCGTTCATCCATCCCATATTCCATTTTATGTCAAAGCCCAGTCCGTCGTCGTCAAGAGCGCCTGTTATTTTAGGCCATGCCGTGGACTCCTCCGCTATAGTAACAACGCCTTTATTTCTTTTATGCATGATAGAATTTAAATGTTTGATAAATTCAATGGCCTCCAGATTTTCATTACCGCCGTATATATTCGCAACCCATTCTCCGTCATTCTTACCATAATCAAGGTACAGCATGGAAGCAACCGCATCCATACGGATTCCGTCTGCATGGAACTGTTCTACCCAGTACAGAGCGTTGGCAATCAGATAATTTGTTACCTGCGGTCTTCCATAATTATAGATCAGTGTCCCCCAATGCGGATGGAAACCTTTCCTTGGGTCCAGATGTTCATAAAGGCAGGTTCCGTCAAAATTAGAAAGCCCGTAAGTATCTCTGGGAAAATGTGCCGGCACCCAATCCAGAATCACACCGATTCCCGCTTTATGCAGCTCATTGATCATAAACCGAAAATCATCAGGCGTGCCATAACGCGCTGTTGGCGCATAATAACCAATTACCTGATAGCCCCAGGAACCGTCGAAAGGATGCTCCATTATCGGCATCAATTCCACATGGGTATACCCCATTTCTTTTACGTATCTGATTAACTCCGGAGCAATCTCCCTGTAATTATTATATTCCTTTTCATCGTCTTTTTTCATAAAAGAATTTAAATACAGTTCGTAAATGCTCATCGGCGCTATTTCAGAGTCAAATTCTTTTCTGTCTGCAAGCCATTTTGCATCTTCCCATTTAAATTCCTGTACACTTGCTACAATGGAGGCAGTATCAGGACGGAGCTGCTGTCTGAATGCATAAGGATCTGCTTTCAAATACGTAAGACCGCCCTTTACCTTAAGTTCAAATTTATAATTATCCCCTTCTTTTGCTTCCGGAATAAAAATTTCAAAAATGCCGGAATCCCAGAGCCGGCGCATCTGATGGGTTCTGCCATCCCAATGATTAAAATCTCCCACCGTGCTGACACGCATGGCGTTAGGCGCCCATACTGCAAAGTATACCCCGGAAACGCCGTCGATGGTCATCGGATGTGCGCCTAATTTCTCGTAGATGGTATAATGGATTCCCGCCTCAAAACGGTCAGTATCCTGTCTGGTAATCTGTTCTTTAAACCGGTAAGGGTCTTCTACTTTTCTTACAGTACCGTCTTTTTCCGTTATTTCAAACAAATACTCCGTCACATTTTTTTCTGGTACGAGCGCTGCAAAAAATCCTTCTTCATCTGCCATTTCCATTTTAATCTTTTCTCTGGATTCCTTTAACAAAAGGACTGCTTTTTCAGCTCCCGGCTGATAAGTCTGGATCAGGGTGGAAGCGCCGGCAGGATGAGCGCCCAAAACAGCATGCGGGTTATCGGATTCCGCAAAAACAATATCTTCTATTACCGGCCAATTCATATGTTTATATAATTTACTATTCATGATTAACTCCAATCCGTCTGTTATTACAGACATTAAAATTTATGTATAAAAAGTCCGCTCCTGAGTTTCGGCTCAAACCATGTGGATTTGGGCGGCATCAAAAGTCCGGCATCTGCTACTGCAAAAAGCTCTTTAATATCCGTAGGATACATGGAAAAGGCAATCCCATCATATTTATCTGCACGTCTTTCCAACTCCTCCAATCCACGGATGCCGCCGACAAATTCAATGCGCTCATTCGTTTTTGGATCATCGATTTGCAGAAGGGGACAGAGTATGTGATCCTGTAAAATGGAAACATCCAGCGCTTCTACCGGATTTTCACTTCTTTTTCCCAGGAAGGAAAGACGGTACCATTCTCCGTCAATATACATTCCTATGTTTCCCCTGCTGTCAGGTCTGCAGGCTTCTGCTCCATTGGGGGTAATAGAGAATGTTTTTTGAATCTGTTCAAAGAGTTCCTCTCTGCTTTTTCCGTTTTTATCCTTTATGACTCTGTTATAATCCATAATCATCAGTTCCTTATCCGGGAACAAAACGGAAAGAAAGCGATTATACTCTTCTTCTCCGGTATGGTGTGGATTCTGTGCTTTTCGCTTTAATCCGACTTTTACTGCAGAGGCGCATCGGTGATGTCCGTCTGCAATATAAATACTGTCCATAGCGGCAAATGCATCTGTAATTGTTTTTGCTTTTTGAGGATCGGAAATGACCCATACTTTATGTGTAATACCATCTTCTGAAACAAAGTCATATTCCGGCGCTTCTTTTTTTATCTCCGCTGTAAGCTGATCTATCTTTTCGCTGCTGCGGTATGCCAAAAAGATGGGACCTGTCTGCGCGCTGCATGCGTCCACATGCCGAATACGGTCTTCTTCTTTATCGGCCCTTGTATTTTCATGCTTTTTGATTACCTGATTACAATAGTCTTCTATGCTGGCACAGGCAACGATTCCCGTCTGACTGCGTCCATCCATAATTTGTTCATACAGATAATAACATTCTGTATGATCCTGCATAAAATATTCCTGCTTTATCATTTCATTTAAAAGCTCTGCCGCTTTTTCATAAACACAGGAATCATAAGTATCTACGGTTTTTGGGAAATTTGTTTCAGCCCTGTCTATTTTCAAAAAGGAAAGGGGTTCCTTTGTCACTTCTGCCAGCGCTTCTTCCCTGTCGTAAACGTCGTAGGGCAGGGCTGCTATTTTCTTTTCCAGCCCTTTTTTGGGGCGGTATGCCTGAAACGGTTTGATCACTGCCATATAATCTTGTCCTCTCTTCTCAAATTTGCTGTTTTAATTTTATCAAATTCCCCTTTTTAATACAACGTTATTCCCAATATTTCTTTAGAACAGTTTTTGACAGATCTATTTCTTAGTGTTAAAATAAATGCCATCAGACCGATTTTGTCTGATAGAAAAATTTACCCAGAAAGGATGGTCACTATGACAGAGGACGATAAATGTTTTCTTGACCGGATCACTGCATATGCGGAAGAGGCAATGGCTGATATGGACGCTGAAAAGACAAGAATTTCTATTCAGCTTGATAAATTAAGACCGGTTATGGAAGAAATAGCTGTAGAACAAAATACTTCCGTTGAAGAGGTATTTATCCGTTATATGGATCTTGCAAGTACTGCCGGCGCAAAAAAGCAGGAGCAGTTTAAAAAAGATTATTTAGATTTTGATGATTTAAATATTTAGTGCACTGGTACACTTACATTTCACGAAATGTGTCAGTATGCCAATATAATGAAAAGGAGCTTCAAATGCTATGAGAATACATTTGAAGCTCCGTATTTTATACTTAATATTGATCTTTAATAAATTGTTCTACTGCTTTTGTAAACTGTTTTTTACTGATTTCTTCTGATTCCAGCAGGTAGGTAGTGTTTCCACTTGTAAAAACAGCTGCATAATATCCTTTACTGCCGTCTTTGGAAAAACATACATTCATTCCATGCATTTGCGTTAATTTTCCTTCTAAAAGCATAGAGGGAACATCGGAATCCTGGGTAAGAACAGTGATGGAAACTTTATTTTCCACATAATTTTCAGCTGTATCCACCCCTTCTTCGTTTTCTTTCCGTTCCACAATACTCTGGTATACACCGGATACTTCGATTCCTGAAGCGTCAATATCATTATAAACAATCGGATTATTCTGAATCATCAGAACGGATACAATGATGACCACGATAACAACTGCCGCTGCAGCCATAAAAAAATGAAGCAGCATGGATAGTTTCCTGTGATGTTCCTTTTCTTCTTCTATATGATGTTCTTCACTTGTATCTAAATCTTCCAATTCCAAATCATCTTCTAAAATACTATTGTTCTTTTCTTTTTTCTTCATTTATCTCAAGGCTCCTTGACTGAAAGGAAGCATGCCGATTTTGGCATTCTTCTCACGCTTTTACGACACGAACACGGAAAACGCCTTCAATATTCTGTAATTTTTCGACAATCTCCGGTGTGATCTTTGACTCAACATCCAACATGGTGTAAGCAACTTCTCCTTTGGATTTATTGGTCATATCTGTGATATTAATGTTATTTTCACCAAAACATGCTGTAAATTTTGTAATCATGTTTGCTACATTCTTGTGAAAAACAGCAATTCTTCCTGCCTGATTACAAATGCCCATATCGCAGTTGGGATAATTGACGCTGTTAATAATATTTCCGTTTTCCAGGTAATTTACCATCTCTTTAACTGCCATTTTTGCACAATTGTCTTCCGATTCTTCTGTAGATGCGCCAAGATGCGGGATCACAATGCACCCTTTTTTGCCTGCCGTTACAGGATTCGGAAAATCTGACACATATTTCCTTACTTTTCCGGATTGAATCCCTTCTAAAATGTCTTCTTCCTTAGCAAGCAGATCTCTTGCAAAATTCAAGATAATAACGCCGTCTTTCATTTTAGCAACGGCTTCTTTATCAATCATTCCTTTGGTGGAATCTAAAAGCGGTACATGAATCGTAATAATATCACATTTTTCATAAATTTCATCTACATTAAGAACATGCTTTACATCACGGCTTAAATTCCATGCAGCGTCTACGGAAACATAGGGATCATAGCCATACACTTCCATTCCGAGATGTTTGGCAACATTGGCAACTTTTACGCCAATAGCGCCAAGGCCGATAATACCAAGTTTCTTATCCTGGATTTCCGTACCTGCAAAGTTTTTCTTTTCCTTTTCCGCTTTTTTTGCAATGTCGGCATCTTCTTTTTCCTTTTCTACCCAGTTGATACCGCCGACAATATCTCTGGAAGCCAGAAGCATTCCGGCGATTACCAGTTCTTTTACGCCGTTTGCATTTGCTCCCGGCGTATTAAATACAACAATTCCTTTTTCTGCACATTTATCCAGAGGGATATTGTTTACGCCGGCGCCCGCTCTTGCAATTGCCAGCAGTTCATCAGAAAAATCCATTTCATGCATGGAAGCGCTTCTGACAAGAATACCCTGTGCTTTGTTTATATCCTCTGTTTTTTCATAATTATCGGTAAAATTTTCGAGTCCAACCCCGGCGATCGGATTCAGGCAATGATATTGAAACATATTTTTCTTTTCCTTCCTGTTATGTAAACTACTTTCTTATTCCGTTACTCCGTCCTATGCATTTTCTGCTTCAAATTTTTTCATAAATTCCACGAGTTTTTCTACGCCCTCTTTAGGCATGGCATTATAAATGCTTGCACGCATACCGCCTACGCTTCTGTGGCCCTTTAAATTTTCAAAACCTGCCTCTTTTGCTTCTTTTACAAATTTTGCATCCAGATCTTCATTTCCGGTTACAAAAGGAACATTCATAAGAGAACGGTCTTCTTTTCTTACAGTACCTTTAAACAGCTTACTTTCATCAAGAAAATCATAGAGAATTTTAGCTTTCTCCTCGTTGCGTTTTTTCATTGCTTCCAGTCCGCCCATTTTTTTGATCCATTTAAAGACTTTTCCGCAAATATAAATTCCATATGCCGGCGGCGTATTATATAAGGAATCTGCGTCTGCATGCGTTTTATATTTTAACATGGTAGGCGTACCTGCCAGAGTGTCTTCCGTAATCAGATCCTCTCTTATGATAACAATAACAACGCCTGCCGGACCGATATTTTTCTGAACTCCACCGTAGATTACCCCATATTTTGTCACGTCTACTGGCTCTGACAAAAAGCAGGAAGATACATCTGCCACCAGTGTTTTTCCTTTGGTATTGGGCAGGGTTTTAAATTTCGTTCCATAGATGGTATTGTTTTCGCAGATATAAACATAATCGGCATCTTCTGAAACAGGAAGATCGGAACAGTCAGGAATATAAGAAAATGTCTGATCCTCAGAGGATGCAATTTTATTTGCCTTTCCGTAAATACATGCTTCCTGATATGCTTTTTTAGCCCACTGACCGGTTACAATATAATCCGCCACGCCGTTTTTCATTAAATTCATGGGAATCATGGCAAACTGCTGGCTTGCGCCGCCCTGTAAAAAAAGTACCTTATAATTATCAGGTATATTCATAAGTTCTCTTAAGTCCGCTTCCGCTTCCTTAATAATGGTATCATAAGCTTTGGAGCGGTGGCTCATTTCCATAACGGACATTCCCGTTCCCCTGTAATCTAACATTTCATCTGCAGCTTCTTTTAAAACCTCTTCAGGCAAAACTGCCGGACCTGCTGAAAAATTGTATACTCTGGACACTTTCATTTCCTCCTCATAATAATTTGTTCCATACATAAATTTCATTGTAACCATAAATAACGTTTTAGTCAATCACTTTAGCCAATTAAATTGGCAGGTATTGGCAGGTATTTTCTGAAATAAAATAATGATATTAATAAAACATGACCACGGGAGTGCCGATTTCCACATGCTCATATATTTTTTTCATTTCTTCGTAGGGAGTGTTAATACATCCGTGAGACCCGTTCGTCTTATAAATCTCCTCACCGTAAGTATTCCGCCAGGGGGCGTCATGAATCCCTATATTTCCTCTTACCGGAACCCAGAAATTTACGAAAGATGCATAATTGGCGCCTCTCAGTATCCGGTTCGTCTGTTTGGCATATACAAAACAGGTGCCTTCCGGCGTACTCATATTTCTTACCATATTCCCTGTAACGATGGGCGTCTGTTCATAAATTTCCCCGTCCACATAATAATACATCTGCTGTTCTGTCATATCAATTTCAATATAAGTATCTCCTATATCTTCTTTTCCCCTTCGACAAGCTGTCTGTACATATTGAGGGATATGACATTCTTCTTTTTGGGTCAGAAAGGCTTCTGTTAAATAATCGATTTCTGCCTGTTGATCCAGTTTATTCCCATAAGTCCCGCCGCTTACCAATATGGTATCGCCTCTTGTAGCATGAAACTCTCTGTCGCATCCGACAGTGTCAAATTCTTCTGCAAGTTCTTCAATAAATTTCTGAACCTGCCTTACATCAAGTATCAGATTTCCTGTTTCATCCAAATAGGGGTTTCCTTCTTCTGTCAGGGTGATCCAGTTACTTACAACGGATGCGTCCACAGTCACAAGTTCATCCCCCATATCATATATAATTCCACAATTTTGAAAGGTATCGATCTTTTCCCATAAAGCCAGGAGTTTTTCTTCATCCGGGGTAAGCGGAAGGTCTTCATAACAGTTCTCAGGGACTTTAATCTGATATAGTCCGTGTTCCAGCGCATTTTTGATATGGGCTGACATCAGCTCTTTATTCAAAACATGTTCCTTACCATTTTGAAGGAGATACCCCTGTTCTGTCTTGATGATTTCAACGCTTCTCATTTGATCAGCAGGAAGGCACTTTTCAAGCAGTTCTTCAAGTACTTTTTCATCATATGTAACTTCTGGAATAATGGTGTTATTTTTCTCTTTTTTCATATCCAGAATCCAAAAATTCGGATTCTGGATATTCATTAACATTTGCAGCGGCTTTTCATAATCGATTTTATAGGAAATATCCGCCAGTAGGATTTTTATATTTGTCCCGTTCTCAAAAGAGACTTCCAAAACAGTTTCCTTAAAGTTTTCCTTTAAGAGGCGGTTTACTTCTTCCACGTCCATTCCTGTACAGTAAAATCCATTCACCCATGTTCCATAGCTAAAACCGTTGGAATAATATTCTGCGAGTCCCAAATAGAGACCGGTAAGTACGGATATAAAGATTAAAATGCTGAATAATAGCGTTAATACCGTTTTTTTTCTCATTGTAGTACCATATCAGTTACTGTCTGGCCGTATCCTTAATTTTCTCTTTGCTTCAGATCTTCTCCGTCAAAGGCTTCACTAATTGGCGCGCCTGCCGGTACCATTGGAAATACTTTATCATCTTCCGGTATCACACACTCAATCAGAACCGGACGTTTTAATGTCAGTGCCTTTTCCAATGCGGGAGCCACTTCTTCTTTTTGGGTAATACGGATCGCTTCACAGCCAAGTCCTTTTGCAACCATACAAAAGTCTACGCTGTCATTCAGCACGGTCTGAGAATATCTGTGATCGTAAAACAGAGTCTGCCATTGACGTACCATGCCGAGAACATGATTGTTAATCACTACCTGAATAATCGGAATATTGTAACGGCTGGCGGTAGCAAGTTCATTCATGTTCATACGGAAACATCCGTCACCGGCAATATTGATGCAGATTTTATCCGGCCTTCCCATTTTCGCTCCTATGCAGGCGCCCAGACCATATCCCATTGTGCCAAGTCCGCCGGAAGATAAAAAGGTTCTTGGCTCGGAATACTTATAATACTGCGCCGCCCACATCTGATGCTGCCCCACATCCGTTGTGATCAGTGCCTTTCCTTCCGTGATACGATCAATCTCTTCCATAATATAAGGACAGGAAAGCCCATTGTCTTCATATTTTAACGGATATTTTTCTTTTAACTCTCTGATATGATCTGTCCATTCTCTGTTCTCTTTCTGTTCCAGTCTGGCATTCAGCGCTTCCAAAACAAGTTTTAAATCTCCTACAACAGAAGTATCCGTTTTAATATTTTTGTTGATCTCAGCAGCATCCACATCAATTTGAAGGATTTTTGCATTGCTTGCAAATTTGGAAGGATTTCCAACTACTCGGTCTGAAAATCTGGCGCCGAGAGCAATTAAAAGGTCACATTCACAGACGCCGAAATTGGAAGTTTTTGTTCCATGCATTCCGATCATGCCTGTATACAGCTCATCATGGCCGTCATATGCGCCTTTTCCCATAAGCGTATCGCATACGGGAGCATCAATCTTCTTTGCAAATTTCCGGACTTCTTCAGAAGCGCCGGAAATAATCGCGCCGCCACCCAGATAGATATATGGTTTTTTCGAGGCATTTATCAATGCCACTGCCTTTTCGATATCCTCCTCGGAAAATGCCTTTTTACACTCTGTTTTTTGAATTTCTTTTTTCTCGTATTCACAAAGATTTGCGGTAACATCTTTTGTTATATCCACAAGAACAGGTCCGGGACGTCCGCTTCTTGCAATTTCAAATGCTTTCCTGATTGTGTCCGCCAGGATGTTGATATCTTTTACGATATAGCCGTGCTTGGTAATCGGCATAGTTACACCTGCAATGTCCACTTCCTGAAAAGAGTCTTTTCCTAAAAGCGGAAGCGTTACATTTGCCGTTATGGCAACCATTGGAACGGAATCCATGTATGCGGTTGCAATTCCCGTTACCAGATTGGTCGCTCCCGGTCCGCTTGTTGCAAGACAGACGCCGACTTTTCCGGTGGCTCTTGCATAACCGTCAGCCGCATGCGCCGCTCCCTGTTCATGGGAGGTCAGGATATGATTGATTTCGTCACTGTGTTTATATAATGCATCGTAAATATTTAAAATAGAACCGCCCGGATACCCAAAAACGGTATCCACTTCCTGTTCTTTCAAACATTCTACTACTATTTCCGCACCTGTAAGCTGCATTTTCTTCCTCCTTACCCTTTTAGTCCCTATTTATTTTTGGGCACTTCCAAAATTGCACCTCTGTTTCCGCTCGTTACTAATTCTCTGTATCTGGACAGATAGCCCGTTGTTACTTTAGGCTCTCTTGGCTGCCATTTTGCTTTTCTGGCTGCCATTTCTTCTTCGGAGACTTTTACATCCAGTTTGTTTTCCGGAATATTGATACTGATAATATCCCCTTCTTCAACAAAGGCAATCGGACCGCCCACTGCCGCTTCCGGTGAAACATGCCCGATAGAGGCGCCTCTGGAAGCGCCTGAAAAACGCCCGTCTGTGATCAGGGCAACGCTGGAACCAAGTCCCATGCCCGCAATCGCGGAAGTAGGATTTAACATTTCTCTCATACCGGGACCGCCTTTTGGTCCTTCATAACGGATCACAACTACATCACCTGCGACAATTTTGCCTCCTTTGATTGCCGCAATGGCGTCTTCTTCACAGTCGAATACTCTGGCAGGTCCTTCGTGTACCATCATTTCCGGCACTACGGCAGAACGTTTTACCACGCCGGAATCCGGCGCCAGATTTCCCTTTAATATGGCGATGCCGCCGGTTTCGGAATAAGGATTTTCAACCGGACGGATTACTTCAGGATTTTTATTAACTGCACCTGCAATGTTTTCGCCTACCGTCTTTCCTGTAACCGTAAGCAGATCTGTATGCAGCAGATTCTTCTTGGTCAATTCTTTCATAACGGCATATACGCCGCCCGCCTCGTTCAAATCTTCCATATAAGTCGGCCCTGCAGGCGCAAGATGGCAGAGGTTTGGCGTTTTTGCCGACAGCTCATTGGCAATATCCAGATCCAGCGCAACTCCGGCTTCATGAGCAATTGCCGGAAGATGGAGCATGGAGTTCGTGGAACAGCCAAGCGCCATATCTACGGTAAGCGCATTTAAAAATGCCTTTTCGGTCATAATATCTCTTGGTTTAATATCCTGTTTTACCAGTTCCATAATCTGCATGCCGGCATGCTTTGCAAGGCGGATTCTTTCAGAATAGACGGCAGGAATCGTACCGTTTCCGCGAAGTCCCATACCAAGCGCTTCTGTCAGACAGTTCATGGAATTTGCAGTATACATACCGGAGCATGAGCCGCAGGTAGGACAGACTTTTTCTTCAAATTCTGTCAGATCTTCCATAGTCATTGTGCCGTTTGCAACGCTTCCTACCGCTTCAAATATAGAAGAAAGGCTTCTCTTCTCTCCTTTTACTCTTCCCGCGAGCATAGGCCCTCCGGAAACAAAAATAGTAGGGATATTGATTCTTGCAGCTGCCATCAATAGTCCCGGCACGTTTTTATCACAGTTTGGAATGCAGACGAGCCCGTCAAAACCATGCGCCATTGCCATACATTCTGTAGAATCTGCAATCAGATCCCTGGTTACAAGGGAATATTTCATGCCGATATGCCCCATTGCGATACCGTCGCATACTGCGATTGCCGGAAATACAATAGGCGTACCGCCTGCCATTGCCACTCCCATTTTTACTGCTTCAACTATTTTATCCAGATTCATATGTCCGGGTACGATTTCATTATAAGAACTGACAATACCGATCAGCGGACGGTTTCTTTCTTCCTCCGTATATCCTAATGCATTAAACAGACTCCTGTGGGGCGCCTGCTGTGTTCCTTTTGTTACAGAATCACTTCTCATCTTTCTATCCTCCATCTTTTTATCTTTCCTCCATTATTTTTTTGTACGCAGTGTACTCAATTTCAGGCATTCAGCCGATTCTTTGAGCCAGTAAATCGCCCATTTCGCTGCAGCTTACTTTTTTACAGCCTTCCGACATAATATCAACGGTGCGGAATCCTTCCTTTAACACCTGTTTTACAGCAGATTCTATGGCATCTGCCTCTTCGTCCAGATCAAAAGTAAATCTAAGCATCATTGCCGCGCTTAAAACCGTTGCAATCGGATTGGCAATATTTTTGCCTGCAATGTCAGGCGCAGAACCGTGGCTTGGCTCGTACAGGCCAAACTTTGTATCGTTTAAGCTTGCTGAGGAAAGCATTCCAATCGAACCGGTTACCATACTTGCTTCATCAGAGAGAATATCGCCAAACATATTTTCCGTAAGAATGACATCAAACTGTGCCGGATCTTTTACAAGCTGCATAGCGCAATTGTCTACCAGCATATGTTCTAAGGTAACGTCAGGATAGTTTTTCGCAACTTCTTCTACAACCGCTCTCCAGAGCCTGGAGGAGTCCAGTACATTTGCTTTATCCACGCTGGTTACTTTTTTTCTTCGTTTTCTGGCAATATCAAAACCTTTCACGGCAATCCGGCGGATTTCTTCTTCATTATATGTAAGAGTATCTACTGCTTTTCTGATTCCGTTTTCTGTTACAGTCTTTCTCTCGCCAAAATACAAACCGCCGGTCAGCTCTCTCATAATCAGCATATCAAATCCGGCTTTACTGATTTCTTCTTTCAAAGGGCAGGCTGCTGCAAGCTCGTCATAAAGTACTGCCGGTCTCAAATTAGCAAACAGATTCAGCGCTTTGCGGATTTTTAACAATCCTGCTTCCGGTCTTAATTCAGGCGCCAGTTTGTACCAGGGAGATGTAGTCGTATCTCCGCCGATAGATCCCATCAAAACTGCATCTGCATTTTTTGCAGTCTGAATTGCCTCATCGGTAAGAGGCACGCCATGTACATCGATCGAAGCGCCTCCCATTAAAATATCCGTATATATCATCTCATGCCCAAATTTAAGCGCTGTCCTATCAAGGACTTTTTTTGCTTCTCTTACAATCTCAGGTCCAATCCCGTCACCGGGAATGCATGTAATATTCAGTTTCATAACGATCCTCCAAATATATGATTTTTAATTTGTATAATACAGAACTGCTGTCACATTCTATATTAGCATAGCAAAGAACATTCCTCAAATACATATTAATTATATTTTTCATAATTTACAGTTATAAAGCGCTTTACACTTTTCCTGATTAAGCTTTGGAATTTTCATCTTATAATTTGAAAAAAAGAACTGCCGCCGGCAGCTCTTTTATTATGATTCCGCATTCGCTTTTTCAATCTGTGCAATGGATGTTTTCTGCATGGGAATACGGCAGTTTTTATTGTTACCAAATTCTACAATTACAGTGTCATCCGTAATATCAATGATAATTCCGTAAAATCCACTGTTTGTCAAAACACAATCTCCGATTTCCAATGTAGAGAGCATTGCTGCCATTTTTTTCTGTTCTTTTTTCTGGGGACGGATCATCATAAAATATATGATCGCTCCAAACATTACAATATACAGAACCATCATTAATCCGGCGCCGGCCGCACCGCCCGCTGCTTCAGGGGCTGTACCGCCCGCTGCTTCCAGTACCATGCCGCCTGCTGTCATTAAAATACCCATTCGTGTTTCCTCCTACTTTGGGACTTATGTTTTCTAAAACCATATCCATCGTCTGAAAACCGCCTAAAAAATATAATACACAAGGTTTTTGTTTTGGGCAAGCACTTTCCTGTTAAAATGCAATTTTTTATAATTTTTTAATTCTTCCTGCTCATATTATCCAGTTTTCTTTTTTTATATGCTGCAAATTCTCCTGCATCCAATGCATCCCTGATCTCTTCCATCATGGTATTATAAAAGTACAGGTTATGCAGCACGCACAGCCGCATCCCAAGCATTTCCTTTGCCTTTAGAAGATGTCTGATATAGGCTCTGGAATATCGCCTGCATGCGGGGCAGGCACAGCCTTCTTCAATCGGTCTTTCATCTGTTTCATATTTGGCATTAAACAGATTGATTTTTCCATGATTGGTATATAAGTGGCCATGACGTCCGTTTCTGGTAGGATAAACACAGTCAAAAAAATCAATTCCCCGTTCTACGCCTTCCAAAATATTGGCAGGCGTACCAACGCCCATCAGATAAGTTGGTTTTTCCAATGGAAGAAAAGGAACGGTTTCCTCTAAAATATGATACATTTCTTCATGGCTTTCTCCTACTGCAAGTCCGCCGATTGCATAGCCGTCCAAATCAAATTCTCTGATTCTTTTGGCATGCTCAATACGGATATCTTCATAAACAGCGCCCTGATTTATCCCAAATAACATCTGTTTTTTATTGATAGTATCTTCTGCGTCATTTAGTCTGTTCATTTCATTTTTGCAGCGTGCAAGCCATCTTGTGGTTCTTTCCACGGAATTTTGCACATAACTTCTATCTGCCGTGCTGGAGGGACATTCGTCAAATGCCATCGCAATTGTGGAAGCAAGATTAGACTGGATCTGCATACTCTCTTCGGGCCCCATGAAGATCTTGCGCCCGTCAATATGGGAATGAAAATATACGCCTTCTTCTTTTATTTTTCTAAGCCCTGCAAGTGAAAACACCTGAAATCCTCCTGAATCTGTCAGGATCGGTTTGTTCCAGGACATGAATTTATGAAGTCCGCCCATTTGTTTTATAATCTTATCCCCCGGACGTACATGAAGGTGGTAGGTATTTGATAACTCCACCTGTGTCTTTATATGTTCCAGATCTTCCGTAGAAACAGCGCCCTTTATGGCCGCTGCTGTTCCTACATTCATAAAAACGGGAGTCTGTATGATTCCATGTACAGTATGAAATTCGCCTCTTTTGGCTCTGCCCTCCTGCTTTAATAATTGATACATATCAACGCTCCATTCCTGCTCATTCTGTGAATTTCGGATATCACTGCTTTTATAAATCTTCCACAAATTCTTCCAGGCAAAGTCCCTGTTCCGTAATTGCCATTGCAGCATCTACTCCTACATAACGGAAATGCCAGGGTTCAAATTCAATTCCGGTAATATATTCTTTTCCACGCGGATATCGAAGGATAAAACCATATTCACAGCTGTGTTCGGCAAGCCATTTTCCTGCTTCCGTATCAGCAAATCCTTCTTCCAGCTCTTTATAAGTATCGCATACAATGTCAATTGCAAGCCCAATCTGATGCTCGCTTGCTCCCGGAACCGTCACAGCCTGCGAAGCATAACTGTATGCTTCCATATAAGACATTCCTTTAGCCATATATTTTTTGATTTTCCGGTCAAACAGCATTTCCTGCCGGCTCATATCTCTGTAGGGGGAGCATACGACCAAATTAATGCCGTCTTCTTTAGCAGCCTGGAACATAGCGAGCAGATCACCAATAATCCGTTCATCACATTTCATGCTGCCCTTGATAATGCCTAAAGTAAAAGTATAATCCGCCGGAATGGGATGCTGTTTATTGATTAAAACCAGTCTCCAGTCATCTTTATCAAAGGAAACTTCTTCTCCGGCGCTTTTTGTTTCATGCACTCTGTTTGAGTATTGAATATTTCCTTCCAGAATTTCATCCAGTGTATATTTATCCGCGTCTTCCATTCCATGCAGTTCGGCGTCTTCATATCCGTCCAGTACATCGTCATCATCCAGAATCTGTACGTCTTCAGGCAGAATACTGTCCTCATCTGCAATAGCCAGCTGGGAGTCATAGCCGGCTGTATTATCCAACATGGCTTCCTGCACCTTTTCTTCTGATTCTGTTTCATTTGTTTCCTCAGAAAAAACAGGGAAAGAAAAACTGCTGCTGACTGTAAAAAACATCAAAATAACGATCAGGGAAGCAAATCGTTTCCCGTTTGATGCCAGATATGCAAAAATAGAATATGGGAAAAGTGCTACCGCTGCGCAGATCATCATAAGGGGTTTTAAACATTTATGCTTTTTAGCAGGTTTTAAAAAAGTCGATAACACTTTTTCTTTCCATGTCTTATCCATCATGAAAGCAATCCTTTTCTTCTCTACTTTTAAACTCTTATTTATAGTTTCCATTCATATTTTAGTGCATGATTACCCTAAAATACTACATTCTATAATAGCACAAAATTACAAATTGTACATATTATTTTCAAAAAATTACAAAAATCTTTCATATTCTTTATGTTATTTTAGGATTCCATGTGCAATCCTCTTCTTTTTTCCAAAACTTTCTTGCCAGCATATCACCTATCCTATATAATCATTTTATTATAATTTACATAATAACTGTATCAATGCATGGATTTTCCATGAATTTGAAATATCTGCATACCAGATAAGGAGGCTTTATATGGCAGGTTCAACATATGGCACTATTTTCAAAATCACAACCTGGGGAGAATCCCACGGCGCGGGACTGGGGGTCGTTATTGACGGATGCCCGGCCGGAATTCCACTTTCGGCTATGGATGTACAACAGTTTTTGGACAGGAGAAAGCCCGGACAGACCAGAATTGCTACGCCAAGAAAAGAAGCTGATGAAGTGGAAATTTTATCCGGTATTTTTGAAGGATATACTACGGGAACGCCCATATCCATGTTAGTAAGAAATACTTCCCAGCAATCCGGGGATTATAGTGAAATTGCTTCTTACTACCGTCCCGGTCATGCGGATTTTACCTTTGATTCCAAATATGGTTTTCGCGATTACCGCGGCGGCGGACGCTCTTCCGGCAGGGAAACTGTCGGTCGTGTTGCAGCAGGGGCAGTTGCCTGTATTGCATTGAAGCAATTAGGAATTGAACTTATCACCTATACGAAAAGTATTGGAAATATTACCATCAATATGGATGCTTTTGATACTTCTGCCATTTTGGAAACGCCAACTTGTATGCCTGACAGAGAAGCATCTGAAAAGGCGGAAAATTATCTGGAACAATGTATTAAAAATTCAGACTCCGCCGGCGGAATAATAGAATGTATAGTGAAAAATATGCCTGCCGGAATAGGGGATCCTGTTTTTGAAAAGCTAGATGCCAATCTTGCAAAAGCGGTTATGTCAATTGGCGCTGTAAAAGCAGTGGAAGTTGGAGATGGATGCGCAGTATCTTTTTCAAATGGAAGTTTTAATAATGATGCTTTTTGCATAGAAGAACAGAAAATTTCCAAAAAAACCAATCATGCGGGAGGAATCTTAGGCGGTATCAGCGACGGTTCAGATATTATTCTGAGGGCATATGTGAAGCCAACCCCTTCTATTTACAGTACGCAGGAAACAGTCAATAAAGAAAAGGAGGAAATCAAGATCAATATAAAAGGCCGCCACGATCCCATTATTGTTCCACGCGCTGTAGTCGTGGTGGAAGCAATGACTGCCATCACCTTGTTTGATGCGCTTCTCCTTAATATGACAGCCAGAATGGACAGCATTCAGAAATTTTACATTTAAACAATCTGTATACTGAAATCAGCCCAAAATTTCGCCCTGCATGTACAAAGTCTGCATGCAGGGCGAAGTATTATGCGCCTTGCGGCGTACCTTTCGTCATTGTTCAGCCGGATTATGATATTTTGTGAAATAAAACACAATTTGGTTTATCCACAGGTATTTCCGGTCCATTCATTATAATTACTTTGTCTTCTATTTTCACAGTAAAGAAAGTGAGCGTGTCCGACTCATGGTTTAAGGATACCAAATGCCTGCAGTCAGGAAACAGCGCCGCATCTTTAGGATAATCTCCACTGATGGGAAGACACAATATTTCTTCCAAAGTACCCTCTTTCGGATCTACATTGTAAAGAATAACACTGTTATCGCCGGCATTGGAACTTAAAAGATATTCATGATTCCATGAAAACTTCAATGCACTTGCAGCTGCTCCCGCACCACTGCCGTCAGTAGTATCTATTGTCGAAATTCTCTGTATCTTTTCAAAATAAGGATTATTATCCCTCTCTTCATAAGTATAGACTTCTATATAATTTTTTAATTCATGAACAATATACATAAATTTTCCGTCTGTACTGAACACCAGATGTCTTGGTGCGGATTCTAACGCGCTTCTGACAACATCTACCTGGGTTAATTTCCCTGTTTCGTGATTCAGCCGGTATACATTGACATGATCCATTCCCAGATCCGCCGCACACAAATATTTATTGTCCCTTGTCATTTTGACGCAGTTTACATGAGGACGGAAATTTCTTTCCGCAACGCTTCCGATTCCCTTATGAAAGATTTCGTCTGTGATTTCACCAACACTGCCATCATCGTTAAGACGCAGTACTGTAATCTTTCCGTCATGATATCCGCCAACAAAGAGAAATCTGCTTTCGTGGTCTGTGGAAAGGAAACATCCTCTCATACCATTGATGGAAGCTCTGTTGATCAGTTCAAGATCTCCGTCAGCCATCACTTTAAACGCTACAACACCCTGATCGGTAATGGAATAAAGATATTTTAAATTATGAGAATGCGTAATATAAGAGGAATTGGTGATTTCAACCTCTTTCCATTCTGAAAATCTTCCATTTTCCATATCTACGTCATAAATTTTTATCCCATGTTTGTCTTTCATCGTATAAGATGAGACATATGCAACATATTTTTCTTCATTCATAAAAATATCCTCCAAGCCTTTGTCTTTTTCATAAATAAAAAGAGATCTGTCTGTATTTAGTCTATCTTACCATATTCAAAATATTTTGTTAATAGATTTTAAAAATTTCGATTGACTTATGTCAAAAATTTAGTATAATCTATCACAGTATGTTTAGTTTTAGTAAACTTTTTGTTTAGTTACAGGGATACGGAGGGGGTTTTAATGGTAATCGGAGCCAAAATAAAGGAATTACGGATACAAAAAGGATTGACACAGGAAGAACTTGCCGATCGGGCGGAATTGTCGAAAGGTTTTATTTCTCAGGTAGAGCGTGATCTTACTTCTCCTTCCATTGCCACTCTTATGGACATTCTGCAATGTCTTGGTACTGATTTAAAGGATTTTTTCAATGAAACGGAGGAGGAGCAGGTAGTATTTTCCAGTGCAGATTATTTTGAAAAAATAGACAGTGACTTAAAAAACCGGATTGAATGGATTATACCGAATGCGCAGAAAAATATTATGGAACCGATCCGGCTTACATTAGAACCTTATGGAGCTACTTACCCTGATAATCCACATGAAGGCGAAGAATTTGGATATGTGCTTTCAGGTACGCTCCATATCTATATAGGGAAAAAGCGGTATGCGGCAAAAAAAGGGGAATCGTTTTATTTTATTCCCAACAGTACGCATTACATAAAAGCAGGCAGTAAGGGAGCTGTTTTACTGTGGATCAGCTCTCCGCCAAGTTTTTAGCAGGAATGGAAATATGGGATTCCGCTTAAGAGGAATCATGGAGGTTTGTATGAAAAAAGAACTTATTACACTTCAAAATATATCAAAATCTTATGATGGTCAGCTTGTTTTAGATGATCTGAATTTATTTATCAGGGAAAATGAATTTTTGACTCTTTTAGGTCCAAGCGGATGCGGAAAAACGACTACTCTTCGTATTTTAGGAGGATTTGAAACTCCTGACAGCGGAAAAGTAATCTTTGACGGAAGCGATATTACCACGCTTCCACCAAACAAACGGCAGCTGAATACTGTATTTCAAAAATATGCCCTCTTTGTACATATGACCATTGCCGAAAATATTGCCTTCGGACTTAAGATTAAGAAAAAGAGCGCTTCTTACATTAAAGATAAAATAAAGTATGCTCTAAAACTGGTAAACCTGGAAGGATATGAAAACCGCATGCCGGATTCCTTAAGCGGCGGTCAACAGCAGCGTATTGCTATTGCAAGGGCCATTGTTAACGAGCCAAAGGTATTACTGTTAGATGAGCCTTTAGGCGCTCTTGACTTAAAGCTCAGACAGGATATGCAGTATGAACTGATCCGGTTGAAAAATGAGCTGGGAATTACGTTTATTTATGTCACCCATGATCAGGAAGAAGCGCTTACAATGTCCGACACGATTGTGGTTATGAATCAGGGATATATCCAACAGATCGGCACGCCGGAAAAAATATATAACGAACCGGAAAATGCCTTTGTCGCCGATTTCATTGGAGACAGCAACATCATTGCATCCACAATGGTCCGTGATGAACTGGTGGAGATCCTTGGTGCGCGCTTTGCCTGTGTGGATAAGGGATTTGGAGAAAATGCTCCCGTTGATGTAGTCATACGTCCCGAAGATGTCGAACTCGTGGCTGAAAATACCGGTACGATAGAGGGCGTTGTCAGTCATATTATTTTCAAGGGCGTTCATTATGAAATGGAAGTTATGGCAAATGGTTTTGAATGGCTGGTTCATTCTACAAAAATGTTCCCTGTAGGAACGAAAGTTGGTATTAAAGTAGATCCTTATAATATTCAGATTATGAACAAACCGGTTTCCGAAGATGAGGAGGCATCGACTGTAAATGAATAGAAAAAAAGCGCTTCAGGCGCCTTATCTGTTTTGGTCTGTAATGTTTATTCTTATACCTTTGTGCATGATATTCTATTATGGCTTTACAGACAAAACAGGGGCTTTTACCCTGGAAAACATTATGGCAATTGCTACCGCAGAGCATGCAAAAGCATTATGGCTTTCCATGCTGCTGTCCTTAGTCAGTACTGTCCTGTGCCTTGTGATTGCTTACCCTCTTGCTATGATCCTTTCCAGCATGAACGTAAGTCAGAACAGCTTTATTGTTGTAATCTTCATCCTTCCAATGTGGATGAATTTTTTGCTCCGCACGCTTGCATGGCAGACTTTGTTGGAAAAAACAGGTGTTATCAATAATATTCTCAGTTTTTTGCAT
Source organism: uncultured Lachnospiraceae bacterium (assembly GCA_947650155.1). GTDB lineage: Bacteria > Bacillota > Clostridia > Lachnospirales > Lachnospiraceae > RGIG3002. The sequence goes on from CANSUS010000001.1 coordinate 53,791, forward strand.
CTTCCCGCTTTAAATATTATCAATACACCACCGGCAATTATCCTCGGCATGGTCTATAATTTTTTACCTTTTATGGTACTGCCGATTTATAATGCTCTTGTAAAAATAGACAAAAATGTAATTAATGCCGCCAAAGATCTTGGCGCTAATCAGGTACAGACTTTTATCAGGATTATTCTGCCGCTTTCCATACCGGGCGTGATCAGCGGAATTACTATGGTATTTGTACCTGCACTTACGACTTTTGTTATCAGTACCCTGTTAGGCGGAAGCAAGATCCTGTTGATCGGTAACGTGATTGAACAGGAATTTACCCGGGCAGGCAACTGGTATCTGGGAAGCGGACTTTCTATCGTACTGATGATATTTATTATTGTCAACATGGTACTGTCTTCTGTTTTCGATAAAGATGGAGAGGGGGCAATATTATAAATGAAAAATTTTATAAAGCGGTTTTATATTGGTATCATTTTTGTTTTTCTTTATGCTCCGATTGTTACCCTGATTGCCCTTTCTTTTAATTCCAGTAAAACAAGAGCAAAATGGGGAGGATTTACTTTTAAATGGTACGCATCCCTGTTGCAGGATGAGATTATATTGCAGGCGTTATGGAATACGCTGATTATTGCTTTTCTCTCTTCTCTCATAGCAACGGTGATCGGTACGGCTGCCTGTGTTGCCATGCAGAGCATGAGCCGGAAGATGCGTGCCCTGTTTATGGGGATCACCAATATTCCCATGCTGAACGCAGATATTGTAACCGGAATTTCTTTAATGCTTTTATATATCAGCCTTGGAGTCAGATTTGGATTTTCTACTATACTGCTGTCACATATAACTTTTAATATACCATATGTTATTTTAAGCGTTATGCCCCGAATGAAGCAATTGAATCCTCATACATACGAAGCAGCGCTGGATCTTGGGGCATCTCATGTTTATGCATTTTTTAAAGTGGTTTTTCCTGATATACTTCCAGGTGTTTTAACCGGCTTTCTGATGGCATTTACAATGTCGCTGGATGATTTTATTATAACCCATTTTACAAAAGGTGCCGGGATTGATACTCTTTCTACTAAAATTTATACGGAAGTAAAAAAAGGAATCAAACCGGAAATGTATGCCCTTTCTACCATTATTTTTATTGCAGTTATCTGTCTGCTTCTTATTATTAATATATTTGGAAAAAAATCAGCACAAAAGGATATGCGGCAGGATAATTAATATGTTAGTTATAAACTAAAAATAGAAATTGGAGGATTTATATTATGAAAAAAAGATTGATTGCTACTACTGCTGTTCTCTGCACCACAATTGTTTCGCTTCTGTCAGGATGCGGCGCATCTTCAGAGGGCAAAAACGGGCAGGTAATTGTTTATAACTGGGGGGAATATATTGATCCTGAAACAATTACCATGTTTGAAGAAGAAACCGGGATTAAAGTTATTTATGATGAATTTGAGACAAATGAAATCATGTACCCTAAAGTAGAAACAGGCGCTTCTCTGTGCGATGTCGTATGCCCGTCAGATTATATGATTCAGAAAATGATCGACAATGATCTGCTGGCAGAACTGGATTTTGATAAACTTCCGAATGCCACTGAAAATATCGGCGCTCAATATTGGGAAAATTCCAAACAGTTTGATGCCGAAAATAAATATTCCGTTCCCTACTGTTGGGGAACAGTAGGAATTCTTTATAATAAAACAATGGTAGATGAGCCTGTTACAAGCTGGTCCATTCTTTGGAATGAAAAATATGCAGACAATATCTTGATGCAGGATTCGGTACGTGATGCATTTATGGTAGCCTTAAAGCTGAATGGATGTTCCATGAACAGCACCGATGAAAAGGAACTGGAAGCTGCAATGCAGGCGCTGATTGACCAGAAACCCCTTGTGCAGGCTTATGTAATAGACGAAGTGCGTGATAAGATGATCGGGGGCGAAGCGGCGCTTGGCGTTATTTATTCAGGCGAAGCAATTTATACTCAACGTGAAAACCCGGATCTTGAATATGTAATACCGGAAGAAGGAACCAATATCTGGATTGATTCCTGGGTGGTGCCTAAAAATGCACCGAATATGGAAAACGCGCATATTTTTATTGATTTTATGTGCCGCCCCGATATTGCTCTTAAAAATTTTGAGTATATTACATATTCTACTCCCAATGAAGGGGCAAAAGAACTGATTGAAGATGAGGACATCCGTAATTCTTCCATTGCTTTCCCTGACTTGTCACAATATGACAATCTGGAAACATTTTCTTATCTTGGCGAAGAAGGCGATGAACTTTATAATGAGTTATGGAAAAAAGTGAAATCCAACTAAATAAAATATTATATAGAACAATGAAGAAAAGCCTGTTATGAAACAGGCTTTTCTTCACATCCACAAGTATCTGCAAAAGGAGTAAACGGTCTGGCTTCGGGACCTCTGCCGCAGCCGCAATCCCGGTCGCGGTCTCTGTCACGTCCTCTGTCACAGTCGTCATCGCGGTCACGTCCTCTGTCATGATCGCAGCCGCAGTCTCTGTCGCGGTCGCGTCCTCTGTCACAATCATCATCACGGTCGCGTCCTCTGTCGTTGTCACAGCCGCCTCTATCTCTTCCGCAGCCACATCCATTATTGCAGCCGCAATCTCCCTGCAAATTTCCGTTTCCGCCGCAACAGGCAAGTAAAAGTAATAACCAAAGACAATTCATATTTAATTTCTCTTTTCATTTCTTTACTTTATCCTATTCCGGTGTTTACATATTTGTTACAAAACTTCTTTTTTTATATATCGAAAAGTCTTCTCCTCTCCATTTTTTGCAAGCATATAAAGCAGTTTTTCCAAAAGTTTTTTCGTATCTTCATGCATGAGTATGGAATCTTTTCCCTTATTGTAGTATTTAAGAGGCGATGCATTTGTATAGTTTTCTTTTAAATAGACTTTACTTGCTGCTATCCGGTCCATAAACATTTCCACCACATATTTTTCAGGCATGGGCGCCGGTGCCATTCCTCCAGGGATAGCGTTCAGACTGTAATCAATCCAATATTCATAATGATGCTTATTTCTTCCTTTATGATGCAGCCACGCTCCGGAATAACCGATTGCTTCCCGTTCTGCATTGTTTGGACTGCGTGTTCCCTGATAGTATTTTGCACCGACAAGAAATTCACTTGGAGAATATTTGGACAGATCATGCAATATGCCCTGCTTATAAAGTCCTACTTTGAAACAACCCTTTGCTACCAGATATTTATGGTATGTGATTGTTTGAAAGTGCTGCCATATCTTCATTTCTACTCCAATCTGTATCCGCTTATTTTCTTATTTTGATATATAAATAACAATTGTTCTTGGCTTTAATTCTATTTCCTGCCCCATCTCTGCCTTTTCAAGATTATCTTCTGCTTCAGGTATTGGCGTCGTTTCTTCTGTAGTAGATAATAAGTACCAGTTTTTTCCTTTTGTTAATTTGGGGAGAGCCAGTTTCCGTTTCTGCCAGTGCATATTATAAGCAATAAAGAAACTGTTATCGTCCTCTTTCCGATTCTTCTTTCCGTATGCACCTGCATACAAAATTCCGACATGGCGGTTATAATTTTCAAGCTCAGGACGCCATGCCTGGCTTCCATGATAGGATACATCAGGGTATCCACAGGCCAATGTATCCATTAAATGCAAGGTTCGGACGCCGTGCAATACAGGATGTGCCTTTCTGAATGCAATCAGACTCTTTACATATTCAAACCAGTCTCTGTTCTTTTCAAGTCCCGTCCAATTGAGCCAGCTTATTTCATTATCCAGGCAATAAGGATTGTTATTCCCTTTCTGTGAATTACAAAATTCATCTCCTGCCAAAAACAAAGGCGACGCCTGAGATAAAAATAATAAATTAAAAGCATTCTGCATTTGTTTTCTCCGCAAGGACAAAACAGCTTTTTTTCTGCTGACGCCTTCTACTCCACAGTTCCAACTGTAATTAAACTCATTGCCGTCTCTGTTTTCTTCCCCATTTCCCTGATTGTGCTTTCTTTCATAAGAAACAAGATCCATCAGTGTAAATCCATAGTAATTCGTAATATATTGTACAATTCCATGTGTGTCACTGTTATGGCGTAAATGCCCCAGAACTGCCGGCAGCATATTTTCATCGCCTTTCAGATACCGACGCATGTCGTACATAAAGTCATCCCTGTAAGAAGCCAGATTCCGATAGGCAGGAATCTCTTCTTCCCTGTAAATCTCCTCATATGGAAAAGAATAATAAAACAGCTTGGTATCTTTTAAAAGAGCTTCTGTCGCAAGAAGAATCAGCGGCATATTATCTCCTTTCAGGTGAAATCCGTCCACATGATAGGTTACCCGCCAAAATTTAAGTACATCCAGAATAAAGCCCGGATTCTCTTTTTCAAAGTAAAACTGCATGATTACTTCTATTCCATTTTTATGGAGTTCTTTTATCATATGCATAAATTCCGATGATGCCTGATTTGGTACAGAAGCGAAGGAAGCTTTCGGCATAAAATAATGACACTCTTTTGTATATCCCCAATAATTGAGCTTGTCCCTCCGTTTTTCTTTTGTAAGATCTTTGGCATACTGTTTCGCCGCCTCTTCCATTGTAAGAGGTGTCTCTTCTTCATATGTATTTTCTTTGAATTCATACGCCGGCATCAGTTCGATTGCCGTAATTCCAAGTTCCTGCAAGTAAGGAATCTTCTCTACTATTCCCATGAATGTTCCACGGTGCGACACCTTGGAAGAACTGTGCATTGTAAATCCTCTTACGTGCATACAGTAAAAATAACTGTCTTCATAAGGCGTTTTTAAAATATGATCCTGTTCCCAATCAAAATCCGATGACAGCATTCCATAATAAATGTCTTTCTGTTTCACAGATTTACCCCATTTTTCACGTCCTGACATCTTTACGGCATAATCATCTTTGATCATATTGCCATCCGCATAAATCTGATATCTGCAATCCTGTATTTCCAGATCTGCAATATACATACAGCTGATGTCTCCGACACGAAATGTCTCCGAAAAAGGAATTTTATATTTCTTTTCCTGCCCGTCTTTTGCTTTTATCCATAAAAATAAACCGCATTCTCTTGCCTGTGGAATCTTTACTGCAATATTGATCCCGCTTTTATAACTGCTAAGACCTTTGGGTAATATATTTCCCTGTTCAATGTTTAATTTAAGCTTCATAAACTGTCTCCGTATTTAATAATATATATAGTTTAACATATTTTTCCCATCCATGAAACTATTTTCCATGTAAGTATTGATTAAATTCTTCTTATTATGTACAATATCCATATAAAACTTCATGAAATCATGGTTTTGTAGAGAATATGTCCAATAAATCGGACAACATACCATCCGTTTGGAATCCCGTTTTCAAATGCTGGAATGGTATGTCCGCTAATGCGGAGAGGGAGGGATAAAGTTGAATAAAAATGCGTATTCAACTTATTAATTTCAATCCATTTTAATGGATTTGTGCGCGTCGCAACGCGCAGATGGGAATAAAATTGGAAAAGGATCTTAATCGCAAGGAAGAAATAACAGAGGAAGAAATGACTGTAGAACTGGAATTGGAAGATGGCAAGGTTGTAACCTGTGCAGTTGTTACTATCATGACTGTACAGAAGAAAGATTATATTGTTCTTCTTCCTTTAGACGAGAATGGAGAAAATGAAGACGGTGAAGTATGGTTCTATCGTTATTATGAAGATGAAAAGGATGAAAATGCCGAACCGGAATTAGAATATATCGATGATGACGAAGAATATGAAATGGTTGCAGACGCTTTTGATGAATTCCTTGACAATGCAGAATTTGATGAAATTGTAGAGCCTGAGCAATAGCAGAATAAAGATGCTGTGCCGCTGAAACTGAAAACATAACAGTTTCAGCGGCATTTTCTGTCATTGGTTTCGTTACATGCTTTTGGAAGAAAACGGGATGGTTTTATACGGTCATTTTCCAGATACATGATCTCCAATCTGGTTTTAGCTCTGGTAACTGCCACATAAAAGATTCTTCTTTCCTCATCTTCCTCCTCTTTTGACAACTGTCTGCCAAATGGAACCATGCCATCGTTCACATCAGGTATAAAAACAGTATCATATTCAAGTCCTTTGGCGCCATGCATGGTAAGAACGGCGGCTTTGTCTTCCCGCCCGTCCTTTATCGGATTTTTTTCATTAACCGCATTCTGTCTGCGGTATTTTTCAATTGCCAACAGCCATTCTTCAGTACTTCTGAAAGCAGCCGCGTTTTTCTGGATAAGATCCGCTATTTCTATAAATTTTTCTGACTTATCCCCTTTTTCTTTTAAATATTCATCATAACAGACAGCCTTTCTTATAAAATTGACTGCAAGATACGGCGGCAGATCCTTTAATTGTTTCATTTGTTTATCCAGTTCAGAAATTCTTTTTATATATTCCGTTTTCCCACTATAATATTGTTTCATTTTTTCAAAGGATGTATCCTCGCTGACGCTGTCTCTTGTAAAAAAGCGGGACGGTTTATTCATGATGCGCAAAAAGCGGGAACGCTCCCGTTCTCCTCTTGCAAATCGGATATAATCTTCAAAATCTTTTATAATAAAGTGATCGTACAGAATGGGTTGTGATTCTTTTCCCATAAATGCAATTCCGGCTTTTTTCAGGACTTCCTTTATTTCTCCTGCCCCTCTGTTTGTTCTGCAGATAACTGCACAGTCTTTCAATCTTTCTTTCGTCTGATATTCTTTCAGATTTGTTATCAGTGCGTGATACTCTTCTTCCTTATTTAAAAAATTTCTGATAGATACTTGCCCCGCTTTTTTTGTTCCCGCTTGAATCGTTTTAGAAAAACGGTTGCTATTTTCCTTTATAAGCTGCATGGAAAATTGAATAACAGGCTCTGCTGAACGATAATTTTGTTCCAGCATTACTGTTTTTGCACTGACAAAATCCTCAAGAAATTTTTTCATAATAGAAGGGTCCGCTCCCCGGAAACCATATATGGACTGATCGTCATCCCCCACAGCTATCAGATTTTTGTTTTTTCCGCTAAGCATTTTAACGACAATATACTGCGCTGAATTAATATCCTGAAATTCGTCAATCATAATAAAAGAAAAACGTTTTTGCCAAATTTCTAATATATCCGGTCTTTTCCTGAAAAGTTCCATACATTGCAGTGCCATATCATCAAAATCCATTTTTTGTTCCTGCAGGCAAATTTTTCTATAACACCTGTAATTTTCCTTAAATTCTTCCGGTTCCAGTAAACCACCTTTATAGTGATAGTTTTCAATTCCCCCGATGCTGTTCTTTACTTTGCCAAATTCATTTAAAAGATGTTCTATCAATTCACTTTCGCTGACATTTTCATTTACACCTTTTATTATTTGTTTTAAATATTCTCTTTTCTCTTTTTCCGATATAATATTTTGGGAAGTATATTGATAAGTTTGTTTCAGAATGTGAAAATAGACTGCATGAAAGGTTCCAAAATTTACAGAATAATTTTTTCCCTTCATGGCATTTTGAAACCTCTGTTCCATTTCAGAGGCTGCAGCTTTTGTGAATGTGATTATTAAAATCTGCGAAGGTTCTATATTATGCTCTTCTATCAGATAGCGGATTCTTTCTATAATGGTGAAAGTTTTACCGCTTCCGGGACCGGCTATCAAAAGCATCGGTCCCAGAAAATGCTGCACTGCCCGCATCTGGGCTTCATTACAATTAGTTAACGGCATTTTTTAACAGTTCGATCCCACGCTTTATGCGTTTCAGGGTTTCTTCCTTTCCCAGAATCTCCATGATTTCCGTAGCGCCTGCAGGCGTCATCTGTTTTCCTGACACTGCAGTTCTGACCGGCCACATGACATATCCGTTTTTACATTCTTTCTTTTCCACTAATCCTAGTAACATCTGATAGAGCGCATCATTACTGTAATCTTCCTGCTCTTCCAAGAGCGGTAAAACTTCCTCCAGAACTTCAAGGGAAGATGCTTCATTTGTTTTCATTTTTTTATGTGTATACATTGCCGTATCATATTCCGGAAGTTCTTCAAAAAAGTCAATCTGGTCTTTGATATCAGGGAAAATTTCAATTCTGGTCTTTACCATTGCGGCAATCTTTTTCAGATCAAGCGGTTTTTTAATCGTTTCCTGCAGATAAGGAAGCGCAAGTTCAAAAAATTGCTCTTCTTTCATTGCTTTTAAATATTCGCCATTCATCCATTTTAATTTGACAATATCAAATACCGCAGGCGATTTGCTGATTCTGTGGTAATCAAATTCGTCAATCAGTTCTTTCAGCGTAAAAATTTCTCTGTTATCTTCAGGACTCCATCCAAGCAGCGCAATATAATTTACTACAGCTTCTGCCAGAAATCCCTGTTCCAATAAGTCTTCAAAGGAAGCATGTCCACTTCTTTTTGCAAGTTTTTTATGATTTTCATCTGTAATAAGAGGCAAATGCACATATACCGGTACTTCCCATCCAAAAGCTTCATAAAGCCTTGTATATTTGGGTGAGGAAGAAAGATACTCGTTTCCTCTTACCACATGGGTGATATTCATCGTATGATCATCTACCACATTGGCAAAATTATAGGTAGGATAGCCGTCGGATTTTATCAGAATCATATCATCCAGTTCTGCATTATCTACTGTAATGTCACCATATAATTCGTCATGGAAAGTGGTCGTGCCTTCTTTAGGATTGTTTTGCCGGATGACATAGGGTTTTCCAGACTTCAAGTTCTCTTCTATTTCTTCTTTTGATAAAGAAAGGCAGTGCTTGTCATACATAGTGATCTCTTTTCCTTCTACGACCTCTGTCTTCAGACTGTCCAGTCTTTCTTTATCACAAAAGCAGTAATATGCTTCTTTTTTCTCTATCAGTTCCCTGGCATACTTCATATAGATGCCGGTTTTCATCCTCTCGCTTTGGACATAAGGCCCTACGCCTCCGTCTTTGTCGGGACCTTCGTCATGTACCATACCTGTTTTTTCCAGTGTACGGTAAATAATATCGACAGCTCCCTCCACATATCTTTCCTGGTCGGTATCTTCAATACGGAGCATAAAAGTTCCGCCCTCATGCTTTGCAATTAAAAATTCATACAATGCGGAACGAAGATTTCCTACATGCATTTTTCCGGTAGGACTCGGTGCATATCTCGTTCTGATTTTGGTCATAATAATCCAGCCTTTCTTTTTTTATTGTTCTTTATCAGGAAGCTTTTTTAATGCTTTTTTCTTAAATTCTGCAAGTTCTTTTGCAGCCTGCGGAATCGCAATATTAGTGCCTGCGCCTGCAATACATCCTCCGGGACATGCCATTCCTTCAATCAGACAGCCGTTTTTCTTTCCCGCCTTTGCCAGCATCAGTATTTTTTTGCATTCAGAAAGACTTTCAGCATGTTCGATATGCACATCCACATCAGGATAATATTCCTGAATGCATTCTTCAATAGCACTGGCGACACCGCCTGCAACACCGTATCCTCTTCCCGCACTGGTTGCGTCTTCCATCACTTCATCCGTATCAATGCCTGAAAGTTCAATTCCTTTTGCTTCAAACATTCCTGCAAGTTCTTCAAAGGTAATCACAAAATCAACATCGGAACGTACGGTTCTTCTGGAAGCTTCCAGTTTTTTAGACGCACAGGGTCCTATGAATACTACTCCGGCGTCCGGGTGTTCTTCTTTAATTATCCGGGCTGTCGCAACCATCGGCGTCAGTTCATTGGATATTTTATCCATCGTTTCAGGAAAAAACTTCTTAGCAAGCACAGACCACGATGGACAACAGGAAGTAAGACTGAACGGCTGTTTTTTACTGGCCACCTGTTCCACATAATGCTTTGCTTCTGCCATAGCGCCCATATCTGCACCAATTGCTGTTTCATATACTTCTGCAAATCCAAGTTCTTTTAATGCTGCCTTAAATATTGCAGGGGTAACCTGCGGTCCAAATTGTCCTACAAAAGCAGGTGCAACCTGTGCAATGATTTTCTTTCCCGACTGCAATGCCCGGATCAATTGAAAAATCTGGGATTTATCGGCAATCGCACCAAACGGACAGCTTACCATGCACATACCGCAGGAAACGCATACGTCATTATCAATAACAGCTCTGTTTAATCGGTCATTCTTAATGGCGCCCACGCCGCAGGCGGCAGCACAGGGACGTACCTGATGCGAAATTGCATCATAGGGACAAACGGATTTGCATTTTCCGCATTTAATACATTTTTCCTGATCAATAACAGATTTGCCATTTATCATCGAAATCGCATCTCTGGGACAGACTTCACGGCAGGGATGGGCAATACATCCCATGCACTTATCTGTCACTGCATATCGGTTTTCAGGGCAGGCATTACATGCGGATGGAATCACCTGCATAAGAGGCGGTTCGTAATATTTCTCAGTGATGTTGGTCTCTTCCATTCCCTGTGTTGCATGCACCGGTACGTTCTCGGGCCTTAAACTCATTCCCATAGCCAGGCGGATTCTTTCACGGATAATAGCCCTTTCACGGTAAACGCTCTCCCGATATTCCGGTTCATCATAATCTACTATTTTATAGGGCAATGCTTCCACATCATTAATCAAATCTTTAGAATGATATGCAAGATTTGCAATTTCCTTAAATACGCGCCGACGAAGTTTTCTTACCTGCGTGTCGATCCCTCTCATAATTTCCTCCATTCTGCTTTATATAAAAACAGTTGTTACGAAATTAGCAGCAACTGCACAAAATTTCATATAGGACAAATTCTATTTTTACATAAACAGCATTGGAAATCAAGAGATTTCTTATAAAAACAACCTGCCAGCCTGAAATACCAATGTGGACACTCCCCATGCAAGAACGATCTGAAACAGAAGCAGCTTACAGGTGAATTTCCAGGAATTACTTTCCTTTTTTATCGTAGCCACTGTAGCAATACATGGTACATATAACAGACAAAACAGCATAAGGCAGTATGCATTGAGAGGACCAAAATCAGGATTCTGTGCATAGATATTTGCTGCAACAGTCTCCATTCCTGCCGCTGAATTTGCATTGGCCACACCAAAAAGCACCGTAAAACTGGATACAACAACCTCTTTTGCAGAAATTCCCGAGATCAGCGCTACTCCGATCTGCCACATGCCAAGCCCTGCCGGTTTAAGCACCGGTACAAGCAGTCTGCCGACCATTGCGCTGAAGCTGTCTGCCGGATCTTCTACCATACCTGATATACCGAAGTTTAAAATAAACCACAAAATAATGGATGCAATAAAAATAGTGGTTCCTGCTTTTGAAAGATAATCTTTTAATTTATTAAAGACATAGATGCGGATCGTTCTTGCATTCGGCCTCTTATATTCCGGTAATTCAATTAAAAGAGAATCATTTTCTTCCCCTTTGCTGAGCCTGTTCATAATCAGCGCAGTCAGAATCGCAATGAGCATACCTGCAGCATACATGGAAAATGCCGCAATTCCTGCATATTTTCCAAAAAACATACCTGAAAAAAGAACATAGATGGGAAGCCTTGCCGAACAGGACATAAAAGGGGTAATCCACATAGTTCTTCTCCTGTCGCGTTCCGTTTCCAATGCTCTTGTTGCCATAATTGCCGGAACGGTACATCCAAAGCCCAGAATCATTGGAAGAAATGCTTTACCGGAAAGCCCGACCTTCCCCATAATGTGATCCATAACATATGCTACTCTTGCCATATATCCACTGTCTTCTAAAATGGCAAGCGCCAAAAACAGGATAAAAATATTAGGAATAAAAGTAAGAATTCCGCCTACTCCGGCTATAATTCCTTCTACAATCAAAGAAACCAGCCAGTCTGAAGTATGGATTTTTTCCAATATAGTGGATATTGTATCAGAAAAAGCGCCAAGTCCCAATTCAAATACGCCTTTTAAAGCATCGCCCACTGTAAAGGTAAGAAAAAATACAAAGGCCATAATGCAAAGAAATACGGGTACGCCCAAAACCGGATGCGTCAATATTTTATCAATCTTATCGGTACTGGCCTTCTTTCCTGATCTCCTGAAGAGAACTTCCTTCACCACCATTTCTATGTAAGCGTATTTTTTACTGATAATTTCTTTTTCATAGCTTTTATCTACAATGCCTGTTACCTGAAGGGGATGTTCTTTTTTCACTTCTTCATCTTCCTCCAGTAACTTGACCGCATGCCATCTTGCCGAGGAATGGGAGGGATACCTTGCCTCCATCATTACTTCCAGCTTGGCAATTTTATTTTCAATTTCATCATCATAATAAAGAACAACTCCATGAGGTCCCTCTTCATAATGATGTACAACTGCATGAAGTAAAATATCAAGTCCTTTTCTTTTTGCGGCGGAAACCGGTACTACAGGAATATCTCCTAACAGTTCAGGAAGTCTGTGAAGATCCACTTCCATTCCCCGCTCTTCTACAATATCCATCATATTAAGCGCTAAAACCACCGGTTTACCAAGTTCCAGAAGCTGCAAAGTAAGGTAAAGATTCCGCTCTAAAGAAGAGGCATCAACAATATTGATAATAACATCAATATCATCATCCATTACACACTGTCTTGTTACTTTCTCTTCTATTGTATAACAGGTGAGCGAATAAATGCCCGGTGTGTCAATAAGCGTAAGATGAAAGCCTTCATATTCTGTTGATCCTTCTACTTTTTCTACCGTAACGCCAGGCCAGTTTGCCACTTTTAATCTGGAACCTGTAATGGCGTTAAAAAGCGTTGTTTTTCCACAATTTGGATTTCCGACAAATGCTACATGTATTTGATTTTTTTCCACTTCAATTTCCTCCCTAAGGATCAAAGCCCTGATGCCTTATTTTGTCTCTTCTACTTCAATACTTGATGCAATATGCTTCCCAAGTGCAAGTCTCGTTCCTCTGACTTTAATGATAAGGGCGCCCTTTTTCTTACGGTTAAGAACCGTAATGATCGTTCCATCATTCAGCCCTAATGCCTGTAATCTTCTTGTAACCGCTTCTTCTACAAACAGTCCCTTCACAACATAAGATGCAGCATTTTTTGCTTCAAAAAGTGTCATTTCAATTCGCCTCTCTATTGATAATGATTCTCAATATTTTTCAAAATAATTATAGCCCCGTTGCCACAGCATGTCAATACCTGCCCGTTTTAAGAATGATTCTTAACCTTTCTGTAATTGCAGTTTAGACTGCTTATGAAATCCCAAAATGACAAAAAACGGGAAACATGAGCAAACGCCTATCATACTATACTATTAAAGAAGTTTTAAAATTATGAAAGGAGTTTTATGAAGGATTATAATTTCGATGAAAATTTTGAACGCTTTCCCATTGCAATGGCATATGTACCGTTCCAGCGCATGTCTCATATTTACGAAAACCTGGATGAAGCACTGAAGATCGGTACGATCTTTCCGGAACTTACAAAACCGTTTGTAGGAAGGAGAACGAAAAAATGAATTACAACTCCATGTCAGAACAAGAACGTTTAATGAATGAAATCAATACACTTGGTTTTGTTATGTTTGAAATGGCAGAATATTTGGATACACATCCATTCGACCGTGATGCCATCGATTATTTTTCACACCAGACAAGAAGACGGAATCAGGCTATGCGTGAATATGCAGTAAAATACACTCCTTTAACGCTTGATACGGCTGATGCCTGCAATAAAGAATGGTTATGGGCGCTTGATCCAATGCCCTGGGAAGGAGGTTGTTAATTATGTGGCAATATGAAAAACGTTTGCAGTTTCCAGTAAGAATCAAAGAAACAAATGCGAATATCGCACAGGTTATCATCAGTCAGTTCGGAGGTCCTGATGGAGAATTGTCCGCTTCCATGCGCTATATCTCACAGCGCTATACTATGCCGTATAATGAAGTGGCAGGGCTTTTGACTGACATCGGCACCTCCGTAACAATGTGGCCCCTTATTGCTACAGAGGTATGGACATCCATTATATAATAACTCATTTACTCTATCTGCATATCTATTATTTCTGTATGATATTGGTCTAATTTTCCTGATGTTTCTATCTTAAGTCTGATCCCATAGGGCAGGCATTTTAAATAAACTACTAATTCCCTGCCTCTATAAATGGTTACATGATCGAGCATTTCTCTATAAACCATATCACTTTCACAGTCAAAATCAATGATTTTTCGGATTTCCTCCATGCATACCTTAATATCATCAATTTTTTCTGTCTTTTCATTATCAAAAGCCTGTATTTGACGGATGGTTTTATTGTACTGCTCTATTTCTTTATCATAATATTCTGTCTGCTGTTTTAATTCTTCTTTTGTAAGAAGTCCCTCTAAAACCAGATCAACCGCTTTTCGTTTTTTCAGTTCAAGATTCTGTATTTTATATAAAAGCGTTTCTATATCCTGCTTTGGCTTTTTCTTTTCTCCACGGATCTGTCGGATTTCCTGCTCCATTTCTTTCATGATTGTATCCTTATTGGTTGTCAGATGCTTTAAAATGTAGGACATAACCGCTTTTAAAGACTTATCGGTAACATACTGTGTATTGCACCCAACCTCATTACCCAGAGCATCCAGTTTTTTTCGCCCATGCATTGCATTTTCTCTGCAGCGCCAAACTCTTTTTTTTCCATTTTTTGACCCTCTTATACGGCTGATACAGCTTCCCCCGCATTCTCCACAGACTAATTTTCCGCTGCACCAGTAGCGTGTATTATACCGCCTTAAAGCTTCCGGTGACGGCGCTCGTCTTTTTAATTCCTCTTGGACCCGGTTCCATGTCTGTCTGTCAATAATGGGTTCGTGATGATTAGATATAAATACTTGCTCTTCGGCACCGCGGTTATATTTTTTATCATGCGTCAGAAAGTCCGGCGTGTAGGTTTTCTTTTGAAGTAAATCTCCTACATATTTTTCATTTTTTAGTACTCGTAAAATAATTGCTCCAGACCAGTTTTTTACACGTTTGGGTTTAAACCCTGCTTCATACAATTCCCTTGCAATAACCGTTGTTCCTTTGCCTTCATTAATATATTTATGAAAGATTAGTTTTACTATCTCAGCCTCTTCTTCGTTAATAAACAGCTGTCCGTTTTTAACGGTATATCCTAACAGATCCCGGCCGAATACCACACCCTTTTCCATTTGCCGTTTTTGTCCCCATTTTACACGTTCTGAGGTTTTACGGCTTTCCTCCTGCGCACAGCTTGCCATGATTGTGAGGCGCAGTTCCCCGTCATTTTGACGTGTGTCAATACCGTCAAGGGTAAAGATCACACCCACATCTTTTCTCTTAAGTTCCCGCACATACTGCAGCGTATCCACGGTATTTCTTGCAAACCGGCTTACTTCTTTTGTGATAAGCAACTGAAATTTTCCTGCATATGCAGCCTGTATCATTTTGTTAAAACCATCCCTGTGACGTATCGTTGTCCCAGACAGACCTTCATCGTAAAATACTTCATATAATACCCAGTTTTCATGATTCTGTATGTAATCGGTATAATAACTGATCTGATTTTCTAAAGAATTTAGCTGGTCTTCTTCGTCCGTGGATACACGGCAATAGGCAGCTACATATATTATATCATCAACCATAAGCTGGCTCCTTTTTAATTCTGCATCCAGACGTGCTGCAGATCGGGATGCAGACAGGCGTTTACTGAAAAAAACATCTTCCATTTACTTGATTTATAGTAACGGCAGCACTTTTATATTAGGCGCAAAGCGCTTAATACCAGTTAAATCGTAATTTTTCTAAATTCTAAATCTGTAATTAACCCTTTTTTATACAGTTCTTTGTATATTCCTGCTTTTAGCAGCTTTGAAAATTCTTTTTCCTGCCCTTTTTCTAAAGAAATGGATCTGTCAGCCGCCTGGCTCTTTAATGTATTTAATTCTCCCATAATATAATTCCTTTCCGTAATCACTTGTTATAATATATGTATTTTGTAGTTGTCCTTATCTCCTGAGAAATCACTCTGATCTATACAGGAATTTCCTCACAGTGTGAGCTGAAAAGTTTGACAGCCCGGTTAAATTTTTCCGGAGAAAAATAGTATTCAGCATCAATAAAGACTGCTTTTCCGTATACGGAATATACTACCGGCAATAAGTATTTATCTTTTAACTGTTCTAAAACATTTCTGCTGATTTTGTACTTTTCAACAAAAAAAGCTTCTTCAATTCCCAGATATTTTCTGAAATTGTCTTTTATCTCCTGATCGGTAATACCATATTCAAACAAGAATTTCTCTACAATCTCCTGTTTTGACAAAGAATCTTCCACACCCATACCTTTTTCCATTGCAAAATGAATTAATTCTTCCCGGTTCGGTACGACGTCTGGAATGAAATACTGCCTTTCTTCATCGGAAATTCCTAATTTTCTTATGATAAATTCATTGTAAGATGCTGCTTCGGTTAACATTTTCATTTCGTTCATATACTTGTCCCCCTGTCTTTTGTATCCATTTTTCCAATAATTCAAAAATGACCTGTTCCATATCATCCTGACTGTAGTCATCAGGGAAATATTTACTCAGTGTCTTTGCATTTAAGGTTACTTTCACCTTTTTTTCTTTTTCCGGAAAAAATATTTGTTTCATAGCTTCTGCATCCATTTTTTTATTTTGGCTGCATTCTTTTAATTTGGCTGCCTGTTCCCCGCTGATCTTACTAATCCGGTTTGTATTCATGTAATCAAGCAGGCTTTTCTGCTCTTTTGATGAAAGAAATGATAAAACTTCTCCTGTAGTGATTCCGATATTATTACTGTCTATCAGATCTAACAATTTCCGATCCAGATAAGTCAGGCGGATATACCTTTGTATAGTGCTTCGCCCCAGCCCTGCTTTTTCGGCTAAATAAGAGTCCGTTCTTCCTGAATCCTTTTCTGCTTTAGCTGCCTCCATTTCCATCCGAAATGCAAATGCCTTTTCACTAATAGAAATGCTGGGACGCTGGATATTTGTATAAACCATGATTTTTACTGCTTCACTGTGTGTAATGTCTAAAATAACACATGGTATTGTTTCTTTTCCGGCAAGTTCACATGCTCTTTTTCTCCTGTGTCCTGCAATAATTTCATAGGAATCCATTTCCTCCGGTCGGATCAGAATCGGATAAAGAACCCCTTTTTCTTTAATAGACGCTGCAAGCTCATACATGCTTTCATCATCTACTACCCGGAATGGATGATCTTTAAATTCATGTAGATAGCTTAAAGGAAGATCAATTACTTCACTTTCATTTTTAGTCGGAACCTCTTCAAACAAGGCATTATATACGTTTAGATCCAAATCAAGCTGTGTTGTCTGTTTACCCATGTATTATTTCCTCCGCAAGTTCAAGAAAGGCTTTAGATGCATCATTTTTAGGTTCATAGGTTAAAATGCTTTTGCCCATGCCCTGGGCTTCTGATACGGCGATCCGGCGCGGCACCAGCGTTTTAAATACATAAATATTATTTTTATAGGCTGCCCGGATCTGTTCTATAATACTCAGCGTATTTGCAGTTCTAAGATCCACATTCATAAACAGGATGCCGGCAATCTTAAGATTAGGATTACTTTTCTTTCGTGCTTCCAGAATGGTTTTAAGAAGCTGCTGCAAGCCCTGTGTAGGCAGCGGCTCCGCAAGCATGGGAATGATTACGCTGTCAGCGGCAATAAGCGCATTTGCACTCAGCAGACCAAGGAAAGGCGGGCAGTCAATAAAAATATAATCATAATGCGTTTCCATGATCTTAATGTATTTTTTTAAGGCAGTCCGCCCTTTTTCTTTTAATTCATAAAGCACATACTCCATTCCGGCCAATTCAGGCGTTGCCGGAAGAAGATCGATCTCTTCTGTACTATGTAAAATCCCGTAATCCAGCGATATTTCTTCTTCCATACAAATTCTGATCAGAACGTCTTTTGTTGTTATTTCCACATTTTTAAAACCTAATGCTGTAGCTGCATTCCCCTGTGGGTCCATTTCTATTATTGCTGTTTTAAATCCTTTTTCCTGTAATGCCTTGCATAAATTTATGGTTGTTGTTGTTTTCCCGATTCCGCCTTTTTGGTTAACCACGGAAATAACACTTGCTTTTTTATTCATATCTTTTTCTCCTGATTTCTATTTTTTTGATTTCCTAATACAAAGTTTTTAAGAAATTTTTTATATTCCATTTCTCTTTACCAAAGTGACCATAATATTTCTTCTTCTAATGTCGGAGTATACATTGATGGTGGATTACTAAAAATCATTTCAAGTATTGAATCAATAATATGTAATTCTTTTATGGACTCTATTGTCAGGTAACTTAAGACCATCATAAATCCAATTCTAATAATCCATTCTAACGCTCCCCCTGTTTTTATCCTGGCCATTTTTACGTTATACGGCGAAAAAGGTAAAAACAGACGGATGCCTCCTGAAAATAAATCTAACAGGATATGGCTGAGCAACCCCAACATTAACCCTAATGAAAGCATATGCGTTTGAAAAGAAACTATTTTTCCCAATCCTAATATTAGTGCAGGCAGTGCAAAGGCAGTGAAGAGCGAATGGGTAAGCCCTCTGTGTCCTATGCTGCTTTTCACATACTCTTTCTTTCGTCCGGGCAATAAATCTGCAAATATGCGTATCATCTTTTGCAAAAGACTGTAAATTGCCCTTATGCATGGTACTTTATAGCTTATTGTACTTTGCGGATTGTCAATATCCGGCAATAAACTTCCTATGATACATCCAGTTAATAAAGCTGTTTGGATTTTCAGATCATTCATCTGAAGTATTTCCACAGCAGCCATCCCGGCGCTGATTCCTGCCAGACGGTGCGTTGTCCCTGTCATCTGTAAGACCCCTCTTTCAGCTGTTTTATTACATTTTTAGCATAATTCCAACAGGTATAACTGCAATAATAATAACGCCTGTTACCAATCCGCAGTTTGTAGATCCATTGGGTACGCCCGCCGCCTTTGCTTTGGTAAGGTATGTAAAATTTTTTGCCACACCAAGGACATATATATTCCTTTGTCACTCCATAAATTTTCATTTTCTCACCTGAAACCTTGTACAAACAAAATCATTATGCTATAATCTGTCACAAGGAAGTATTCTTATGGAACTTTCTTGTTTTGGGTGAAACCCTGTGAAGTGTCTGTCAAAAAACGATTCACAGGGTTTTTTATGTGCCGGTTCGGGTACAATTGTTTTCTGTAAACGATTTGGGTTTGGAAATATTTAATTGTCTGCTGATCCTTGCGATCGCAAGAGATGATTCTTTTCTCCCATTGATTACCGCTGTTACAAGCTGTCTGCTGTACCCAAGCTCTTCGGCAATTTTTTTGTTTGACATTTCTTTGTCGATCTGTGCTTTTTTAGCTGTTTTACTCCATTCTAAGTACTCTTTTGTTAATGTTTTCATTGTAATTTCCCTCCTAAACTATAATGTTGAATGCTTCATCTGTCGTAATTCCTTCGTTTAACCGCCTCCTTATCGTTGCTTCTTTTTCCATTAAATTCAGCTTTCTTAAAGCTGCTGCAATAGAAATGTACAAAATCCCGTTTACTACGATAGGTTTTCCCTGTTTCGAGATCTTTTTTGGTTTATTTAATGTATCATTTAGCGAATAACCATATTTCAATCGATTCCTTATCAGATCGGTATCTTTAGACTGATCCCTGCAGATCTGCACTATGGATTTTTTTATATTGCCGTCTAAAAAATATTTACAGCGTAAATCCGTGTTCTCACAGGCATCCTCTATGGACATGCCTCTTCTTAATCTTGCGGTTAAGGTCTTTTCGTTGATCTTTGCGTATTCTGATAAGCTTTTTATTGAAGAAAATTCTATATCGTTATATATGTAAGTTTGCCTTGCCATTCTATACCTCCTGCTTAAAACTTAGATTTTCAAAGATAATTGTTCGGGAATATCATAATTCATCCATAAGACTTCCTCCCGTGCAAGACCATTTTCAGCTGTTGTTTTTTTATAGCATTTCTTCCATCCTGACAGATAATCGTTATACATTTCGTTTTCATATCCTGAAATATTGTTCTGACGTTTACATCATTTTTTCCGCATAATTCAAATAACATTTCACAGTCCGTATCTGATAGAACAATTTTGATTAGTTTTTCCTGATTCTTCATATCTTTTTTTCCTCCATTTCTGTACCCGATTCACTAAAATTCAATATAGAATCAATGAAGTCTAAAAAATTTCCCATAAAAAATATTCTGATTTTCTGTGTCTGTATCCTCCACTTGCATAAATTTGATTTGTGTCTGCATCCAAAATATCTCCGTGTGAATTTATAGTTAGTTTCATTTCATCTCCCAGTTTATCCGTAAGTTTTACGATTTTGTCATTTACTAAGTCTATACGGACACTTCCGGGAACAAAATTTTTATTTATATATTTTTCAAGAAGTTCTTGTTCGTTCGTCATATGTCGGTCTCCTTTGGTTTACTTTTGAAACTCTGAATGGTAAAATAAAAATGGCGTTTTTTTGCCATTTATCAATGTTTTTATTATTTTTTTATTTCTATATTTCTTATTATATTTCGGAAAAACGAGAATGTCAACCACTTTATCTCGTTTTTCCGAAATGTGGAAATTTTTTGGAGGTATGATAAATGAACTCTATTGGTGAACGAATAAAAATTCAAAGAAAAAAACTAGGTTTAACACAATTGCAAATTAAGGAACTTACTGGGATTTCTTCAGGTACATTAAGTGATATTGAAAATGGCAATGCACTTCCAGCTACTAAATCTCTAATTAAACTTTCAAAAGTATTAAATTGTTCTATTGATTGGATGTTAACGGGTAATGCTTCTGGCCTTAATTTTTCTTCGGATAAACGAGAAGAGGTATATATAAACAGATTTCGGAGTTTGTCTGAAAATGATAAAAATGAAATATTAGATATAATAGAGTTAAAGCTTAAAAGAGCAAAAGAATCAGAAAAAAATATGCGCGAATCTTCAATTTTGACAGCTTCCGGAAGTGATAATTAATCTCATAAAAAATACGCACACCGGTTTTTTTACTAATGTGCGTATTTTTATCTAATATGTTATTTCTTCATAGGAATATTTTTCCTTATTCGCAGTTACAATATTTCTAAATAAATTATCATACACATCATATGTACTTGTAATATACCCATCTGTAATCACTACATCCATTCCGGTATCGCGCAAAATAAAATCTTTAAAATATACTGGAATATATGCTACTTTACCTTCTGGGCTCCGCTCATCTTTAGTTGTAACTGTATAAATCAAAAATATACTGTTTCCGACTGAAGAATAATCTTTTTCAAGTCCTTCTTTCAAAACAAAAAAATATGCATTTGTTAAATCAATGCTAACAATTTCATCATATTCCAAACCTATATACCAATTATCAGGATACATCATTGAATCATAGTGACTTGCTAATCTTGATTCTATCAGATCCCTTGCCTGAGAATCCATTTTTTGAAATGTCTCTTCATCTATTTCGGAATATTCCGTTATATAGTAGTCAATTCCTTCGGCAATAAAAGTATGTTCTGTTTCTGTTATTATATAACCTTTTTCTTCCGCTGATTCCACATCACAATCTGCAATTACCTTTATTTCGTCACCGTTTGCAATGTTGCCGCTATTCTCAATTGTATATCGCATACTTGAAAGAAAATAATCACTGGAAGTATTTCTTACGGATGCAGTTGCATAAGGTGATTCTCCACTATAATCGATCACAATGTCCTTAAACAGATCAATCTCCTTTGCTTCTTCTATAGCAGAAACTTCAACTACGATTTCTGATCCGGTAAGCTTCACTCCGATATTTTTAGCTAATTCGTCATTCCATGAAACAGATACATTGATCGTATCACCGTTTGATATGCTTTCCTTTTTGTCTGCTTCAAGCTTGATTGATTCTTCTAAAACTGCAAGCTGCATTACCGAAATATCTTCGCTGTCTACCTTAGATATGATTACTTCTTCAAAGCTTGGAAAGTCAAAATTTATATTTGCTTTTGCTTTTCCGTTGAATCCTGTATAGCTGACTGAGACAAATTCTGTAAGGTTAATTTCCTCTTCTTTTTTTCCGCATCCTGCTAAAAATAATAGCAGCATTGAGATTAAAATTAGTATTTTACATTTTTTCATATAAGTTTTTTCGTGTATTAAACACTTTCCTCCTTCATAAGATGGGAATATTATATATAAATTTTTAAGAATTTACAAGATTTTCCACTACTTCCGTTTATCAAAAAAGTGTCCCAAGTTGGGACACTTTTATGCTGAAAATTTATTAAAAAATACTTGACAACGTTCACGGATTTAACCATCATACATTTACTAAAATAATTAATCATTTTTTTCGCGAAAGGAGTTCAAAGTTTATGAAAACTACTATAATCCAATCTGAACAGGAACTTAGAATTTTAAAAGAAGAATATAACCAGCCGGTTGAACAGGGCGATTCACAGGATCAACAAAATGGTGGCATTATTGACATTGTTTCTGGTCCATATATCGGAATTGTCGGCACGAACTCAATAAAAATATTGAAGGTACAGACCCCTTTTACGGACTAACACCTATTCGATTTAACCGAATACAATACAAATATTTCCGCAAATGACATGGTTTACTGTTAAAAAAGTGTCCCAACTTGGGACACTTTTTTAACAATTTGTTTAATTACATATTCTCTTTCTTATGCTAACTGCATAACCTCTGCTTCGATTTTTTTCAGTTCTTCAATTGATAAAGCTGGTATATAATATGCAATCTCTTCAAGTGATAGCTTTCCAAGCTTTATCATTCTTTTTGCTGTTTCCCTTGCACTGTCTAATACTGCCTCATTTCTCATTTCTTCCAACATTTTACACATTGTAATTACTCCTTTCTCATCCTGCTTGAAGTACCTTGCTTTTTTTGCAAGTGCTTCATAATTCATATCGTCAGGATTCATACACGAAAAATCATGCATCAGCCTTCCGATTTCGTCATCACCCCTATATTTACCATTAACATATAGAATATGCGAACCATCACCAAATAAAACTTTGTTTTCTCCAATAGCAACATATCTCTCTACAGGATATATCGGCTGATTCCCCTTCATTACATCATTTTCCGTAATAAAAATAACATAGCTGTCGGGAATGCTTTCTGTATCATCTCCGGGTTTTAATATATGTGCATCCAGCAGGCTGCTATTATGTCTTGCTCTCTTTGCACCTGCACCTGCGTCTGAACGCTGGATTTCCACATCAAATTCTTTATTAGAGCTATCAATCGCATGAACATCCAAAATAGCAGAACGTCCCTGCAAATTTTTCATTTGTTCCTGTGTCCGAACTGATTTAATTTTTATATCCTTTCGTCTTAAAATAATCTGAAGTATCAATTCTACGCCTTCAAAATTATCTGTAAGACAAACGGTCATAAATTCATCGTCTATATACCGAAGGGATTCTAAACGCTGTAAATCCAGCAAATGTATCCGTTTTTGATCGGTTTGTTCTTTTGTATTCAAAAAATCATCTTCTTTCATCAATTTTATTATACCCTGAACAATATATTTTGGAAACCAAATTTTTTCCATTATATATTCTTCCCAAAAGTGTCCCAAATTGGGACACTTTATAAATACAGTATACTAAAGTTTTACTCATTAAAAATTTCCAATTTATTATTTGAATATAGTTCTTCTAAATAAATCGCAGTTTCATCGCTTATTTCAGTATAGCTTTGAAAAGTTAAAAAATAGATGTCTTCTAAATCACTCCATTCAATAGAAGCAACATATACCTGATTATTTGTTTTCATCGAACGATATGTATATATTTTAAGACGATAGCTTGTAAATTCCATACTATGCAATTCAAAATTTTTAATATTTCTAACAATATATTGAAAACCATTCTTTTTTAATTTTTCTTCAAAAGTTCCAATTCCAGTTATAACTTTATATTCTATTCCATTTAAAATTGTTTTTTTCATATTATGTGTTTTTACCCCTCTCAATTATCAACATCCGATAATGATCCACAATCCATCCTTCATTATTTTGTTGTAATTCTCTATTTATTTTCTCTTATAATAGCTTCTAATTTTTCTATAATAAGTTTTTCGGCCCACACTGGTGGCTTTCTTCTGCCAACGTCCCAGCTCTTAACATCATCAATTGGAATTTCAAAAAGTTCTGAAAATTGTTTTTGAGTAAGCTTTGCTTTTTGTCTATATCTTTTTATCTCCATTTTTGTTTATTTTTTTCCACCTTTCTGGAAATTTTTCTTCAAACCATTTTATAAAATTTCCAAAAATTTTTTTCTCTGCAATTTTTCTTATTTCTATAGCATCCTCTTTTTTATAGTACCGCCCAAGAAAATAGTTTTTTCCTTTAAATTCTATTTGTGCAAGCCACTTTTGTCGAGCATTATCCCATGTGACTCCCCGGACTCCTGATGTATTATTTTTCAATAGCTTTTTGTCTTGAATCGCATATATTGATGTTCCGTCCTGCCTTGCAGTTTCACGATAATCTTTTAATACTGTATTTGCTATTTCTTTCCTAGCTATCTCCTGCTGACATCCGCAGGATTTTATTTTAGGAAATAGTTCAACAGTAGTATCAAATTCCTTTCCACATGTACAAATGCAATGCCAAATATAACTCCCCTCTATTTTGCCGATTTTATAAAGAGCTTTGACTCCATTTTTATTTGTTTTGTCTTTCAAATCAGAAGGTTTTAATAAATTTTTTTCACCGATATGACCACAGGATTGCGTATTACCACTTAAGACTGAATCGTATCTTACCGTACACTTTTTGCCACATGAACATTCACATTCTGCATATAAAATAGATTTTTGCCTATATGCAGATTTTATTTTAAGTTCATAATGCACTTCACCAACATGGTCATTTGTCGGAATTTTTG
This sequence comes from uncultured Lachnospiraceae bacterium, assembly GCA_947650155.1. Taxonomy (GTDB): domain Bacteria; phylum Bacillota; class Clostridia; order Lachnospirales; family Lachnospiraceae; genus RGIG3002. Next base: position 78,768 of record CANSUS010000001.1, read on the forward strand.
CATTTCTACATTTTTCAGAACAGAATTTTGCATTATTTCCTTTCGCTTCAAATTCTCTTCCACAAATAATACATTCTTTTAATACCATATCATTTACCTACATATTTTAAGCAATCTCTACTTCAATCTCTGCAAGATAGATTGTCTCATAATCATCTACATAACCACCATTAAAAGATATTATTTTAAATTGCTTTTCGGCATCAATTAAAACTTCACACTCTCCAAATGCGTCTTCATCCGTATCAAGTTCATATTTATCTTCATCTGTAAGATTATCATAATTTAATTTATATCCTTCACATTGTTTACAGTGAAATACATATGTAAATTTTTTTCCTTCTAAGAAATCTTCATCTGTAGCATCCGGAGTTGCCCAATGGATTCCAAGTTTATAAATCTTTCCAACTTCAAATTTTTGCTCAGAGTCAAATTCCATGACGCGAACCGCTTCACCTATATAATTAATTTTTTTCCCATAATCTTCTCTGTTCATTTTAGTTTTCCTTTCCTCTCTTTATATTTATAGTATAGTGTACATAGTACACTTTGTCAAGCAAATTTTTATATTTTTTTAATTATGAAAATAATTATTTCAAAAAAGTGCTTGACAACGTTCACGGATTCAACCATCCTACATTCAAAAAAATTACCAGCAATTTTAAGAAAGGAGATTTACGAAATATGGAAGCTGCTGTTATTCTCCCGGAACGGGAAAACAAAATTTTAAAAGAAAAATATAACCGCCTGATCGACCTTTATTTTGCTTTGCAAAAAGAAAATGAGCATTTAAAAAATCAAAATTTTTCCTTGACAAACGAACTGGAAGCCATTGCCGGTGAACTGGAGGAATTAGAAAAAATGCAGGAAGAACTAAAAAGCTACACAGCGGATACACCGGAACTTATAGAAAAAAATCTTTTAGAATTTTTTTCTTCCTTCTTTACAGTCATCAGAAAAGCTTTGGATGAGGGCGCATTTATTCCCTACTCCTATGCCTCCAAAAATGCCAAAAATTATCTGAAGATCGAGAAAAATACATTTGAGCAGATCATAAATGACAATTCCTCTGTTCCGCTCAAAGAGTTCAGGGAATACAGTGCCGGATTTATGCTGATCCGGTCTGAAAACAATAAATATGTTTTTACTAATGACAAGCAGACTGTTTATTACGTTAACAGATCCATCCTGAACTGTATGACGGCTAATCCGGCAGATGCATTGGCTGCTGTGGAGAATCATTAATGCTGTATCGTTATATTAAAGAATTTATTGCAATCTGTTCTTATCTGGAAGAAAGCAATACTCCGTGCCGGAAAGGGTTTTTGATTATCAAACGGGATAAACTGGAGGCGCTGCTTAATAAAAATGCCTATGAAACAGCAAACAATAAGCTTAAGGTCTGGAAAACACTGCACTGGATCAGTGCGGAAGACCGCCGTCTGACGCGCCGGGTTTATGAAGCGGATTCTAAAGAACAGCTGCCTTATATTTGGATCGATACAAAAGTTTTTCGGATGCTCAAACAGCTGGAGGCATCCTGACTGCTCCTTTATCTGTATGTCTCAAAAAGTCTTTTGAGACATACGAGGATATGTGTACATTCCCTCCCCCATTCCCGTACATTCCGTATCATGCTGCCAAAATACAGCCTGATACGGAACGCACGGAAACCGGCTCGGTCATGTACACATATCCTCATGCTAGATTACTATGTAATCTAGCCTATTATCGTGGAGTACTGGAAGTACCGTTTTTACCAATATTTATCAGGTTTTTTTGTGGTACTAATTTATCCTATTAACTTAATCATTCAGCACACGTCAAAACGAGGGATTTTTTACTATGAAATATGACTTACTGGAACCATATAAAGAATATCTGAATACGATCTACGGTAAAAATACAGCACGGAAATACTATTCTTCCGTGGTGAAACTCTTCCGTGACAAACAGTTCAATGACCTTGCAGAAATCGATCTCGATTTTATCAAAACCGAACTTCCGGAACGTTTTAAAACCCGGAATGAATTTAGTGCAGCTAAAAATGGGCTGATTCATTTAAAAGAATTATATCCGGCTCTTCCACTGCCTGACGAAGAATACTTTCACTGTGTCAGCATGAAAAAACGCAACCGAAGCAAAAAGCCGAAAAAATACCTCTATCTTGATCCGATCAGGCGGACGGTAAACCAGATAGACAATCCTAAATTGAAATATGCTTACCGGCTTGCACTTATATCAGGACTCCGCGTATCAGAACTTGGCGCGTTAAAAGCCTCAGATTTGCATTTTAATGATTCTGACGGAAAAATCATCCATGTGGACGTAAAACACGGTAAAGGAGGCAGTAACGGCTGTGTAGAATGCCTTCCTGACGCTTACCTATATGAGCATTTACAGAAATTTACAAAAGAACATCCTGAAGGGAATCTTTTTTATTCGGAGGCGCATATGAGGAAAGAAGCGGACCGGCTGCATCTTGAATGTCATGACTTCCGACGGATCTTTTCCCAGCAGCTTTGCAGCAAACTAAAAGCGGAAAGGGATCTGGAACAAAAGGAAATCAATGCGGCCGTCCAGGAACGTATGCGACATAAACGATTTTCTACTACAAAGCGGTATCTGTATAACCGTAAATTATGCATTAAACCACAAAGGAGTAATACTACATGAGCAATATTGACAAAGAAATGGAAAACTTTATAGGTGACTTCTTCCTATTAATATTTAGCGTACTAAAGTCTCTGTTCTTAAATTGCTTTAAAGGCATAAAAAATCTGAACAGAAGAACTACTATAGTTCCTTTCCTGCTGACGCTTTATTTATCCGTGCTTATTTATATTTTCCATGATAAATACATACTTCTGCCCTTTGCAGCAGAGATAAGTAAAGGCATTTTTATCTTTTTGTTTTTACTGCCTGTTTTTTATCTCTTTATCTTAGGGTGTTTTACAGGGAACGATGCGGGAGAATATGATGAAAAATTTGATACGATACACTTTAAAAGCAGAAATGGAAAGTACCCTAAATTTTGCGGTTCTAAGACAGAAGGAAAAAAGAAATATCTGACTTTTAAAAGTGCGATCCCGTTAAGTGAATGGAAAAAGAACAAGGAATATCTGGAAACTGCTTTCGACTGCAATATTTTAAAGATCCAAAGCACTTCTTCCAAAAAAATAATTACCCTTACTACGGTACCAAGCGACTGTACCATCCCGGAGTATATCACATGGAAAGATGCTTATCATTCCGAAAAAGACGGCGTCATTACACTTGGAGTCAGTGCATTATCAACTATATCTTTTAATTTAAATAAAAATCCGCATATCCTGATTGCCGGTGAAACCGGCTCCGGTAAATCCGTAATACTGCGCTGCTGTCTATGGCAGTTAGCGCTGCAGGGCGCTCAAGTAATCATGATCGACTTCAAAGGCGGCGTTGAGTTTGGAAAGCAATACAAACAGTTTGGAGAAGTCATCATAAAAAGGGAGCGCGCGGTAGAAGTTTTGGAACTGCTGGTTCGTGAAAATGAAGCAAGACTGGAATTATTCAATGACATGGATGTTAAAAACATTCAGGAATATAACCGTTCCTCCAGTGAAAAACTGTGCCGGATCGGCGTTTTCTGTGATGAAATCGCTGAAATGCTTGATAAAAAAGGTGTTTCCAAAAATGACCGTATTATTTATGAAAAGCTGGAAGCGCACCTTTCCACTTTAGCCAGACTTTCCAGAGCTACCGGAATTAATCTGTTTTTAGGAACACAGCGGCCAGATGCCAATATTATTACCGGACAGATCAAGACCAATATTCCGCTTCGTGTATCAGGACGTTTTGCGGATAAGGCAGCCAGTGAAATTGTTCTTGGCGCCACAGATGCAACGGATCTGTCTGATATAAAAGGACGCTTTATGTTTAAACAGGGCGCCGAAATAACGGAATTTCAAAGTTATTATTTTAATGATAATACTGCCCTGCGCTCTCTGGATGTGAGTACCGGACAGATCCTGACGCCAGGACTTGGAAAGAGCAATGCACAGACGGTACCGGCAGCAAAATCCAAAAATACAGCACAGCCAAGGGCAAAACCGGCTGCCAAATCTTCCAAATTCCATAAATCCAATACTTCCGCTTTTACGGATATGGATATAGACGCTGCATCTATCGACTGGGAGGCGCAGCTTCGGGAAATGGATGCTTATGATCTGAATTTAGATTTTGGAAAAGAAGAAATAAAGGAGGAATCATGAAAAAACAGCAAAAAAACAAGGAAAAAATTTTAGATGTACGCAAACCAAAGGAAAAGAATTATGTCTTAAAAAGAAATGGTTATTTAAAGGTTCTGCGTGTCTTTCTATGGGCTTTTATCGTTTTCTTTTTTATAAAAGGGATTCTGGTCACAGCACAGCCTACGGACGAAGAACAGATTAACCAGACCATTAAAAATTTTAAGCAGGAATTTGCTTCTTTTAAAGGCGAAAATGAAGAAATCATGAGTTTTGCACAGAATTTCGCAAGGGAATACCTGACTTATTCCGTAAAAGATGAAAAAGGCTATAAAAACCGCCTGCAGCCCTATGTCAGCGACCGTTTTCTAACAATGACTGACATCACTGATTTTTCAGCAAATGCGGAAGCTACCTATGTACAGGCATATAGAAAAGAACAATATTCTAAAAATCAGTATGATGTTTATGTTCTTGCCGACATTACATATACCTACACAGACTCTTTCACTGACGAGGACGGTACTATTACGAACATTACCCATACCAAAACGGACAAGTCCTACTTGAAAATCCCTGTCTATGCTGCAGGCGGCGCGTATATGATTGAAGATCTTCCAATATTTGTAGCAGACAGCCTGTTAGCCGGTGATTATGATACGTCTGCGGTTTCCGGCAGCCGGGCAGGCGACGCCGTAACTGCGGATATTAAAACTACCCTTTTAAATTTCTTTTCCGCCTACTATGAAGCTGACCAAAGCGTAATCGATTATTACATAAGCTCTACGGCGGATAAAAGCACATTCTGGGGGCTCTATGGTAGATATAAGTTTGATTCCATTACCAGCCTGAACTGCTACAGTGTTGAGGGAATTAACGGCTATGTCTGCCTGGTAACTACTAAAATAAGAGACAGCGGAAACAATGCGGCCCTGTCACAGCAGTATAACTTGTTAATACGTTCTGAAGGCGACAGATATTACATACAAGATATGAACACGAAAACAATGAATTTAAATTATTAGGAGGATTTGACTATGCAGAAAACAAACCATAAAAATGTTACACAGCAAACCGAAAAAAAGAAACTTGTAAGTGTACTACAATATCTCTGTATTCAGTTTACGTTTATTTTTGCCTGCTGTTCAACCTGCTTTGCAGATCAGGGATCATCTGGTCCCAAATATGCTGAAGATGGCGCCAGATGGCTTTTAGAACAGCTGTTTTGGGTAGCAATCGTTGTTATTGTGATTATCATGATTAAATGTGCTGTGGCAAGAAATACGGTCGCCTGTGTTGTCACCATTATTGTAGGCGCCGGCATATGCTTTTTTATTAAAAATCCAAGTATATTTACAACAATAGGGACTGCCATTGCCAATGCTGTCGGCCTGCAATGACGTGAGGTGGACATATGGCAAATAATAATCAGGAAATCAATAAAGTTACACTCTATTCCTACTCAAAAGTATGGACTGTGGAAAAAAAGGTTTATTCCCTGTTTGATATGATCCTGCCGGCGCCAATCAATCCCTATACGATTGTGGTTTTCATCTTTGTCCTTTTAGGATTTATGGGTTTGGAACGACTGCTTCCGTTCCTCTCAAACATCCCGGTTATTTTACGCTATCTGGTACTGCCGTATTTGAGCGCGCAGTACCTTATGAAAAAGAAACTAGACGGTAAAAACCCGCTAAAATATTTACTCGGCATTTTCTTATATCTCATTACTGAACGGGGATTTTACATGGAAAAATTTACAAAACATCCGGCAGGGGAAGAAAATCTGAAACTAAACTGGAAATGCAGTAAAGGAGGGTTTTGATTTATGAAATGTCCTATCAAATATTATGAAGATAATCTGATTTTTAATGAGGATGGCAGCTGTTGGGCTGCCTTTCGTCTGATCGGCTATGATTACGATTTTTTAGATGATGAAAGCAAGATTGCGCTGCTCTATAAGTCAGCAAGATTTTTATCCGGGCTGATTTCACGCGCCCAAATTTTAATCATCCCTATGGAACAAAATAACAAAGAGCATTTTCGGATGCTGCGCGGCAGGATACGAAAAACGGATGCTTTATATGATGCTGCCTGCAATCATGCGCAGGATACGGAAAAATACCTGGAAAAAACGCTGACTTCCAACGGCGAAGTTAATGATTACCGGTTTTATCTGGTCGCCAAGCTGAATGAAGATAATCCGGATTTTATGGATACTCTGCGTGACGCATACCAATATATGATAAAAGATCCGATCAATGCAATAAATGTGGCGCTGAATCTTGATACAAGGGACGTCTTAAGGAGCCGGATCAAAAAAAGTATTTCGACAGCAAACAAATTTTACAGTGCGCAGTCAAAAAAAATGAATCTGGAGGCAGTTACATCCAGTGAATTACAAATGCTCTTCAGGAGGATGGCATTCAGGGGGCTTAATGAACCTCTTCCACTCTTCTATGCAGATGGAAATTTTAACGAATGGAAACCGGACGCTGTAGAGATCCCATTGGGAAAAACAGACACGATTGTGCGCCCTTACGGGCATGATATTGTAAATTTATTTTCCGGAACGATACGCAGCCACAACCGTGTTATAACCGTAAAGCATAACCGCAAGACTTCTTACCAGACATTTCTTGTGATTACCCATGTGCCGGAACCTTTGGAGTTTCCCGGATGCGAATGGTTATATATGCTGCAAAAGTATAATACGCAGGCTGAAGTATGTATCTCTTTAAAATCAAATGCATACCGGGATTCTTTACATAAGATCGATCTGAAAAAGCGTGAATTATCCAGCCAGATCGGAAATGTTGCAGAAGCAAATGCCCGTATCCCGGAGGATCTTTTAGAAGGACAGGAATCCGCGGATACTCTTGAAAATGAGATCCGCACATACAGAGAACCAGTTTTGAGTACTTCCATCACGATCTGCCTCTCGGCTGACAGTCCTGAACTGTTAGAAGAAAAAGTAATTTTAATAAAAGAGGCTTACGAAGATATGCAGTTTGTCGTGGAACGTCCTCTTGCAGACCAACTAAAGCTATATATGCAGTTTATTCCAAGCAACTGTAAACCCATTTCCGATTATGTGTTGCAGCTTACCCCTCTTTGCCTTTCCAGCGGCATCATAGGCGCCGTACATGAACTAGGGGATAAAAACGGCCCTTATATTGGTACGACAGGCGCCGAGCGGAAACCGGTATTTTTAGACATGGGACAGGCGCCTTTGCGCAATAAATCCGCTGCCGCAACTTTTTTTGGCAATCTGGGAGTCGGTAAATCCTTCAATGCCAATCTTTTACTGGTACTCAACGTTTTATACGGCGGTTATGGACTTATTTTCGATCCGAAAGGCGAACGTACTCATTGGATAACAGATTTCCATATTTTTGATGGCATGATTAATCTTGTAAGTCTGAGTGCGGATGCTGCTTTTAAAGGAACACTTGACCCCTACAATATCTACAAAGAAGATATTGATATGGCAAACGAACTTGCACTTAATGTAATCTCAGAACTTTTTCGGATCAGCCCGACTTCACCGGAATACACCGCGCTTCTCACCGCTGCAAAGAAGCTGAAAGAAGACTATAAATCAGGCAGCCATACTCCCTCCATGCTGTATCTTGCCGCTGTACTGGAACAATTTGCCGCTGCAGATGAATTATGCAAAACGGCATCCGCTCTTGCCCGCCGGTTACGGTTACAGGAAGTTGCCGGAATGAGTACACTGCTGTTTGGAGATGGATCGGAAGAGGCAATTAATCTGGATAACCGCCTGAATATTCTTCAGATCCAGAATCTGAAATTACCAAGCCCGGAAACGTCGAAAGCAGACTATACCACAGAAGAAATGCTTTCTACAGTCATCATGATGGTGCTTTCCCACTTTGCAAAGAAATTTGCCCTGGTAAAACGTCCCGTATTCAAAATTATTCTGTTTGATGAATCGTGGGCGCTTGGCAAAACAGCGGAAGGTGTCAAGCTCTATGATTTTCTTGCCAGAATGGGAAGGTCTTTATTTACCGGCATTATATTTAACGGACATTCCGTATTGGATATTCCGACAGAAGGCATTAAAAATACAATTAGTTATAAGTTTTGTTTTCAAACAACAAATGACAGTGAGGCTGTCAGGATGTGCGAATATCTCGGGTTGGAAAGTACGGAAGAAAATAAAGATATTATTAAAAATCTTGGTAACGGGCAATGTCTCTTTCAAGACTTGGATCAGCATATAGGGATTCTGGACTTTGATGCAGTATTTCAGGATTTTATTGATGTATTCAGCACAACGCCTACAACAGATGATCCTCCTGCAAAACCTACACAGCAGACAATGCTTCCAAATTCCGTTAAAGAGACTTCCGGTACACCTTCTGATCCGAAGATCGATTCTGATCTGAAAACAGATTCTGATCCGATAACTAATTTTATTCCGGGAACTAATGACGACGAAGCGGATATATCAGATCTTGAATTTAGCATAGAAGAACTGCTGACCAAAGTATAAGAGGAGAACAAGTTGAATAAAAATGCGTATTCAACCTATTGATTTTAAGTCCGTTTTAACGGCTATGGGCGCGCCGCAACGCGCAGATGGGTATAAGAATGAAAAAAGTACTGCTTATTATAGCACTGCCATTAATCTTTGCTTTGCTCCCGGTTTTCATTATTCCGTTATTTTTTGCCAATACCGGCGGGACAAACGTACCGCTTACCGTAACTGCTACTCCCGATAAAGCGTGGAGTTATCAGTATATCGGGTCAGAGCTTGGCATCCCGTGGGATATTACTATGCTGTGTGACGCCATCCGGGAAAAGTCGGAAGGAAACGACAGTATCGAAGAGGAAAATCCTCTGATAACTGCCTTGGAATTTTGTATTTTACAGGAAGATCTGTATACTTTGCAGCCCATTTATGATGCCGGCAATAACATAATCGGCCAGGACTGGCAGTTATCGGAAACAGTGCTGTATACCGGATGTGATGAAATACTTGCCTATATCGAACGCAGCCGGGATTCTCTTGATTATAAAGATGCAACGGATATTGTAGTGGCAATCCATGAGGAAGCAGAATGGAAATGCACTGACGAAGTAATCTGTGATGCGACCCTGCTAAGCAATTTGGATTATCTTTATGTATTACAGAACCTGATCGGACTGGATGAAAATACTGCCAACGGCGTTATCGAACTTTATGAGGGCTTATACCTGCCGGAATTATATGGTTATCTTCCACCTCCGGAAGAATTTGAAGAAATTACAGTACCATCAATTACCGGCAGTGTTACCCGCGCGGATCTGGCAAGGGTTGCCGTCTCGCTTATGAACTGGGAATATCTCTTAGGCGCAAAAAGTCCTCATATCGGCACTCCCGTAGGGCCGCTTGATTGTTCCGGGTATGTAGACTGGGTATACATACAATGTTTTGGGGTTGGTGTAAGCGCCGGCGGGCGGGTTCCGGCAGGTGTTGCGGTATCCGGTACTGCAATCCAATATTACGCTTCCGATCCCATATCAGGAAGTGAATTAAAGATTGGCGATCTTGGATTTTTAAAAGAACCACGAAATGTAAAACCCGGCGAATACAACCATGTCGGAATTTACATAGGTGAAATAGGCGGAAAACGTGCCTGGATTCATTGTGCCGGAAAATCTTATGGCTATGCGGAACGTCCTAACGGCCGTGTTGGCATTTCACTTAGTTCCGGCACAAATAATTATAATCCGGTCACCGGCACTACTTTTGAACCGGAAATGAAAGGATGTAACTTTAAATATTTTAGACGACCGCGGTTTCTATTCGCGGATGAGGAGGGATTTACTTGAAACGATTTTGTAAGTATTTTTTAATACTTTGCTTGATTTTCTGTTGTTCACTGATTCCGGCTGCAACGGCAGAAGCCTCCGGCATAAAGCAGATTGAAGATCTAAACAGTCATGCGGATGGTCCCGCAAAATTTATGCAGGATAGCTATCGTGATAATTATTCTCTTGATGTAGATAAAGTAGGATTACTGGACGGCTTATTTGAAGTGTTTAATGGTCTTGCTAATGTTATTTTTTCAATGGTTAAATCCATTGCCTATGCTGCAATCAACTTTTTTTATCGTTCATTAACGTTTGATATTACGCACTATTTTTCGGATATTATTAATACCATGCAGGCTTTTCTTAAAAACAGTGTATTTGAACCATTACTTCTCTTAGCGCTCTTTTTTTCTGCCGTTACAGTTTTAAAGAGATTTTTACAGCAGAACATGGTTGGAATCCTCACAGAATTTTGCAAAGTAATTATTTTAATACTGATTTCCATATTCTTAGTAAATGATTCTTCTACTGTATTAAAATACTCTTCAAATATTACTAAATCTGTAAGTCTTTCAGCATTTACAGGTGTGAACTCTTTAGCAAATGACGCGGAAGCAACCTTAAAGGATTATGCCATCGATGCTGCAGGTATTTTGTGGCAGAACATGGTACATGAGCCCTGGAAATCTCTGGAATTTGGCGGTGTTGACCTTGGTGAAGATGAAGATAAAATGGCTGAAAAGTTTCTGTCTACTCTGCCCGGATCAGAAGAAAGGGAAAATCTCGTTGCACAGTATGCCGAAACTCAGGCATTTGCAAAAGGACGCGTTTTCCCCAAAATTGGAAACAGCTTAATCTATTTGATTGTTATTATGATTAAAAGTATACTGTATATTGCCGTAGCGGGTATTATGTTCACTTATCAAATATTTTCTATCTTTTACTTATTGATAGCTCCTCTTATATTGATCCTTGCCTTTTTCCCGAGTTATCAAAGTATTGTTAACGTATGGTTTAAAAAATTTATAGAAGTACAGGTATGTATTTTTATTATTACTTTGGCACTCGGTCTTATTGTAAAACTTGACAGCATTATTTTTAATGCTACTGGAGATCTAGGCTGGTTTATGGCTTTAATCTTCCAGATCGTAACAATTTTCTTTCTTTACAAGGAACGGGATAAGATCATCCATGCATTCAGCAATGTACAAAAAGCCATTGAAGTTCCGGCATATGCTAATGCCATGCTCCGTAACAGATTGAATGCCCAGAATCTTCCCAAAACGGTAAATCAGATTAAAAATATCCCGAGCGCTGCAAAGGGAACTGCAAATGACGCAAAGAATGCCGCTGCACATACTAAAGACGCTATCACAAGCGTTGCAACGAGAGTATCTCTCGGTATGCATGGAATGGGATGGACGAAAGCCGGTATGGAAAAACGTGCAGAAGAAGCTTCCGCACATGATACCATGCAGAAAATGACTCTGCAGCATGCACGTCCTGATCTGTATAAATCTATGCAAAAGCAGGAACAGGAAAATGAGCGCAGAAAAGATTATGGTTCCATCCGACTCAGAATGGTGGCAGCAAATCAAACGCTGGATGAAATGCGGGCATATGAAAAAGAAAAAGCCCGGACTGAAAGGAAAAATGCAGCTGCCTCAGAAAACTACTCAAATATTATAAAATTTGAAGACAGACCAAGGCTTCGGACACCGGTAGTCGCGCCTAAAACAGTTCAGGCTGCCACTACAGAGGAAGCACACGTTGATATGCGAACGGATGACAATAAAACGATTACTTCATCTTCTTTTGAACGTCCAACGCTTGACAGAGGTAAAAACATGTCTGTTGCAAGCTCCCAGAATGCCTCTATTTCGTCTTTAAATGCAAATATGCCCAATTTATCGTCTAACAATATTTCCGTTCAAAATCAGGGCATTCAGGGCGGCAAAGATGCTGCTACAAAGCAGAGTACGCCAGCCTATTCTCATACACAGGCACAAGCAGCTGCAAGCAGCGCCAGACAAACCGTTAAACAACAACATACCCCCAGAGCTTCGGGATCTTTTACAGCCATTGAAACCAATGCCCCTGTGAATACTAAAAATAAAAAGGCAGAACGGCCTAAATTGAATACAGGACAATATAAGGAGGAGGTATCTGCACCCAAGCGGAAGTCAACGGCGCCTAAAATTTTCAGCGCTAAAAAAGTGAAATAGAAAAAACCTCTGAGTTTGATCGGCTCAGGGGTTTTTCATTGTTTCAACATAGGCAGATAAGCATCAATATTATTCCATAAACGTATAAATTGATAATCATCAAAAAAAAAATGAATCCCTTTTATTTCTCTGTCTTTTGCCTTTCCAGCATAGCATAATTAAATCCGATCCATTCGCAATTATCATATTTTTGTGGCTGTATTTGTGGTATTTCATATATTCCGATTCCTGTAAAACGATACTTTTGTATATTTTCATAATTGCGCTGTTTTTTATACATTTCATTTATCCTTTTATTGTCTTTATCATATTAATCTATTCCCGGTAGATCAAATTTCCTTTGTAATATACTTTTTTTACTTTTATACCATTGTAGTAAACATTCAAACTTTCTACACCGTCATAGTAAAGATTATACAAAGTAATCAGTTTTACGCTGCATTTTCCATCACCGGCATTAACACCTTCCTCACTTACTGCCATGCTGCAATTAGCATTATTAAAATAGTTCGTTCCGCCTGTTGATTGTTTTACATTGTATTCATTATATGCTGTCGTACAGGATAAATGATAGCCGGTAAGCTCACCCTCTCCTCTTCCGCATCCCAAGCCATATGATATTACAGTAGATGGATCTAAACCGCATATCAAGTCAGTTCTTTCGCCTCCCTGCTGGCAGTGTTTGCCGGAATCTCCGGTACCGCTACTTGTCATCCGGGCGCCGCACAGGTCACAGGTAAAAACATACGCTGGCTGCGCTCCGGGAACGCTGCTTCCAGCTTCTACACCGGAAAATTTCCAGTATCCTTCTACAATTGGCGTATGATTATAACAATTATCTGTATGTTCTCCATGCAGGTTAGGAATCGTATAACATCCGCCACCACTAATTTCGCTTCCGCTATGGTAGTGATAATCCGGGCTGTAGCAGCTTCCGCCATACAAATTATTTCCCTGATGTGTGTGAGGTACAATATGTTCTGTCCCTGCACTGCCGCCTTGATAACCACCGCCGCCACCAGCGCCCTCTGGTGAATCTTCTCCTTTTTCGGAAGTTGTTCCTGTTCCCGGAAGGTTTGCACCGCCTTTTCCACCCGGATAGATATTGTTTGCGCCTCCTCCACCACCGGCGATCAAAATTCTATGATCCAATTCTGTTCCATTTATTCTTATATCTGTTGCTCCGCCGCCGGATGATACTGTTCCACTGCCTCCCCCATTATATCCATCCTGACCGCCTACATAAATTAATATTTTTTCATTTCTTTTAAGTGCTATTGTTGCTGTTATTTTCCCGCCTTTTCCACCTTCCTTGCTTCCTGTGCTGCTTCCCTGCGCACCATACAGCTCAAATTGATATACTCCTGAATAAGGCGCTGTAAAAACCTGTTCGTTTCCCGTATAGTGAAAAGACCAGTTCCACTCTTTTTCCGGTTCCGTAACTTCTTCCGCATTTGCTTTTAACGACAAACAGGAAAATTCCGACATTATCATCACTATTCCTAACATTACAACAAAAACTCTGCTCTCTGTTAATTTTCTCATATCCTGTTTCCTTTCATTTCCATGTAATTCATATCATTCGTTACGTTCGATTGGTATAAGATACAATGTCTGTGTATCAGGGTCCCATAATTCTACGGCTACATTTCCATCCAGTCCCTGTAAGCTTGCAAGCCACTCTTCTTCCGTTCCGCTAAAGCCGTTTTCAACAGCAACTTCATAAGCAGATTTACCGCTTTCCCCGTCGATTCCTCTAAGCCATTCTTCTTCTGTTCCTTTAAAACCATTGTCAACAGCTATCTCATAAGCGGATCTTCCGTCGCTTCCCTTTTCACCGTCTCTGCCATTTTGCCCATCTTTACCATCCCTGCCGTCTTTACCGTCTCTGCCATTCTGCCCATCTCTGCCGTTTTCACCATCTTCTCCGTCCTGCCCGTCTTTACCGTCCTGGCCATCTTCCACCTGGCGTATCATAGACTGCAGCCTGTCTAAGTTTCTTTCTAATTCATCCGCGGAATAATTCCAGTTGTTTAATAACTCATAAAATTCTTCTCTTGTACCTGTAAATCCATTTTCTACAGCAACGGCATACAGATCTGTATTATCGCCTTCATTTTGTTCAATACGTTCTTCTACTATGCTTTCCTGCCCATTTCCGCTTACGCTGCTGATCTGCCCGGAACTTGTCTTAAGAACACGGTTAGAACTTCCTCCATCTCTATAAATTACTTTCGTAGTTTCTTTTTTTATTATACTTCCGGCTAACAGAAATATAATAAGCAGGCCAATAGCCCCCATCATGCTGTAAACAATCAAATTTTTCTTTTTTTCTCTTGCTTCCAGTTCCGCTTCTTCAGCATCCTGATCTAACTCTGTTTCTTCTTCATCATTCTGTTGCTGGTACTGTTTGTACAAGATTGTTTTTTCGTTTTCCTCGTTCTTTACTTTTTTCATTTTGTTCCCTCCTGAATAATGATTTTGCTGTTTTTCTGGGCTTTTCCATAACAGTTGCTATTTCATCTCCTTCATGCTCTATATATTCTTTCAGCACTTCTTCAATATGTTCATCCATTTCTTTAAAAGGATCTTCTATAAAAGATGTAAAAAGCACCTGTCCCAGATTTCCCATTCCGGCGGCTATGGCTTCTTTCCCATTCTCTGGTACAAAATTAAAAATAAAATATGTCTGTAAAAGAATTTTTTTATTAATTTCATGGAAAATGGGAAATAATCCTTCTAATTCCCACGGCTTTCCGCCCGAAACCATAAATTTCAGATCACTTCTTGAAAATAGAGTTTTTTCTGCCGTATAATTCCCTAAATCCAGAACCAGAAAATCATATTTTCCTGATGCGGCGGCCTGATCCAGCTGTTGCAGCGTACATTCAGCATAATATTTTACATCTTTATAATAAAATTCCTCTTCAGACGTCTGATCAAAGTACCTTCCCATTGCCGCAAGTTCTCCGCTTGTATTAAATTCCATTACAGCTGTCCGTTTTCCATTTCTTACAAGATAATTTGCAATCGAGACAGCACAATGTGTTGTTCCGACCCGTTTTTTTGCCCCTGAAACGGCAATCAGCAGTGGTTCTTCCGGTAAGATTTCTTCCGGCTCCGATTTTGGATCAATACTTTCAGAATGTTCACTGTCCGTTTCCGTATCTGCTTGTTGATTTTTTTCTTCTTCACCTTCTCCTAATGGTGAATTAAATTTTAATAATTCACTTCTTATCTCTTTTAATGCTTTTTCTCGCTCATTTTCCTGCTTTGCGAGAAGTTCATTAATTTTTTTAAGTGCTTCTTCCATAGAATCATTCAAGTGTATTCCTCCCTTTTTGTTTATTTTTGTGAATGTAGGATGGTTGAATCCGTGAACGTTGTCAAGAAAAAATTACAAAACTTTTTTCAGATAACTTTCCGAAGCCACCTGTCAAATTTTAAAAAAATATCATTTATTTTTGAGAAGTAATATCTATAACATAAAAAACAATATATATATTTAGAGTAAATATGCTGAAAATATCATTTCTCAAATTTTCTTGTAATTTCGGGCTTTCTAATGATTTCTGTCTGTACGGAATTTGAATTGTTTTTTTCAAAATGCTATAAAATTTGAATTATTTTTCTTTTTTATGCGCATAAAATTTGAATCTTTTATCTTATGGTGTTATAAAATTTGAATCTTTTATCTTTTTTTCCACATAAAAAAGAGCAGGATTAAAAAAATTATTATCCGGCTCTTAAAGATTTTAGAAATTGATGAACTATTTTCTTCATTTTTCTTGCAAATAACTTTATTCCTTAACGCTAAGTAAACCAAACTAATTTAAAAGTTTGGCTAATCTATTTTTAGATCTCCTGTAACAAAAGATGATGTATGTATCGTACTGTTATTTCTCTATTCCATTTATACTCTGATTTAACACCGGCGTTATGAAGCTGTAAGCAGCGTTTGGTTGCATTCGCTACATACTCTGCGCTTTTATCTTTCAATTGTTCTGCGTACTGCCCGATCAGCGCTACAATGCCATCAAAAACCTTACTGTCTCTCTTAATCCGATTTCTCCTGAACAATACTCTTGAACTATGCCAGGAGAACGCTTCTTTATCTGTCATGGAAACATTCTTT
The DNA here is from genome assembly GCA_947650155.1 of uncultured Lachnospiraceae bacterium. GTDB lineage: Bacteria > Bacillota > Clostridia > Lachnospirales > Lachnospiraceae > RGIG3002. Next base: position 95,180 of record CANSUS010000001.1, read on the forward strand.
TTTGCTCGTTTTAATACTGTTACCCATATTTTTCCTTCTTTCATTCCAATAGAGAAAAATTTTTTAAGATTTTTAAGGTATCCGCGTAAAACCCTTTTTGTAACGCCTAAACTATTTACAAATTTTGCATAGAATTTGTCAACTCCTATACAATAAGATCTTTTTCCGCCACCAGATGCACGCATAATATGCATTGCCAGAAGTTTTTCCTGTGCCTTCATCCTGAAAAATTCCTGATCACTAAATATATCATATCCCATGCTTATATAGCCTTCTTTGAGCGCATTTTCATAAGAAAAATCATTATTTAAGATTGTAATATCCCAATCATCATAGTTTTTCTTTTTGTAACTTATAATACCTTTTTCGGAAAGCCCCCTCAAAACATCGTAAAAGGTCTGAAATGAGATTTTAACTGCTTCGCATATATCTTTGTAATATACACCTGTAATAGTTCCTTTATCGTCCTGAAAATGAGTCAGATATACTATGAAGTTCAATTCCGAGCTTGTCAAATTTGACTGTATAATTTTTTCAAATGTAGCACTCTTTAATTTTTGCTGCATATCATATCTTCCCTTTTCTTTTATGATCTGATATGATACAGAAATAATATCCCTTGTTTACGGGGGTTATAGAGTAGTCTCTATATTACCGATATAGGCACCGAAGAACTGGCACATATGGAAATGGTATCCTCAATTATTTACCAGCTTACTAAAAATCTTTCGATTGATGAAATTGAGCGCAGTGGATTTGATAAATACTATGTAGACCATACACTTGCACTTTGGCCGCAGGCGGCAGGCGGCATTCCTTTTAATTCCTGTGAATTCCAGTCTAAAGGAGATCCTGTTACGGATTTATTTGAAGATATGGCGGCAGAGCAAAAAGCCCGCAGCACCTATGAAAATATTCTCCGCCTTGTGCATGATTCCGATGTATGCGAACCAATTCGTTTTCTTCGCGCTCGGGAAATTGTTCACTTCCAACGTTTCGGTGAAGCAAACCGGAACGGTTTAAGCAGATCTCCAAATTTAATCCGTCTGGCGGTTCCTGTCAGATGCATTCAGATCCGCCACACGATTTCCAGTTTTTCGTCCCCAATCCGTATTACTTTTATTAAACTATCAACTACTGTCTGCTTATCTTCAAAAGAGAGAACATTCCACAGCTTTTCAGGTTCTGTTATATCAGATATGCCTTTTTCGTACACTTCCGTTCCTTTTATAGACGCCTCTTCCAGTTCTTTCTTTTCTTCTTCCAGCGTTTCTATTCTGTTATTGATATATTTCATCAAAGTATCATTTGCATCTGCTACTTTTAAAAGCAGGCTGTCGATTTCCTCTGCGATTTCTGACAGCTGCATTTTCTTTTCCGTATCAATCTTTATTTCCCGTTCGTGCTTTGAGAAAATAAATCTGTGAAATTCAGATAATTTTGTCTGTATAGCCTGGGATATATATTCCTCCAGTATATCTGCATAGACAGTGCTCCCTGTTCCATGACAGTATGATCCGGATTTACTGCATATAAAATACCGTTTCCACTTCGTCTTGGATTTACATATTGTCAATGCATATCCGCAATTTCCACATTTTATTTTTCCGCACAGCCAGGAATTCTTTGCTTTACAGGTTTTAGTTGAACAGGAATTTTCCAGACAACGCTTGCGGCATGCCAGCCACTCTCTGGATGAAATCAGGCCCTTGTGAGGCGCAAGCACAATTTCTTTATCTTTAAGGCCGCACTGCTTTTTGGGTCCCGCATCATCCCCTTTGTAAAGATAACAGCCATTGTATCCTATAAAGTCACTGACAGGATTCATCATTTTTGCTCCCTGTTCTTTCAGAAAGTAATATACATCAACATCCGCTTTTACATAAGCCGGATTACGAAGCATCTCACTGATCCTGGCGCTGCTCCAGATTCCGCCTCTTAAATGCTTTATCTGATGCTCCTTTAAAAACCTTACAATATCACCCAGGGAATGAGATCCTTCCGCATACATACTGAAAATGAGTCTTAACTGACTGCTCTCTTCAGGAACTTCTTCATACATGGAAGTCCGTACGTGATCTATCACAGTTTCTTTCAGACAATATCCGTATGGGACGCGTCCACCCATATAAAAGCCCCGTTTACATCTTGCATAGTAGGCATCCTTCACTCGTTTTTGTATCGTTTCCCGCTCTAACTGCGCAAATACGATACAAATACTCAGCATGGCTCTTCCTATCGGAGTGGAAGTGTCAAATTTTTCTGTTGTAGAAACAAATTCGACTTCATATTTTTGAAACACTTCCATCATATTGGCAAAATCCAGGATAGAACGGCTGATACGGTCTAATTTGTATACAATTACACGTCTGATCTTTCCCTGCATAATATCCTTCATCATATTTTCAAATCCCGGTCTGTGGGTGTCTTTTCCTGAAAATCCTTTGTCCATATATTCTATATAAGGCGCTCCATGTGTTTCATATCGGCAGTATTCAAGCTGGCTTTCAACAGAAATACTGTCTTTTTTTTCAATAGACTGTCGAGCGTATAATGCATCATACATAGTTTATTCCTTTCAAAATGAATCGTTTTTATGAATGGTTTTTCTGGTCATCATTTTTGTTGTTCCTCATATTTCCACAGTCTTTTTATCAATTTATGTTTTTCAGTCTGTACATTATCACATTACCATAAATATCAATATCTTTTTTACGAAAAAAGCTTGCAAAATGTTAAAAATCCCGTATCATGTAATTATACATAATCAAGAAAAAGCGAGGTATATTCATGTTATTCAAAAGGAAAAAAAATGTACTTATGAAAGCTGTTTCAGAATTAAAAGAAGCAGATTATTCCAAAGAACCTGAATTGAACAAAATTTATCAAAGATTGACCAGTGGAAGAAAACAATTTGCAGAACTATTTGATAAAAATATTAAAGCTGTAATGCAGATCAGTTCTCTGGATCTGACAATGCAGCATCAGAATGAAAAAATTACAAATATATCCCGTAACATTGAGAAAGCTTCTGAAGCGATTTTTGGAAGTTCTCTGGATGCATCTTATACATCTACTAAAAGTAATAATCAACATGAAGAGCTGACCAATACCATAATTGAAGTTTCTTCCGAAACTGATGAAGTATACCGCAAAATTGAAAGCGGACAAAAAGAACTGACAACGATCAGAGATCTTTCTGATCAGACGATACTTGTTTCCAAAGAATTACAGTCTGATATGGATGCCTTGACAGGTATTATCAATCGTATGAGTGAAGTAATCGAGGGGATTGAAAGTATTTCCCTGCAGACCAATCTTCTTGCTTTGAATGCTTCTATCGAAGCAGCCCGGGCAGGTTTTGCCGGAAGAGGTTTTGCCGTTGTTGCAGATGAAATCCGCAGTCTTGCAGAAGAAACCCAGAAACTGACTGGAAATATGGGTGATTTTGTAGAAAATATTAAAAATGCATCACAGAAAAGCTCCCAGAGCGCTACAAGCACAATTCAGTTTCTTGAAACAATGACTGATAAAATAAAAAATGTGTGGGAACTAAATGACGAAAGCCAGCATCATGTTTCCAAGATCAATGAATCTATGAGTTCTATTGCCGCTGTAAGCGAAGAACTCAGCAGTTCCATGACAGAAATGGAGAATCAATTAAGAGACAGTAGTTATTTTATGAATCAGGTCAGCGGTGATTTACAACAAGCTGTTAAACCGGTTGTCGAAATTGAAAAAACTTTGGACGATACGGTAAAACAGATGGGAAATATGACAAAAGATGCCTTTTTCCATTTAGAAAATTCAGAATTTGCCCAATATATGAGCAGTGCCATAACAGCTCACCAGACATGGCTGAATAATTTGAAAAATATGGTGAATGAACAAAAAATACTGCCTTTGCAGCTGGATTCATCCAAATGCGGCTTTGGTCATTTTTACTATTCGTTAACTCCGGATATACCAGAGGTACTGCCAATATGGAATGCGCTTGGCGATAAGCACAAAAAGTTCCACGGATACGGCAGAGAAGTCATGAATGCAATTACTTATGGAGATTATGCAAAAGCGGAACAAATTTATCAGGAAGTTTCAGACTATTCAAAAGATTTGATTTCTGATATGAAGACGATACTGTATCTTACAGAAAAATAACCTGCTTTATACTTCCCGTTTTGGTGAAGCGCTTCGGATTGTACAGGATAAGTTAAATGAAAGAAACTTCTATGCATTCAATCCTGCGTTTGATAATGCTACAGTAAAAACCGACAATTGTCCTTGTAATTAATGCCTATGTATGCAGATATTCCTAATTCCCTTAATACATTGTTTGCAACGGAACCTTTTGCTTATGCATCTATTTTGGGCAGTCGCTTTTTTCCATCCATAAAGGGCGTTGCACTTTTTTATCCAATTTGCAGCGGTACACTGCTGGCACTGCATGCCATAGGGCTGCCTTGCAAAAACAGCGCTTGTTCCAAATCCTTTTATGGTCTTCATATACATGAAGGTGCAAAATGCACCGGAAATGAAACAGACGCCTTTGCAAGTGCCGGCAGTCATTATAATCCGGAAGGTTGTGAACATCCTAATCATGCCGGAGATCTTCCGCCGCTTTTAGGAAATAAAGGGGAAGTTCTTTCCATTTTTTATACGGACTCTTTTCTACCTGCAGAAGTACTTGGCCATACTATTATTATTCATGATATGCCTGACGATTTTAAAACACAGCCCGCAGGAAATTCCGGTATGAAAATTGCCTGCGGAGAAATCTGTAACTGTTCTATGTTTTGAACAGATAAAAAGGCTGTTGCGTATAAGCAGCAGCCTTTTTAATGCAGAATCCTCAAGACAGCCGCACCATTTGATCTACTGCTAAAGAACAGATCATCGCACCAGCCTCTGAATGAATTCCGTGCTCTTTATTTACACTTTCCATAATTAAATTTCTGGTTTGATTTGTTACCAGCATTACTATGATTTCTTTTTCTTTCTGTAATGTGATCCCATAAAATTTTTCGCTTTGTTCAGAACCTGACCATCTTCCCTTTATAATAGTCCCACCTCTGGCGCCTGCTTTTTTTTTGCCGTCTCCATAACTTTATCAGTGTGTCCCTGATTTACTGCAATGAGAATAAGACTGTTATTACTTTTATCCTGCATTTGCATCTCTCCTTCCTCAATTATTCCAATATCCGGCATCATAAAATTGGCTGCCAGATTATTGATTGCAGTAAGCGGTGCAGAAAAAACAATTCCCTTTGATGTTACTTTATCATGAAGATCATTATTCAAGTCATATAAAAGTTTTTTGACTTTCTGTGCAAAGCTGAACAAAATATCTCTTTCTGACGTCCCAAATCCAAGCACATCCAAAAGTTCAGAAGACGTTGTCCCAAACCAATACTATGATAATGCCATTCCACTCCATTTTCCGAATACAGCTTCGCCATATTCTTTCCCTGCCGTCGTTCTACGATCGTGACCATTAATTTTATTTCTCTTTTTTTTATTCATCTACAGGTGTTTCCTTTCCTTATTAGTCAAAATATAAAATCGTATCCTCTGCCACATTTTCGATTTCCATGATGACACGCTTCTTTAATACTCTCTCTTTGATCTTATCTGCAAGTCCGAGTATCTGGATCGTAACAAGCGGCGTCATGGCAACCATTGCCACGATTCCAAAAGCGTCTGTAAGGATATTTCCGCCAACTGCTTCACAGGCTCCCATTGCAAGAGGAAGCAAAAAGGTGGCAGTCATTGGTCCACTTGCTACTCCACCGGAGTCAAATGCAATACCAGTAAAGATCTGCGGCACAAAAAACGTCATAATCAAGGAAAGTGTATATCCGGGAATTAAAAACCACATAATGGAAATTCCTGTCAGAATACGAAGCATGGCAATTCCTGCTGATAAGGCGATTCCGACAGATAATCCCTGTTTGATAGATTTTTGAGTAATAGAACCGTTTGATACTTCTTCTACCTGCTTTGTCAGAACCTGCACTGACGGCTCTGCTTTCACAATAAAATAGCCTATCACCATGCCAATCGGTATTAAAAACCATTTTTTTCCGTTCCCTGCTATCGTTTCACCTGTAAATTGTCCTGCAGGCATGAAGCCAATATTTACTCCTGTAAGAAACAGGACAAGCCCAATATAAGTATAGACCATTCCCGAACTGATTTTGATCAGCTGATGTTTTTGAAACCGCTTGAATACTAACTGAAAGAATGCAAACAGGACAATAATCGGACAAATTGCAGTAAACACTTCTTTTGCATAAACAGGAAATCCGTGTAAAAAATCCCGAGTAACAATACTGCCAGAACGGGACCGATACTGCAAAAGAGAAATCAGACCGAAACTGTCATTATTTGAATTTTTATCGCTTCGTACCGATGCCATACCAATACCTAATGCCATAACAAAGGGTACGGTAATGGGTCCTGTTGTAACACCGCCGGAATCAAATGACACCGGAATAAAGTCATCAGGTGCAAAGCAGGTCAATATAAATATAAGGATATAAAAGAAAACTAAAGCATAAGACAGTGGAATATTAAACAGCATACGTGCCTGTGCAAGAACAAGAAAAATACCGACACCAATCACCACCGTGAGAATCAGCGTAAGGTTAGGAATTGCCGGCACCTGATTTGCAAGTACCTGCAGATCGGGTTCTGCTACCGTAATTAAAATGCCAAGAACCAGACATACTGCCAAAGATACCCCCCATCTTTTTCGATTTACTCATTACAACACCGATTCCCTCTCCCATCGGAATCATCGACATATCTACTCCCAGTGTAAAAAAGCCCATTCCAAATACCAGCATCAGGGCGCCAAATAAAAATAATACCAATGCTCCCGGAGTCATGGGAGCAATACTGATGCTTAAAATAAGCACAATGGCAGTAATTGGTATTACGGAAGCAATCGATTCATAGACCTTTTCTTTTAAACGTGTATTCCATTTCAAATAATATGTACGCTCCTCTCGTATTATTGCTTAACTTGTTTCATATATTTTAGTATAAAGTATTTTTTCTTTACTTTCCATAAAAATTATATAAAATAAAGTACGAAAATCTGACAAAATTTTACGGCACACAATAAAATATTATATTTTTCACTAAATTTATCCGCTAAAATATTGACATAAGTTGTCGATTTATGATATTTTAGATAAAATATGAATGAAGGGGGAGAATTATATGGTTCAGAACAGAAATATCGCTTTATGCATTATTCTGTCAATTGTGACCTGTGGTATTTACGGATTATATTGGTTTGTCTGCCTGACCGATGATACAAATACGGTTTCCGGCGAAGAAAATCCAACATCCGGCGTTCTTGCTTTAGTGTTCACGATTGTAACCTGCGGTATCTACGGTTTATACTGGGCTTATAAATGTGGCGATAAAATCGACACAGCTAAGCAGAAACGTGGTATTCCGGCAAGCAACGGCGGCGTATTATACTTAATTCTGTTTTTATTCGGCGGCATTATCGCCTATGCATTGATTCAAAGCGAATTAAACAAATTTGCTGTTCAGGCATAAATATTTTAATTAAGCAGGAGGCACGTGATAGAATCATGTGCCTCCTGCTTAATACTATGGATTTTTTCTATAGATCATTCCTTTTCTAAATCATAATTAAAAAACTATCTGGATTCTCCCATAAAAAATAATGCAACCGTTCCTGTTCCCGTATGAGAGCCAATTACCGGACCAATCATATTTATCATAAAATTTTTAACGCCAAAGCGCTTCTTAATTTCATCACGTACATATTCTGCATCCTCGAGAGCATCACTATGACTGATCAGAACAATGCCTTCCTTGTTTTCTTCCAGAAATCTTCCCTGTTTTTCTTCCATATAATCAACCAGACAATTCAGTGCTTTCTTCCTTCCACGCTTTTTCATAATCGGAATTAAATGCCCTTCATGATCTACATGAAGCACAGGCTTTATTCCGGCTACCGTACCGATCACAGCGCTGGTTTTACTCACCCTACCGCCACGGTATAAATGAAACAGATCATCCACTGTAAATACATGTACAAAGTTTTGTATATGCTCTGTAAGCCACTTTGCTGTTTCATCCAGCGTTTTTCCTTTTTTACGCTGTGTTACTGCCTGATAAACAAAAAGACCTTCTCCCAGAGAGGCACAAAGGGAATCAATTACTTTAATATTACATTCCGGATGTTCGTCCATGATTTCTTCCGCCGCAATCCGCATACTGTTATAGCTGCCGCTGAGTCCTGACGAAAACGCCAGACATAGAATTTCTTTGTCTGTCTTTATATAGTCTTCGAACGCTTCCTTTGCCTCTTCGGGATTAATTTGAGAAGTTGTGGGCATTTTACCTTCACGCATTCCCTTATAAAAGTTCTTTAGATCTAATTCATTCATATTATCTTTTCCGTAAATCTTTTCTTCGATAATACAGTTTAAATACATTAAACCAATATGATTTTCTTCTATATAAGACATTGGCAGATCTGCTGTTGTATCCGTGATGATTTTAAAATTATGCATATACAATGTGCTCCTTTAGTTCTATTTTAAAAACATTCTATCACCAACAATCTCATTTCGCAATATAACACATTGTAATCTTTAACTGCTTCTCTACCGCTCCTGTTCCTTTGTACTATCCATAGATTTGGGCAGTCTGTGCCTGAGTAGTCTTTTTGACAACTGCTTTAGATTAAGAGGAAGCAGTGGGTAGATATAACTCTGACCAGATACAGTTTTATTTTTTATAATTGCAAATAGGCAAAGTAAAATTCCTGCAATATATCCGGTAAGATTAAAAATGGAAGTTAGCAGTAAAGTAATGATACGCATAAATTTTAAAGCATATCCCAATTCATAGCTTGTCTGTGTATAATTTGCAATGGCAACAAACGCCATATAGAGCATGACTTCCGAATTAAACCATCCACTGTTTACAGAAAATTCTCCAAGAACCAAAGCTGCCAGGACGCTCAATGGCGTACTCAACATATTGGGGGTATTCACTGCCGCAAGCCGCAGCCCATCAATAGCAAGCTCTAAAATCAAAAACTGCCATATCAGAGGAATATTCATTGTCTCTTTTACAACTATAAAAGAAAAGCTTTCAGGAACCCATTCTGTATTCATCATTAATAACAGATAAGTTGGCGTCAGAATATAAGTCAGAAAAGCAATTAATATTCTGGACAATCTTAAATAGGTTCCTGTAATTGGCGGGAAATAATAATCATCTGCCTCCTCCACTACATCAAAAATGGAATTGGGCAGTATCATCGCCGACGGAGAATTATCCACTAAGATAACAATATTTCCTTCTAATATTTGTGCGGACGCCGTATCGGGTCTTTCCGTATATTTAAACTTTGGAAATGGATTGTACCATTTACTTGTATAGAGGCATTCTGCAAGGCTTTCCTGATTTAAAGTAAGTGCATCTACGGCAATGGAGTTAATCCGATCCTCTATTTGTTTTAAAAACTTCTTGTCTACACGATTTTCCATGTAACACAGTACAATGTCGGTTCTTGAACTTTTTCCGGCGTTTAACATTTCCATCCTGAGTTCCGTGCTTCGTATTCTTCGTCTGATCAACGCAGTATTAAAGACAATGGTTTCTACAAATCCATCCTTGGAACCACGCAGTACTTTATCCTTTTCAGGTTCTTCCACTCCTCTTGCCGGATAGGTCCTGGAATCAATTAAGATCGCCTTATCATACCCTTCTATCAAAAGAACAAATACACCTGAAAGAAGATTTTTAATAATTTCATTCATTTCATCCAACAGATCTACCTCTACATAAGGGATGCATCGTTTGGACATTTCATGTGCGCTCTCCGGCATGGTGTCCGGTGTCAAAGTCAGAAAATATTGCAGCATTTTCTGCATCAGATCATCTTTGCAGAAGCCATCAATAAAGTACATGCAGGCATTTTTACCACCTATCTGAATAACCCGGTAAATAATATCAAAGCTTGCATTTACCGAAAGCGTCTGATTTAAATAATCTATATTTTTCTGAAAATCCTGATCTAACTTTTTTTCATTATCACTCATAAAAAAACTTCCTTTCCGGCTCCTGATTCATTTCACTATTATTCTGCCAAAAAGAAAGTTTTCTATACTTTATTTTGTTGTACTTCCTAAACCGCCGTTCCTGATCTCTTCAGTATCGTCATCCTCCGTAATTCCATATTCCAGAAAAACACCCTGCATAAATGCTGTTCCTGCCTGAATCGTTACAGATTTTTCTTCATTGGAGTCATTGGTAAGTTTCATAAAAATATGCCCCTCATTATCAGAATCATAATAATCACTGTCAATGATCCCTACGGTGTTATTTAACTGCAGCCGATATTTAAAGCCAAGACTGCTCCTTGGATATAAATGAAGCACCCAGTCAGTTTCCATTTTCACTCTGATTCCGGTAGGAATCTTAATCGTTGCTCCCGGTTCTAGTGTAAACGCAACCGGCGAAAAAAAATCGTATCCTGCACTGCCCTTTGTAGCTCTTTTGGGCAATTTGATCCGCTCATAAATTTCTTCTGTTTTTTTATCATCCTGCTCTCCAAAACAATCCATAAACCCTTCTTTAAACTGTGAGCAGCTGACCTTCTCGAATTTCGCAATCCTTCTCATACTATCCTCCATGCCGCCTTTGGCGGTTCCAACAGAAATGTAAAACGCTGTCCGTTATGTTTCATAGTCCCCACAATGCAGTACCGGTATTGTCTGATCCGTCTGTTTTAAAGATTTTTGCACATCAATTACTCTTTGGTTTTTACTTCCCTTCCAAAGCAGTTTTACATCCTTTTCTTCCACTTTAAATTCACCATCCACCAGTACGTCCACATATTGCAGTATAGGATAATGCAAAATTCTTTCCCATACATCGCCGGTATAAAGCCAAATCGTCTTCTCCGGAAATTTCTGTTTGATTTCTTCCATCAAATTTCGTACGTCCAGACGGTTTGCTGCATGCAGCGGATCACCACCCGAAAAAGTAATACCGGAAATATAGGACTTGGCAAGTTCTGCAAATACTTCCTTTTTCGCTTCTTCATCAAACGGCAGTCCTCCATCGGGGTCCCATGTGACAGGATTCTGGCATTCCTTACAGCAATGAGAACAGCCTGCAACCCAAAGTACGACTCTAAGCCCGTCTCCGTTTAGCATATCATCCTTGGTAATATTATGGTATCTCATTGTCTACATTGACTTCCTTTCTGCGATCTCTGCCATCTTTGCATCATTCAGTCTGGTATCCCCATGTACGCGTGAATAAGACAGATATCCATTCATACGCTCTATTTTTGTTAAATTTCTGCTTCCACATTTGGGACAGACATCCATTTCAAGTTCCTGATGACCACAGTCATCACAATAAGCAAGCGACAAATTGACACCTTCATAAAATCCCATATCCATAGCACGACGGACTAATGTCTTTACAGCCTCAAGATTATAATCAATTGGATATTTTACATACTGGATCTTCCCACCGTTTGACAGTTCCCAAAATCGATATTCCAGATCCTGTTTTTCAATCGGAGTAATCTCTTCGGACACATGACAGTGAAAACTGTTACTTACATATTCCTTATCAGATACCCCTTCTATAATCCCATACTTTTCACGAAACTGCTTTACCTGAAGGCCGCACAGGTTTTCAGCGGGCGTGCCGTAAATAGCGTAAAGATGTCCGTCCGCCTCTTTAAATTCATTCACCTTTTTATTAATATGCTCCAATACTTCCAGTGCAAATGCACCATCTTCTACCAAAGATTTTCCGTTGTATAATTCCTGTAATTCATTAAAAGCCGTAATTCCAAAGCTTGCTGTAGCCGATTTTAAAATAGGCTTGATCTTATCCGTCAGTTTTAAATTTCCTCCTAAAAACCCGCCTTCACAATAAGCAAGCGGATTCGTCGAAGCCCGCATTTCACCAAGATATGCATAGGTTCTGATATGCAGCTGCCTGATTAATTCCAGATAATAATCAAGTACCTCATAAAAATCTCTGGACTCCTGCCTTGCCCTTGCAAGGATCATTGGCAGATGCAATGAAACAGCCCCCACATTAAACCTTCCTACAAAAACAGGGATATCCTGATCATCCGCCGGATGTATGCCACCCCTCTCATACCACGGAGATAAAAAAGCACGGCATCCCATCGGAGAAATAATTTTTCCATATTGCTTGTACATACTGGCAATATAGCCTTTTCCGGTCAGACTCAGCCAGTCAGGGTACATGGTCTTTGCAGAACATTTTACCCCTGCCTCAAATACATCTTCCAGTTCCTTCCCCGGTCCATGCAGGTTTTCATCATAAAGAAATACAATTTTGGGAAATAAAACCGGTTTTTTGCAGTCTTTTTTCCCCTGTCCCCTGCGGCGCACGTTCAGCATGGAAATTGTTGCAAGACGGGCAAATTTCCCTGTTCCTGTTCCGGCAGTCACTGTAATAAAAGGATAATCTCCACGGCTGGATGCTACCGTATTGAATTTATATTCCCAGCCCTGAAATCCCTGTTCATATTCCCTCACCACATCCGCATAACTTTCTGCTTCTGCAGTTTCTTTATCTATACCAAGCCTTAAATACTTTTCCACATATTTATCATAGGACTTTTTTGCATAAGGCTCTAATATCATATCCACGCTTGGCACCGTAAATCCGCCATACTGCTGGCTTGCTGCACTAAGTACAATATCCCCGATTACATCAAAAGCAACATCCAACGTTTTGGGCTCGTTGTACCATATATTGCCCATTTCAAATCCACCTGTCAGCACATTCTGTACATCAAACAGACAACAGTTCATCGTATCTCTTCTGGCTGACATATCGTGGACGTAAATATATCCATCACGGCAGGCCTGAATTTCCTCTGTAGTCATAAAAAATTTTTGATACAGTTCTTTATTTAACTGATTAAAGATCAGGCTTCTCTTTGTAGAAACAAGCGCCGAATCCGTATTGGCATTTTCCTTATCCCCCACATACATAATGGATTGGCTCTTTTTATACACATCGTCCAGCATGCGCACAAAGTCTTGCTTGTAATTACGGTAATCCCGATAACTTTTTGCCACAATCGGTTTTACCTCTTCCAATGCGCTTTCCACAATATTATGCATAATGGGAATCGGGATATTACTTTCGTCCAGCTCATTTACTTTTTCTACCACATAATCGCAGATATGACATTTTTCTTCTTCTGTGAATTTCGTTAATGCCCGGTATGCACTTTTTCCGACTGCATCGATTACTTTCTGTACGTTAAAATCTTCTTTGCTTCCATCCTTCTTTATTACTTTAGTAGGTCGGTCAGTTTTATATAAAGTACCATAATCAATCGGGTCTGTACCCGTTTTCTCTGCTTTCTCTGCCATTTCATTTCCTCCTGATCCTCTAACAAGATATAGAATAACAATACTCACCCCAACTATATCTTGTGGCTGCTTCTTACCAGTATAGGATAACTTAAGAAAAGTGTCAATGAAATCAGACTCTGAAAATCTGCCAAAAAAACCATTCCTGTTTTGTGTCAAATCTCCAAATTGTCCAAAATCTGCTTCAGATATTGTTTATACTCTTCTGCTACCTCCGTCGGAGATAATATAACCGCTTCTTTTCCAAGGCCTGTGAGCCAGCCGAAAAACTGCCCGCTGACAGCTACGTTGATCCGCACGCTGAAATGTTCTTCGTCTCTTTTTCGGATATCCGCTTCTTTTCCAAATCGGTCAAGTACCACTCCTATGAGTCTGTTTGAAAACTGCAGAGTAAGAATATGTTCTTTTCCGCCAAACATGCCAAACATTTTATTCGTATATCTGGCAATATCAAACTGCTCAAAAGCTGTTTCACCGTTTCGCTTTTCTTTTGTCAGCTCAATCGTTCCCATTTTGTCCACTCTGTAATGTTTTATCTTTTTCTCCGCTTCATCAAAACCGACCAGATAATAATTTTCATCCTGCCAGATCAAAGCCCACGGACTCACCTGGTAAGACATTCCGCCTTTTCTTGGCTTTAATTTTTTATCCAGTGTCCAGTCCAGATAACGAAACGTAATCTGGACGTTATCCTGGATTCCCCTATGTATATTATCCACGTTATAATAAATACTTTCATTTGAAGTTTTCACACGGTTAACAACATAGACCTGACGCTGTAATCTGTTTGCTTCGTGTTTTCCGGCAAGCTTTTCCAGTTTACCGATCAGTTCCCTGGATTTTTTAACTGTTATAAATTTTGATGCCTGTACTGCATCAACTAATAATTTTAATTCCGGCAGTTCAAATTCTCTGCTTGCCAGATAGTATCCTCCTTCTGTTCTTGAAGAATTTCTTAAAATGTCGTAACCAAAATATTTTAAGTCCTCTATATCAGTGTATACGGTTTTACGCTCTACCTGCACCCCTACTGCTTCCAATTCTTCTATGAGCTGCTTCATGGATATGGGATGGGACTCATCCGTATTTTCACTTAAGATTTTGAGAAGATATAATAATTTTAATTTTTGTCCTGTAGATTTTGCCATGAAATTCCCCTGCCTTTATCCGCCTTTATAAAAAGAACTGTCTGTTAAAAGGAGGCCTTCCGGCATTTCCTTTCAGCAGACAGTTTTCCTGTTCTGAAAATCTACAATTCTTTTAAGAAGCAGATGCTTCCTTTTCTTCTGTCACATTTCCCTGCGCTGCATTTTTCTTTTTTCTTAATCCAATTCCGATAAAACATGCAACGATGATCAAAGCGACTACTACAATAAATGCAAACGCATAAGATAAAAATGCATTTAAAAATAGAATTAAATTGTTCATAATCCACACCCTTTTCCCAACGATTTGTATAATATACAGTTCTTAGCCATGTCCTTAAACTGCTGTTTTTATCATACCACTTAAAGTACTACATCGTCAAGTAAGTCCTGTCCGTCTGCAGCACTTGTTGCTAATTTGTCGCACCTTTCATTTTCCGGATGCCCGTCGTGTCCCTTTACCCAGACAAAATGAACCTTATGTTTCTTCTTTGCTTCCAGAAGGCGTTTCCACAAATCAATATTTTTTACCGGTTTATTTGTACTGTTCTTCCAATCCCTTTTTAACCATCCGTCAATCCAGTGTTGATTAAAAGCATCTACAAGATATTTGGAATCTGAAATCAACTCTACTTCGCAGGGTTTTGTAAGTGCCTCTAACCCGGCAATTGCCGCCATAAGTTCCATTCTGTTATTCGTGGTTTTTTTGTATCCTGCGGAATATTCTCTTTCATGAAGTGTCCCCTTCGCATCCACATATTGTATTACTGCACCATAGCCGCCCGGTCCTTCCGGGTTTCCTCTTGCTGCACCATCGGTGAAAATCGTAACTTTCATCACTCAGCCTCCCATATCCCATCTTTTATAAAGGTCTCCGCCATTTCATTTGCTTTACGGATAATCTCTTCTTCATATCCCATTACGCTCAGAAGTTTTATGGCATTTCTGGTTCTAGCCTTTCCGCTTTTCAGTTCATAGTTAAAAAGCACATCTCCTTCCACTACCTCTTCTTCAAAATGATAATTATCATATTCCTTCGTCAGAAGAGAGGTCAGCTCTATGTCATGGGTTGCCGCAAAACACAAAGTTCCTTTTTGCGAAAAACTTTTTAAAATCTGGGTAGACGCTGCAATACGCTCTACGGTATTCGTTCCTCTGAGCACCTCGTCCACAAAGCACAAGATTCTTGTCTGCTTTGCATCCCTTTCTTTCTTACACCGTTCTCCCGCATCAATGATTCTCTTTAACGATTTAATTTCTACCATATAATAGCTCTCGCCGCTCCCCAGATCATCCCGCAGCGCCATTGAAGTATAAATATAGAAAAATTCCCCCGTATATGTCTTTGCAAGGCAGGTGTATATCGTCTGCGCAAGGATCGCATTTATGGCGGCGGTTTTTAAAAACGTAGATTTACCTGAAGCGTTAGAACCGGTTAACAGTACGCCGTGTCTGGCAGAAATACTGTTTTTTACCGGATCTTTTATCAGAGGATGATACCCTTCCGTAAACGAGATTCCCTTATTAAATTTTGGAATACAATATTCCTGAAAACAGGCCCTGTATGCTCCTACCGCAATGGAAGTTTCAATACTGCCGGCTATTGTCACAATCTCATCTATGTCGTTTTTATGTTCCCGCAGTTCTTTCATCATCTTATTAAATTGAATCAAATCCACATGAAACGTCATCCTGATATAGTCGCTTACAATAGACAGCGGGTCCATAGAACCGGACATTCTTGTAGGCGACATGATCCAATGAGATCCTCTGCGGAACTTCTGAAATTTATCTGTCAGTTTTTTTAACGCTTCTTTTTCTTCTGCAATAACAGGTATGCTGCTTTTTATGATCTCTTCCCCCATTCTGATCATGCGCATTACATACCCAAAACTGGTAATATAAGGATCTATTTTGCTTTTATAACTAAAATAAGTTGTAATATTATAGCAAAGAACGCCAATAGCCATACTGATTCCTATAAACGAATTAAAAAAGATAAGCAGAATTGCCGCCGCAAATATAATATCCCCCATAATATGACTGACATTGGAAATATTTTCTACAGAATCCGAAAATTCCAGATAATCATAAATAGAAAATTTACCCGTTTTACCAATCTTGGAAAACAGTACCTGTAATTTTACCCGGTCGTCGGCATGTTCCATAAAATAACTTACCCGTTCTTCCCTCTTTTTCAAAGGAGCCTCTTCCATGAACGGCGTTCTTAACGTATAATACAGATATTCTTCTCCGGCAGAAGAATAAGTATGATTCATCTGCATAAATACCGCATCCATATCCAGATCATTCCAGGTAATATCGTCAATGACATAATCTTTTTTATGATTTTCATAATATTTTCGTATGGAATTATACTGCGCTGTTTCATATTTTTTCTGCGGAAACTGCCCATAGTTTTTATATAAATCTTTTATAAACTTTTTTTCTTTTTGTTTTTCGTCATAAACTCCCTTCATAAAGGCAAACAAAACAATTAAAATTATGACTCCTGCCAAAACCAAATATTCCATAATCGAATACGCCTTTCTGCTTAAAGGGGAAATATCTTTTGACGGATATTTCCCCACTTATAAATAAATGCGAAATCTGTTTCACTTTTTATAAGAAAATATATTTCAGAATAAATAATACAGTAAGAATATACATTACAATGTTTATCTTCTTCTCTTTTGCCTTTCCGGTAATCAGATTGATCAGCGTCCATGAGATCACTCCAATTGCAATGCCTTCTGAAATGCTGTATGCAAGAGGCATAAACAAAATACAAAGGAATGCGGGAATAGCATCGGACATATCGTCAAAATTGATCTTTACTACAGCGCCCATCATATAAAATCCTACAATGATTAATGCAGGTGCAATGGCAAAAGAAGGAATGCTTAAAAATAACGGTGAGAAAATCAGGGCAAGTAAAAACAAAAGACCTGTTACAACTGCCGTCAGCCCTGTTCTTCCGCCTTCTGTTACGCCGGAAGCGCTCTCCACATAAGTAGTTGTTGTGGAAGTACCAAAAACAGCCCCTACGCTTGTTGCAATGGCATCTGCTAAAAGCGCCGGTTTGATTCTGGGCAGTTTTCCATCCCGATCAAGCATGTCCGCTTTAGAGGCAACACCAATCAAAGTTCCAAGCGTGTCAAACATATCTACAAAAAGAAATGCAAATATGATTATTATAAAATCCAGAATATCAATAGCGGAAAAATCAGCCTTAAATACCTGTCCAAAAGTACTGCCAAAAGAACTGAAATCAAAACTTACTATGCCTGCAGGAATTACAGAATACATACCTGCCTCGGCATTTGGCACATAAATTCCAATCAGTTCACAGACAATGCCAAGTACCCATGTTATCAAAATGCCATAAAGAATGCCGCCTTTTATTTTTTTGATCAAAAAAATCGCCGTTGCAAATACCCCGATCAATGCAAGAATTGCACCAATTCCCACAGAACGGAAAGTATCTCCTTTAAAAGTCTGATAAGAAACCAGTGTAGATGCATTGCTGACAATTAATTTTGCATCCTGAAGACCAATAAAGGCAATAAACAAACCAATGCCCACACTGACCGCTGACTTCAAAGTCATAGGGATGGCATTAAAAATTGCTTCTCTTACATTAGTAAGGGACAATACAATAAACACCAGACCTTCTACAAAAACAGCCAACAATGCAATCTGCCATGAATATCCCATATTACCAACAACCGTAAATGCAAAATAAGCATTCAATCCCATTCCCGGTGCCAGTGCAAACGGATAATTTGCAAGAAACGCCATCAATGCTGTTCCAATAAAAGAAGCTAAAACAGTAGCAATCAATACTGCGTTTTTATCCATTCCTGCCTTTTGAAGGATATCAGGATTGACAACGAGAATGTAAGCCATTGTCATAAACGTAGTTATTCCCGCCATAACCTCCGTCTTAACATTTGTGCCGTTTTCCTTCAGTTTAAAAAACTTTTCCAACATTTTTCTTTCTCCTCCTTATGAAATGTTGTATCTATTGTAAGGCAGTTCAATACCTGTACAACCGTTTGTATCTGCCTTTGCAGACCGCATTTCTACCCCTGTGTTTCTTTTATCCTGCGTAAAATATGATTCACATTCCGATATATTTCGTCTGGCGTTACGCCTACATAAAATTTTCCGTCCCGATACAATATCTTCCCGTTTATCATTGTCATTTTTATATTCTGCTTACTACCGCTGTAAACGATATTTTGTGCGGTATGCTGAAGGGGCTGCATATTGGGCTGCTGCAGATCAATCATAATAAGATCTGCTTTTTTCCCTTCCGCAAGAGCATCGCAGTCTGCAGACTGCATGGCTTTTGCACCGTTTACGCACGCCATTTTAAGAACCTCCAACGCCTCTACTACTGCCGCATCTTTTTCTCTTACTTTTGCAAGGCCGCTTACAAGAAACATTTCCCGAAACATATCCAGGCAATTATTGCTTGCCGCTCCGTCTGTTCCGATAGAAACTGAAATTCCCCGCTTTAAAAATTCTGTAATTGGCGCGATCCCGCTGGCAAGCTTCATATTTGATGCCGGATTTGTAATTACATGCAATCCGCGCCTTTCAAAAATCTCCATATCTTTCTCATCCATATGGACACAGTGATATCCTCCGCCGCCGTATTCAAACATCCCGATCGAATCCAGAAACTGTACCGGCGTCATCCCATACCGTTCCCGACATGCCTTTACTTCCGCTTCCGTTTCAGAAAGATGCATAAAAACAGGCGCTTTATATTTATGTGACATATCGGCAGTCTTTTCAAGCAGTTCTTTTGAGCAGGTATATTCCGCATGTACTCCCAACTGAAAACTTAAGAGAGAATCTTCATTATCCAGATGATAGGTCTGATACATTTTTTCCATAAACTCGGGAGACTGGGTAAAATTATTGAGTCCGCTGACCAGGGCGCAGCGCATCCCCATTTCCTTACACGCTCTTCCTGTTGCTTCCGGCGCCAGATACATATCAAAAATGCCGGTAATACCGCTTGTCAGATATTCTAAAACTGCAAGTCTTGACGCCTCATAAATATCTTCTTCACACAGTTTTGCTTCAGTTGGAAAAATCTGTTCATTCAGCCAGTTCTGTAAAGGAAGGTCATCTGCATAGGAGCGGAGGAGCGTCATTCCGGAATGGGTATGGGCATCTTTAAAGCCCGGCATCAGGAGATTTCCTTCACAGTCGATCTCCTCATCCCACAGCAAACATACAATTCCTGCTTTTTTCAAAAATTCTTCTTTATTTTCTCCATTTCCGACATAAAGTATCCTTGTGTCTTCTACCCACACTTCCCCGTCAAAAATTTCCGCATTTGATTCCATTGTCAATATTTTTGCATTATAAAAGCGTATTTTCATTGCTATTCTCCCAGCGCGCTAAGTTTCCAGGTCCAAAGCCTTCCGTTAATAAATCCTTCAAATAAAAAACTTTGTACTCTGTCGTACTTTTTGCCACAATAATTTCAAAATCCTGCGGATCACAAAACTCCATCATAACCTGTCTGCACACACCGCATGGAAAAGCAAACTGATTTACTTCTCCTTTGGGACTTCCCACAACCGCTATTTTTTTAAATTTGTATACTCCTTCACTGACCGCCTTAAAAAAAGCGGTTCTTTCCGCACAGTTTGTCGGAGAATAAGCCGCATTTTCTATATTGCAGCCTGTATATACTTTTCCTTCGGCGGAAAGCAGCGCAGCGCCCACCTGATAACCGGAATACGGCGAATAAGAGTATTTTCTTGCCTGTAACGCTTCCCTGATTAAATCCTGTTCTTCCATTTTGATCCCATGCCTCCTTTGGCGGCTCAAATAAGTACGAAAATTCTTCGCTCTTCCGCTCTACATACCCATATAAAAGCCGGTCACGGAAGCTGTCATTAATTTTTTAAACAAAGGAGCCGCCTTGTCGGCCGCTTCCTGCACTTCTTTATGGGAAAGAGGATTTTCCGTCATACCTGCCGCGGGATTGCATATGCAGGAAATGCCGCACACTCTCATACCGGCATGTCTTCCTGCGATTGCTTCAACTGCCGTACTCATGCCTACTGCATCTCCGCCAAGCGTGCGGATCATCTTTATTTCTGCCGGCGACTCAAAGGAAGGTCCTGTAAGCTGTACATATACTCCCTCTTTTAAGGAAATTCCTTCCTCCCTGGCAGTATTTCTTATTATCTCCAAAAGTTCTTTATCATAAATTTCACTCATATCAGGAAATCTGGTGCCAAGTTCGTCAATATTGGTTCCAATAAGCGGATTGGGTGCAAAACAGGATATCTGATCTGTAATAAGCATAAAATCTCCGGCCTGAAATTCTTTGTTTACACCGCCTGATGCATTGGTCAGAAACAAAATCCCGGCCCCCATCAGTTTCATAAGGCGGATCGGCAGCACCACATCTGTGATCGGATAGCCTTCATAATAATGAACTCTTCCCTTCATACATACTACCGGAACTTCACCCACATATCCGAAAATAAACCTGCCTGCATGTCCGGGAACCGTTGATACCGGAAAACCTGCAATTTCTTTATAATCTATTTCATCAACAACTTTTATATCGTCGGCATAGTCCCCCAGACCGGACCCCAATACAATAGCAGCCTTTGGTACAAAATCTGTTTTTGCCCTTACGCTTTGCAGACATTTTTGTAATTTATCATAAACCTGCTCCATCATACCAATCCTCCATTCTTTATCCATATATTCCATAATTTTCATTATATAAAAACAAGAGGACAAAATCAATGTTTTTGTCCCCTTTCTTGAATACTGCACTATATAATAATACAGACAAGCCCTCCATTGCTGTCATTTACAATCTTCTGCATGGTATCCTGCAGCTTGATCTGACTCTCTTCTCCTATTGCGTTTATTTTTCCTGTTATACCGTCATATACAAGTTGTTCTACTGTCTTTCCAAATATATTCGTATCCCAGATTCCGGTTTCACTGTCCTCCGCCTCTTTAATAAAGCGGATCAGATCTTCAGCCTGCGCTTCGCTGCCGACAATTGGCGCGATCTCCGTTTCAATATTGGCTCGGATCATATGGATGGACGGACTGTCAGCTTTGATCTTGACGCCAAATTTATTGCCATGACGTATTACTTCCGGCGATTCCAGTTTAATCTCCGTTCTTTCCGGTGTTACCACGCCATATCCTTTATATCGCACCGCCTCTATCGCATGCTGTACTTTTACATACTCTTTTTTCATCTTTGCCATATCCTGCAGCATCTTGATCATGTGATACTCGCTTTTTATCTCTTCTCCCACAAGTTCGCTTAACATTTCGTAATAGAAAGATTCTTTCACATCTATTCTTAAGTTAATAGTTCCGTCTGCAAGATTGATCTGTTCCAAACTGCACTGGTCAATATATTCACTTTCCAGAACAAAATCTCTTTCAGAAACGTCTCTGATTGTATTCATCTCACTGAGAAGTTTACGCACTTTATCAATAATATCGCTTTTCAGACGATTGGTATTAGGGAGCATTTCTACCCATTTGGGAATTCCAAATTCCATAATGGAAATCGGGAACTCATACAAAATACTTTCCATAATATAGTTGATATCTTCTCTTTTTAACTGTTCACAATTTACCGGAAGGATCTTCACCCTGTAATTTTCTTCCATTTCCTTCGCCATTGCCTTTGTTTCTTCTGAAAAAGGCTTTGCAGAATTTAAAAGAACAATAAATGGTTTATGTAATTTTTTTAATTCCGATATTGTCTTTTCTTCAGCAGGTATATACTGTTTTCTCGTAATCTCTCCAAAACTTCCGTCTGAGGTTACTACAATCCCCACCGTAGAATGATCCGTAATTACTTTATCCGTTCCTACATTTGCTGCCTGTGTAAAGGGAATTTCCTGTTCAAACCAGGGCGTCTTCACCATTCGTTCCTGCTCATTTTCCATATGCCCTACGGCGCCGTCCACCATATACCCCACACAGTCAATCAACCGTACTTTTGCCTCCACATCAGGACTTAATTGTATCCTTGCCGCTTCTTTTGGGATAAATTTCGGTTCGGTAGTTGTAATAGTCTTCCCTCCTGCACTCTGCGGAAGTTCATCCGTCGCCCTCGTTTTTGCCGCCTCATCTTCCATTGCCGGAAGCACCAATACATCCATAAAACGTTTGATAAAAGTAGATTTTCCTGTTCTTACAGGTCCTACCACTCCAAGGTAAATCTCTCCGTTGGTACGGGCTTTTATATCTTTGTATAGATTAAAATTATCCATATCGTAAATTTACTCCTTTCATGTATCATTCTGAATGCAATGTGAAATCTTTCTTTATCCGTGATACATTGTATGAAAAAAGTAAATAGAATATACCTATAAAAAGCCCCTCTTAACATACACAATTGCCGCTGTCAGAAATGACCGCGGCAATCCTATTTAATCTTCCATTGTTTCTAATTCTTTTGCAATCGCAACTAACTGATCCAGGAGAATATTCTCTCTTTCCAACAAATGCTGTCTGTCCTGAATAAGATTCTGTCGTTCCTGTACCAACTCATTTACTCTTTCAATAATTTCTGCTTTTTTCATTTCAATTTCTCCTTTCATTCTAACCTTCTACATTTCTTATTACAGCTCAGCCCCTTTTTAGTCTGAACATATCTTTTCGCAAAACCTACTCTAATAAACTATAACACAATATATGACAAAACGCAAAGCTATCTTTTTACAGAGACGCTTCCGCTTCCATAAGCGAAGCATAACCGTAGAGATGCGCTGTGTTGGTCATAATGATTTCTGCCAGATTTTCTCCTTTTTTTGCAGTCTCTGCAATAAATCTTCCATACAAAAGCAGCATTGTATCGGAATAAGTAGATATTTCTCCCCGTAAATAAGTTTCATATGAAGTATCAGATTCGTTGTCTTCTGATGTATGAATCGTTCTTGCATTCTGTGCCATCTTAGGATTTTGGGCTGCAAACTCTTCCATCCATTCTACCTGCACTTTTACAATCTCTTCAATGATCGCTTTCTTCTCATCAGACAAAAAGGGCAGTTTTTCTTTTAATGCATTAAATTTTTCCGGCGCCGTACTTTCCATCATTCTTGCATACTTTTCGGTAATCATATTCCATCCCCGAAGGTCTGCTTCTTTAAAATCCATCAGATATTGTATAAGCATGTCTTCTCTCCATGCAAGATACTGACTTTTACGCATAATAGAAAAGGTAGGAAAATTATTCTGGCAGCTTGCTCTTCCCCCTTCATTTTCAACTTTGTCAAATGCTTCCCATTCCATTTTTACGATTTCTTCAACCAGATCTTCTTTTTTCCTGTTCATGTTTTCTGCCCTTTCATAAAGTGCCGCCGCATAATACTCTAAATAAGTTTCTTCACCCTCTGCCAGGTGTTGCATTTTTAATTCTTTTAAAAACTCTGCTGCAATCTCTTCAATCAGCTGCCTGCTTTCCGCTTCTTTTTCCTCACTGTCAAGTCTGACAAGCTGTTCCAACCTGGCATGCAGACCGGAAAGTCTGGTAAAATACTGCATTCCCCGTGCTTTCCACTTATAATAAGGTGCATACCTGCGGTTCATCAGATAAGACAAATTTATTGCATGCTCTACAAAAAGGCGAAGGGAAAGCGCCGCCCCTATTTTGTCTTTCCTTTTAAGCATTCTGAAATAATTATATTGTCCTGACTGGGAAAATAACGCCAGTTCCTGAGCAGTCTTTTTCAGCCATATTTTTTCAGGGTAATATTTTAGTATGGTATTTCGATAATCTGTAAAGATTCCCTCATCGTCCCGGAACACTTTTCCATTTACCGTTTCCGCGAGCTTTGATTCTTCAACATAAAGCCATTCGGCTTCTGTTTCGGGCGGATGATTGATTCCCAGAAGTTTTTTATAAAATGCTCCAATTTCCCATACGCCCATACGATTTTGTCCCTGTTTGGTACTGGTCCGGCTGATCCCCATATAAGTCTTTGGCAGTTTCTCATACGCTTCCTGTAATCTGTTCCCGATCTGTAAATAAGTTTCTTTACTTACCCACATGCAAAATCCCGCGCCAAAATCATGATCTCTTGATAATGCATCATCATAACCAAAGCATTCTGAACCTTCCCCAACAAGTCCCACTGCAATTTTATCTTCATATTCCGGAAACTTTTCATGAATCATCGGCGCACCAAACTCCAGGTAAAATTTCTCGCTCAGTTCTAATCCTGTATACTCTCTCTTTTTTCCCCATTTTTGATATACCAGTTCCAGACTTTCCATGATTCTGTCATAGCTTTTTGTCTTTCCCGTATTGATCTCCAAAAGTGCAAGCACACTTTCATAACACTGCGCCGCCTTTTCATATTCTTCTTCGTGAAACCATATTTCAGCCATAGATGCTAATGCCGCGCAATAGTGCGAGTCTTTCAGCTGCAGATTATGAAACAGCGCGAGCGCTTCTTCTAACTGTTCCTTTGCATCCCCGTACTCTCCCAGCTTTATCAGCGAAGCGCCCAGATTCGTATATGTGACTGCCAGTTCAAACCGGGATTCCGGGTATTTTTTTACAATCTGTAATGCCTGTTTCAAACTTTCCACAGCCTTGTCAAACTCTCCCATCTCCTGATAAAGGAGACTGAGATTATTTTGCAGACTGGCAAATCGAAAATCATTCTCTTGCAGGTTTTCTTCATAAATCTCAAATACCTGTTTATAATATGCCAAAGACTCTGAAAGCAGACCAGCGGCACGATACGCGTTAGCCGCGTTTAAAAGTGTAGTTGCAAAGGGGACTGTTCCCGCAAGTCCTATCTGCTCCATCAAAGAAATAACCTTTTTACTATAGGCAACTGATTTTTCATCCTGTCCTGTATCTCTGAAAAATCCAATCATCTCATTTATAATTGTGATCACGCTAGAGGTATCGTCCTCTGCAATTGCTTCTTTCAGCCTGCCGCCTAAAAAATCTTCCACTTCGTCCATACGATTTGTCTCAAATAAATCGTCAAGCTGTTTTAAAACCTCTTCAATTTTCATATCCGCCACATCTTTCCACGCACAGGTTACATTTGTTTTCTGACCACCGCATATTCGTCGTCCATTCTGAAATACGGACAGTCAAAAGTAATATTTTGTAAAAAACGACCCATCTCGTCTTCGTCTAAATTTACGAGACAAGTATAACATTCATAATCATCATCGTAAATATAATTGATACAATTTTCACAATTTGCTCCTTTCAAATTTGCTCCCATCTGTCCGCTTTTGCGGACGCTCAAATTTTACAACAGTCCTAAAAACGCGCCAAGATTTCCCCGTTTTCCCATACTCTTTCTATGGGAAAACAGATCCTGTGAATTACAGCTGGTGCAAATATCTGTCACAGCAATGTTTTCCGGTTTGACGCCTGCATCAACCATAATATAATAATTTGCCATCCAAAGATCCAAAAGATACTTTCCATTTTCTTTTTGCTTTAAAACAGATTTTTGTTCCTCTTCTTTCGGAAATGCCTTTTTAAATTCTTCCGCTACTTCTTCCCCTATTTCATAACAGGACATACAGATAGAAGGCCCGATGGCCGTGATAAGATCTTCCCTCCTGCATCCGAACACTTCTTCCATTTTTAAAATCGTCTTTTCCCCCATACGGTTTACTGTTCCCCGCCAGCCGGAATGGGAAAGACCAATCGCTTTTTTAACCGGATCTACGAAAAACAGGGGAACACAGTCCGCAAAAAAAGTTACCAATACGATTCCTTTTTCATTTGTGACAAGTCCGTCCACATCCGCATAATCTTTCTTTTTTACAACACCTTTTCCGCCATCTTCTTTTTTTACTACACGTATGTTGGTAGTATGCGTCTGATCGGCACATACAAAATCTTCCAGACTGCATCCTAATATTTCTGCAATACGTCTGTAGTTTTCCAGAACATGTTCCTCTTTGTCTCCTCTGGTAAAACTAAAATTCATAGTGGAAAAGATACCTTCGCTGACGCCGCCTGTTCTTGTGGAAAACAAATGTCTTACTGTTTCTGTTTTCTCCAATGACGGAAAACTTAAATAGGTTACGCCATTTTTTTCTTTTTCCTCTAAACTTCTGTCTTTTCCGGTTCTCACCATATTAAAAAGGCCTCTCTTTCTCCGGGCTATAAGATCATATCAAATGCATTTTTATACCACCTGATCTGCTTTCCGCAAATTGCAACCACATCAAAACGAATGGGACAATCCATTGGCATCCCATGCAGATAGCAATAAACTTTTGCTCCTGTGCAGATCTTCCTCTGCTTATATCTATTCACTGCCTCTTCCGGCATTCCCTTCTGTTCATCTTTCCGATATTTGACTTCCACAAAAGTAAGATATCCTGATTCCCGGCCAATAATATCAATCTCACCCTGCCTGTACCGAAAATTCATCTCCAGAATATGCATCCCTCTTTTTTGAAGATATGCCGCTGCCGCCTGTTCTTGTTCTGATCCTGTTTTCCGATAATTCATACTGCTTTATGATCCTTTCCCTCTCCTGTCATAAAACCGCTCTCAACTCTTTATCAAAATCCATGACCATACTTTGCTTTTATTTCAATTTACTTTTTATCTTATCCATTGCATCTACAAATACTAAAATTTCTGCAACCACTTCGTATAGTTCGGGCGGAATGGCATCGCCTATCTCCAGCCTGGAAAGCGTATCCGCCAGCTTATCGTCCCGGTGCACCGGGACGTCAGCTTCCTTTGCCTTTTCTATAATTCTTTCCGCCAGCTGTCCCCTTCCCGAAGCGATCACTTTTGGCGCCGCTTCGTCAGGATCATATTCTAATGCAATCGCCTGTTTTGGTTTTTCAGGTTTCTTTTTATTCTGCATTGTCTTTATCCGCTCCCCTTCTTATTTGGCTCGTGATGATTTGTTCAAGCTCTGACATCAAAAGATCTTGCTACGATCGCCTTTGTCTCTGATACATTTTTATCCTGCTTTATGATTTCTTCCATTACATTATTGGAGGAAGATTTTTCTTTTAATACCACTTCCGCGTGAGTCTGGTAACCTCTTTTTTCAAGTCTCTGCGTCAAAATAGACATATGTTCCTCTAAAAAGTCTATCATAGATTCATCCTGCAGGTAAAACTTTGTACTTACTCTTTCCTTTTGCATTGCCACATACACATCCAGCATTCCAAGATGCGGCATATCCAGATGAAGCAGTGCGCTAACGTTTCCATCCCTTTTCGCCAGATTTTTTTTATTGGTATAGACATACAGTTCCCCGTGCGCAGTATCTCCTGCCATTTTAAGAGGAATCTGCACATAAGTAAACATTTGATTTAGCTGATTTAAAAAATCCACGTTCTGATTGATGTTCTGCAGAGATTTTGCCACCGGAATCTCTGATTTTCCTGCTCCGTCCAGAATCTGCATCAACTTGGAAGTCTGATTTTTTAAATTAGCATAATATTCATCCATCGCTTCTTTTGTAACCTGTTCCGGCTTTAAAAGGAGCTGATTGCCAAGCTCTCCTGCAAACAGTCTGCCAAATTCTTTAGAATGAAACAATTTTGTCAGATTTTCAGAACTTAAATTCTCATTTTGTAAAAGTTCCATCAGCTGTTTCGTATCCAGCTGTCCTTTTTCAAACAGACCGATCTTTTCTTCGCTTACTCCAAGTCCCCTTAATAACGCCGTAAATTCCCTTGCTTCTGATGCGGAAAGAAGTCTGTTTATCCCCGTTTCCTGTGTTCCGGCTTCCCCGTCTGTTTTTACTGCGTTCGTTTGATTTCCGCCGCCTCCATTTTCATCCGGTTTCTTTAACAGTACCTGTCCTTCCTGCATTTCATCAGTCTCTAACGCCTGTTTTAATACGACGCTTTCCTGACCGTCCCCTGCCGCAAAATTTAAAAGCTGTCTGAAAAATTCCGGCGTTTCCCCGGCTCCTTTTATATTGCTTAAAAGTTCTGTAATCTGATTTTGTATCTCTGCGATTCCATCTGCGATCTTATGGTTATAATTTTTATAAGCTTCAAATTGCTCTATATTTTCCTGTGTAACCGGAAGCTTCATCCGCGCCATCTGTACAATTGTTTCCACGTCTGCATCAGGAAAAGTCATCAGTTCTTTATTTACATTAAGAAGAGTATCTTTATCAATCGGCATTCCTTCCTTCATAAGAGTATTCACCATTTCCACCGTCTTATCCGTTACCGGAAGGCTGGCTTCATTTAACGCTTTCATTACGCTTTCGTCCATCGTAAGATTGATGGACAGGGGAACTAAAGAAAGCAGGGAACCTGTATTGCTTTTTACCTGAAAACTCATAAGCTGTCCGATATTAATGCCAATCTGACTGTCCAGTGTTGCGTTTAACATCATTTCTCTGCCTAACAGAAGCTGTACCTGATTTCCCTGTGTCCCAACCACTTCTCCCTGTATCATCTGTCCGGGAAGTAAAGACAGCAGTTTTGCCGATACTGCGCTGTTGTTTATATTAAGCGAATCCGCCGGAACCGATACATTGCCGTTTCCCTGCGTATTTACCGTATTTGTATTGCCATGAAGCTGAAAAAAATTTGACAAATTAAATGACATGCTACCCCTTCCTTTGCACCGAGATCTTAAATAAAATTTTTAATGAATGTTCTCCGGTGAATTGGTGTCGGTCCGTATTTCTTTAATGCTTCAATATGTGCCTGCGCGCCATAGCCTTTATGAGAAGCAAATCCATATTCCGGGAATACCTTATCATACTCCGTCATCAGTCTGTCCCTTGTTACTTTGGCAATAATGCTTGCTGCAGCGATGGACACACTTTTCGCATCTCCTTTTATGATTGGCACCTGTCTGATCGAAATATCAGGAATCGTCACCGCATCATTTAATAATATATCGGGTAAAACGTCCAATTTACTAATGGCTTCTCTCATCGCTTCATAAGTTGCCTGCAAAATATTAATCTCATCGATTCTTTCGGGCGATGCGTAACCGATTCCACAGGAAACTGCATTTTCCATGATCACTTCATAAAGTTCTTCTCTTTTCTTTTCCGACAACTGCTTGGAATCATTCAAATACAGTATCCGGCAGTCCTTTGGAAGGATGACGGCGCCTGCCACTACCGGACCTGCGAGAGGGCCTCTCCCCACTTCATCGATCCCGCAGACAAAACCAAATTTCTCATATTCCCGTTCATATACTTTCAGGTTTTCCGTTCGAGCCTTTTCCTGTTCCAAAGCTGCAATCCGTTTTTCTGCTTTTGCAATTAACGCTCTGACACCGCTTCTTGTATCTGTTTTATATTCCTGAATGAATTCAGGCAGCTCCTCTTCCTTCGCTGCCTGAAAAATATTTTTTATTTCACTAATCTTTATCTCCATGCCCACCTCTATCACAGATTATTGATGTTTCAAAATACCAAATTTTGAAAACGGCCATATTCTCAGCCATGCGCGCCCAACAATATTCTCTCTTTGAATATTTCCAACAACTTCTGTTCTGCTGTCCACGCTGTCATTGCGATTATCGCCTAATACAAAATACTCATCCTCTCCTAAAGTAATTCCCTCCGATGCTCTTCCCGGATCTGCAATTACGGCTCTCCCATAAGATTCTTCCAGCAGCTCGTCATTAATATAGATATTCCCCTCTGTATCAATGCGTACCGTTTCTCCGGGCAGCCCAATAATACGTTTTATATAGTAGGTATCATCTTCATATTCAAAAGGGAATACAATGATGTCAAACCGCTGCGGATCGTGAAAGCGATAGGTAATTTTGTCTACAATTAAATTATCCCCGTGACTTAATGTATTTTCCATTGAACTTCCACTGACCTGCGTACGCTGTCCGACATAATGTATGCAAAGCCATGTCAGACATAAAACAATGAGCAGATAAATGCTTGTACTGAGTATTTCTTTTAATGCTTTATTCATCCTGTTCTTTCATCCCTTCCGGAAACTCTAAAGTAATTTTCCCTAATTTACCGCTTCTGAAATCTTCCATTATTAAGGCTGCCGTTTTATCCAGATCAGGTATTTCCCCTTTTTTGAAACATCGTCTGCTTATGCAGATATTTTGAAGCAGTTCATATGCTTCTCCCGTTTCTTCTATTTGATAACGGTCCTTTAGCGCATTGGGATAATTTTTTGATAAAAAGTCAATCAATTCCATTGCAAGTTCATCCATATGAAGTATCTCATCATTCATGGAACCGATAAACGCTAACTTCATTCCTACATTCTGATCTTCAAATTTTGGCCATAAAATTCCAGGCGTGTCTAAAAGTTCCAGATTTTTATGCAGCCGTATCCATTGCTTTCCTTTTGTAACTCCCGGTTTGTTTCCGGTTTTTGTGCATGCCTTGCCTGCAAAAGTATTTATAAATGTAGATTTCCCAACATTGGGAATCCCAACGACCATTGCCCTTACCGGACGGTTCATAATCCCTCTTTTTCTATCCCTTTCTATCTTTTCCCTGCAGGCTTCCTGCACGGTTCCCTGAATAGATTTTATTCCAAAACCGGTTCTGGAATTCATTTCCACTACATGAAAGTTCTGGTTTGTAAAATACTCTATCCATTTTTTATTCCATCTGTTATCTGCAAGATCAGATTTATTTAAAAGAATGATTCTGGCCTTGTTTTTCCCAAGTTCATCAATATCAGGATTACGGCTGCTCAAAGGAATCCGCGCATCCACAAGTTCAATTATCAGATCGATTAACTTGATATTTTCCTGCATCATTCTTTTTGCTTTTGTCATATGTCCAGGATACCACTGATAGTTCATTTTTACCTCATTTCTGTACAGCTTTTATATTTTTCATTTTATAAATCCGGTATTTCCTTCTTCACCCGAAAGACTAAACCATGCTTTCCCAATAATATTTTCTTCATTTACAACCCCTATATTGGCGGAGCGGCTGTCTTCACTGTTATTACGGTTATCGCCAAGAACAAAGTATTCACCGCTCTGCAAAGTAATCTCATTAAACGCAATTCCGGCATCTGCCATTTTATCATAGTCTTCTCCCGCTTCAGCGTCTGTACCGTTTACATATAAAATTCCGTCTATAATCTGTACTTTATCACCGGGAACCGCCACTACTCTCTTTATATAGTAATGTGAATTTTGATTTCCGTTCGGCAAAAAGACGACTACGTCTCCTTCTTTGGGAGTCAGAAGCCGATATACAAAACGATTTACAAAAATAGTCTGCCCATTGTACAGACTGGGCTCCATAGACACTCCGATCACACTGGTTGTCATCCCCACACAATAGACAATTACATACGCAAGAAAAATACTGGCTAAAATTCCGAATATCCAGTTAAAGATCTCTTTTACCAGATTCGTGCTTACTTTCTTCTTTCGCTTATAAAAACTTAACCCTTTGTACTTTCCCATTTCATTTTCCTCATTTTAAATACACTATCCGAAGTATATCACATTTTTATGTTCCCGAAAAGAAAAAAGGATAATTACAAAAGTAATTATCCCACATCTTTTTCTTATTTCATTAATTCTTTTACCTTTGCCTTCTTGCCAACACGGTCTCTTAAGTAGTTTAATTTTGCTCTTCTTACTTTACCTGCTCTTACTACTTCTACCTTTTCCACGTTGGGAGAATGTAACGGCCATGTCTTTTCCACGCCGATTCCGTTAGAATTCTTTCTTACCGTAAAAGTTGCTCTATTGCTTCCACCCTGCTTTTTCAGGACAACGCCTTCAAAAATCTGGATTCTTTCACGGTTACCTTCTTTAATCTTACCGTATACTTTAACCGTATCACCTACGTTAAATTCCGGTACAGATTCTTTGAGCTGCTCGTCTTCGATGCTTTTAATAATATCGTTCATTGTGTTTCCTCCTTAAGCTTTGGACGTTCTTAATACCATAAATTGGGATTCTATGTCTGCGACATATAGTAACAGCGGAACATCTATTTTCACAACGTGTTTTAGTGTAGCATATCTTCCCCTAAATTGCAAGTATTTATTTTCCCAGCCAATACAGCTGTTCCTTTGCCATGTATAAATTCAAACTTTCCTGAAGCCTCAGTGATTTCTCATTTTCCGTCTCAACCTGGCAAAAGGGCGTCCATCCGTTTTTTAAATGCAGATTAATATAAAAGGCTTCCAACGCCTTTGCATACCCCTTATTTCGGTAATTTTCAAAGATCTCCAGCATACCGACGCTTCCTTCTTTATGCATGCCGATAAAACCTGCCAGCTTTTTCTCTTCAAAAATGCCATACATCACACCGCTTTTTAACTGTGACTCCACATATCCCGCTTCCACATATCCGTGATAGTGTTTCTCCAATGCTGATAAAAAGCCTGCGTCCAACTTTCTGATATCCATTCCCCTCTTAACGGGCAGCGGCTCTTTTCTTGTATATACTGCCTGAATGCACTCCATTTCTAAATTTATGGAAAAAAATTCACACAGAAACGCATTCATACATTCCTGATGGGAAACAAAGAGTTTTACTTTTTCTCTCTGCGGCGGGTCAGAAAAAATACTGCGCAGTATTTTTTCCCCGCTTGTCCTGTCTTTTGTGGTAAACAAATATGCCCCGCTGTTTTTTTCCTGTAAAAGAACGCCGTCTTCTTCAAAATAAAGCAGTCTGGCGTTCCCCCTGCGCAAAGCCTCCAGCATATCCATATGAAACAGTTTGTTTTTCAAAAGATGGTTCTCACAGTTCTTCAGAATTTCGTATTTCTGATACAAGTCAGGGCGTCTCT
Source organism: uncultured Lachnospiraceae bacterium (assembly GCA_947650155.1). GTDB lineage: Bacteria > Bacillota > Clostridia > Lachnospirales > Lachnospiraceae > RGIG3002. The sequence goes on from CANSUS010000001.1 coordinate 128,526, forward strand.
CTTTCGTACGGACAACTGACTGTTCCAGACGCCACTGTTCAATTTTTTGATGATTTCCTGACAAAAGCACATCCGGCACCTTTTTCCCTCTCCACTCTTCCGGTCTGGAATACTGTGGATATTCCAGCAAAGGGCCCTGAAAAGACTCTGTCTGCGACGATTCACCGTTATGCAGTACCCCGTCCACCAGTCTTGCCACCGCATCCACCATAACCATTGCAGGCAGTTCACCTCCGGTCAGTACATAATCGCCGATAGAAACGTAATCCGTCACAATTTCCTCCAGTACACGCTCATCAATTCCTTCATAATGTCCGCATAAAAACACAAGATTTTCTTCTTTTGCAAATTCCTCTGCCATAGATTGATGGAAAACTGCCCCCTGGGGCGTCACATAAACAACTCTCGGACTCTTACCGCTTCTTTTTACAATTTCCTCTTTCACGGACAGAAAGCAGTCAAAAACCGGCTGCGCCTGCATCAGCATTCCGGCTCCGCCGCCATAAGGATAATCATCCACCTTTTTATGTTTATCTGTTGTATACTCCCTGATATTATGCGCCTTAACCGTAATGGTTCCCTTCTCCATCGCTTTACCGATCACACTGCTGTTAAGACCATTCTCCACCGTTTCAGGGAAAAGCGTAAGTATATGAAAATTCATCAGTCTAATAATCCTTCCAAAACATGCACTCTTACAAATCCTGCCTCCAGATCTACACACAGAACGCATTCTTTAATCGCCGGCAGTAACAATTCTTTTCCACTTACATGATCGATCACATAAACGTCATTCGCCCCGGTCTCCATCACATCTTTAAGCACTCCAATCTCCTGTTCCTCTTCATCTACCACCTGTAAGCCAATCAGATCCGCAATAAAATATTCATCCTTCTTTAGCTTAACTGCATTCTCCCTCGAAACAAACAACGCATTCCCTTTATACCGCATCACATCATCTATATTATCGATTCCCCTGAATTTTAAAATTGCAAACTGCTTGAAAAACTTCACCCCTTCTATTTCGAGCGTTTCTACCCCGTTACCCGTATCTGTCATAACCTCTTTCAGCTTCTTAAACCGCCTCACATCATCTGTCGTGGGAAACACCTTTACTTCCCCCCGCACCCCATGCGTCGAAGCAATCACGCCAACCTGTAACCGATCTTCCATATAAATCCCTTTCCTTTCCTGTATGCTTCCGTCTGTATGCCTTTACACACAGACTAACCAGGGAGAGCGAACATATTTCCCTATACAAGCAAACCCACAAACACAGACATGTTCATGGGTTCTTTAAAAATTCTTTTTCTTTGCTCGTCAATAGACTTAAATGTTTAGATGATTTCCACATCAACTCTTTTATCGTCTTTGGATGATGCTGCTTTTACAATGGTACGGATTGTTTTTGCAATACGTCCCTGCTTGCCAATGACTTTTCCCATATCGGATGCAGCAACATGAAGCTCTATCGTCACATTTTTGCCTTCTTCTTTTTCAGTAACGACTACTTCATCCGGATTATCAACAAGTGCCTTTGCAATTACTTCTACTAATTCCTTCATAATCCACCTCCAAAATAAGAATCATCATCCTTATTTTTCAATACCGGCTGCCTTAAAAATCTTAGCAACTACTTCTGTCGGCTGTGCACCGTTTGCTAACCATTTCTTAGCTAACTCTTCGTTCACCTTAAACTGGCTGGGATCTGTGTTAGGATCATAAGTTCCGATTTCCTCGATGAATCTTCCGTCTCTTGGTGATCTGGAATCAGAAACAACGATTCTATAAAAAGGAGCCTTCTTCTGTCCCATTCTTCTTAATCTGATTTTAACTGCCATTGTTTTTTCACCTCCGTGTTTATTATAAAAAATATATAGAAATAGAAAAGCTGTCCGAAAAACGGAATTTTCTAATTCTTTCTCTGCATAAATTTTAATCAGGCATTAAAAAGGAAATTTCATTCCACCCATACCTCCGAAAAGACCTTTTCCCCTTTTGCCGCCCATACCTCCAAACTGTTTCATCATCTTCTGACTCTGTTCAAACTGCTTGATAAAACGGTTTACCTGGCTGATATCAACGCCTGCGCCTTTTGCAATACGATGTTTTCTGCCCGGATTCAAAATTTTGGGATTTCTTCTTTCCTCCATTGTCATGGAAAGTATAATTGCTTCTGTCCTTGCAAGCTGCTTTTCATCTATCATGGATTCTATATCGCCCATTTTACTTCCCATACCCGGCATCATGCTTAAAATACTGGATATGCCGCCCATATTTTTCATCTGCTTCATGCTTTCCAGGTAATCTTCAAAATCGAATTTCCCCTTCTTCATATTGGCAGCCATCTTCTTTTCTTTTTCCTCGTCGATGTCAATATTTGCCTGTACTTTATCAATCAGGCTTAAGACATCTCCCATTCCCAGTATCCTTCCTGCCATTCGGTCAGGATAAAACTGTTCCAGATCAGAAAGCTTCTCCCCCATACCTACATAAAGGATGGGTTTTCCCGTTACGGCTTTAACAGAAAGCGCCGCACCGCCTCTGGTATCGCCGTCCATTTTGGATAAAACGACGCCGTCGATCCCTACTTTCTCATCAAATTCCTTAGCAACATTGACTGCATCCTGTCCGGTCATGGCATCTACAACAAGTAATGTCTGATGAACCTCAATTTCTTTCTTAATCTCCTGAAGCTCTTCCATCATGGCTTCATCAATATGAAGCCGTCCGGCAGTATCTAAAATTACCACATTATGCCCGTTTTTCTGTGCGTGTTCTAAAGCTGCTTTTGCAATATTTACCGGTTTATGGTTTTCTCCCATAGAGAAAACGTCCACTTCCTGTTTTTCCCCGTTTACCTGCAGCTGTTTGATTGCCGCTGGTCTGTAAATATCACATGCTGCCAACAGAGGTTTCTTCCCCTTTAATTTCAGCTTGCCTGCAATTTTGGCAGTTGTTGTTGTTTTACCTGCACCCTGAAGACCGCACATCATGATTACAGTAATGGCTTTTCCAGGCTGCATGGGAATCTCCGTTGTTTCGGACCCCATCAGGGAAACCATTTCTTCGTTTACGATCTTGATGACCATCTGACCAGGATTCAGACCATTCAGGACATCACTGCCGACTGCTCTTTCTTCTACAGATTTTACAAACTGTTTTACCACCTTAAAGTTTACATCCGCTTCCAAAAGAGCCATTTTTACTTCTTTTAACGCAGTCTTTACATCTTCTTCTGTCAGCCGGCCTTTACTTCTTAAATTTTTAAAAACATTTTGCAGTTTATCCGTCAAGCTTTCAAATGCCATCTGTTATAACTCCTCTAAAATTTCATTGGATAGTTGTCTGATCTGCTCCAACCGGTCATGAAGTTCTTTTATATCGCTTTCTCCTGCATTCTCAGTAAGCTGGTCAATCAAATGCACTTTTTTCTTTGCGTTCTGAAATTTTTCAACAAGATGCAGCTTGTCTTCATAACCTTCCAGTGCCCTGCTGCACCTTTTCATAAGATCATGTACTCCCTGTCTGCTGATCCCCTGTTCATCCGCGATCTCGCTTAAGGACATATCATTGTAGACTACAGATTCGTAAATCTGCTTTTGATGCTCATTGAGAAGTTCTCCGTAAAAATCATACAAAAGTCCCTGCTCTACAATTTTTTCCATTTTTTCGTCCTTTTACCTGTATTTGCTTTTCGCACCTTTGCCATCATACTATACCTTCTTTATGCTGTCAAGTATTTTTTCTTGACACCACCTTTTGCTGCAAAACAAAAGCCGGGTCATCCCAGCTTCTATTGTTTCAATAATTCAAAAAATTCTTCTTCCGGCATTGGTTTTGCATAATAATATCCCTGTACCTGATCGCAGCCGATACTCTGTAACAGATCAATCTGGTCTTTTGTTTCCACTCCTTCCGCCAAAAGTCCCAGTTCCAGCTTATCCGCCATAGAAACTACCTGCTCTAAAATCAGCCTTCCTTTTCCCGAAACCATCATGTTTTCCATAAACTTTTTGTCCAGTTTGATCACGTCAAAAGGCGTTTCCAGAAGAATATTTAAAGAAGAATATCCGCTTCCAAAATCATCCATTAACAAGGTAAATCCTTCTTCTTTCAGCTGTAACGCTTTTCTGCTGACCTGCTGGTCATCCGCCGTTTCCGTGATTTCCAGCTCCAACAGCGGTTTGGGTATTCCGTTGCTTTTTATCATATCGGACAATACCTGTATACACTCGTCGTCCCTTAAATGAATCCGTGATACATTGACGGATACCGGACAGGACTCTATTCCGGCGTCTTCACACTTCTTAATAAACCGACACGCTTCCGCCCATATGTAATAATCTACTTTTTTAATAAAGCCGTTTTCTTCAATAATAGGAATAAACTGGTTTGGAAAAATCATCCCCCTCTCAGGATGTTTCCATCTGACCAACGCTTCCGCCCCTATAATCTCATTTTTTGCGATACTGTATTTGGGCTGAAGGTACATCAAAAACTGTCTTTCCGTAATGGCAGCCTGCATGTTCTCTTCAATAAATTTTCTGTTATAAAGAGATTCTTTAAACTGTTCTTTATAAAATAGAATGTTGGTCAGAATATTCTTTTTAGCAGCCTTTCTTGCCATCGCGGCCCGGTCTTCCATCTGACGGAGTTCCATTTCTCTGTCTTCTACCGTATAGACGCCGTAAGACATTTGAAGCTTTACCTCTTTAAAGCTGCTGATCCGTTCATCCAGACGATGAATAAAGTCTGTCAGTTCTTCTTCTTTTTCATATTCTGTCACAACCATAAATACGTCGCTTCTTAAATTAATAAAAAACTGGTCTTCATGACAAATTTCTTTTAACTGCCTTATGACAAAGTCTAAAATCTCATCTCCAAATCTTTCCCCGTACAAATCGTTTACAATCTTAAATTTACGAATATCAAATTGAATAAATCCTATCTCTTTCGATGAGGAATATAAAAGATTGTTCACGTTCCGTCTGAAACGATTTAACTTGCTGATTCCTTTTAATACACTGCGCATTTCATCGTTTTCCGGTATATCTTCCAGACCGATACTGCTCTCCACCATATCCTTAAAATATTCTGACAGCATATCTTCCAATATCTCGATACTAATATGAAGCGCTCTTGGACATTTTTGCAGAATCAAACCTTCTTTACGAATTTCTGCCATCTCATTTGGTTTGGATATATCTTTTCCTAAAATATCCCTGCAATAAACATCTCCCTGCATTCCTTCCGTAAAACGCTTTATAAATTCATCTGTTTTTTTATTGCCGTATACTTCCTTTTCTCTGTCCTGTGCATCATAAAATCCTAACGCCATGCCAAGCACCATCAAAGATGCCGTAATACATCCACAGGTCCCACCCTGACGCATTCCTCCGCCAAAGCATGTACTGATCTTAAATGCTGTTTTTAAATCCAGTCCAAAATCTTCCGCAAATGCTCCAAACAAAGCCTGTGAACAGTGATACTGCTGATGCAAAAGCTTTTCTGCTTTTTCCTTATGCGTCATGTTAATCTATCTCCATTTCCTTTCAGCCTATTAGTAGTACCATTGTACCAAAAAAAAATAAAATTGTGAAGTATGGAAAGAGTTTTTACCTTTTTCACTGTAACAGTTCAGGCACAAGCCTGAGCTGTTACTTCTCACTTAAAGTTCCGACGGATTTTTCTTTATTCTGTTCTTAAAAGCCCGTAAAAAAGTGGAATAATCTTTAAACCCGCACTCAAATCCCGCTTTTGTTGCCGGTACTCCGTTTAAAATCATATCTCTTGCCGCTAATATTCTTTTTTCCGTGATATACTGGTGCATGGTATATCCCGTCTCTTCTTTGAACTGGCGCATCATATGGTACTTGCTTAAAAAAAACGCCGACGCGATCCCGTCAATGGAAAGTTCTTCATACAAATGCGCATTAATATATTCCAAAATAGTAACAATCTTCTGATTATAAACAGCGGAATGGTTGTATGACACCTTATCTTCCAGACAGGCACGGTTCAGTTCGATCATAAACTGTAAAAAAAGAACCTTTTCATACAGGGCGGCCGCATATTCTTTTTGATAAAAAGCTTCTTCCAGCTCACGCAGTTTCTTCATCAGTTTTGTATTTCTGATTGCTGAAACCTGTATGACATTGGACTTTTCTTTTTTCGCTTTTTCAAAGCAGCTTCTGAGTCCATATTCGTCTGTCCGGTACTGCTCTAAAAATTCAGGCGAAATATAAATCACATACCTTTCGTAAGAAACGGAAAAATCTACCACCGGCTTATGTATTTCATTACGGTTCACAAACACAATATCATAGGGATTCAGTTCATAATTTTTTCCCTCTATCATATAATTTACTCTGCCGTTTATAAAAAAAATCACCTTATCAAAATCATGGTAATGATAATCATACTCCTTCTCCACGGTATCCTTTAAATGAAACAGCTTAAAATCATAAGAAAGATACCCTGTCTTTTTATATTGTACAAACGTTTCCTCCAATGGATGACTCTCCTTTTATTACAATGTTTTTCCTATACGGACATTATACAGCACTATTTGCAATATATCCAGCAATTATTATTATTTATATAAAATTAAATGCTTGATATAATAAGTTCATTAAAACAATTCACAGTTTAAGGGGGTAATCAGAATGACTCTCAGCAAATACCATGAAACAGAAAAAGAATATTTAGTTTTTGATTCCTCCAAAAATTCAGAAGCGCTGACTCCGGGTCTGCTCCGTTCTTTTTGCAGCAGAAATTTCGGTATCAATTCACAGGGAATCCTTGTCGTTCCTTCTCCTGCCGAAAATACTGCTCCCTATAAATTACTGGATTTTTCCGGCAATGAGATTTCTCTTGACAAAGAGAGCAGATCTGTCTTTGAAAAATACAGAAAAAATATTCCGCCATCCAATGTCATTTATTATTTTAACGAAAATTAAAGTCTTTCGCTGAAATAACTTTTATATCCTTCTCCAAAAATTTCTGTTGCGCTGGAGATAATCATGAATGCATCCGGGTCCTCTTCCTTTACAATCTGTTCCGCTCTTGGCGTAAGCGCTTTTCGCATTACACAAAAGATAACCTTTTTTTCCTTACCGCTGTAAGCGCCCATACCGTTTATATGAGTAACACCAATGTCTAATTCCTCTAAAATGCGTGCCGTAATCGTTTCAGAATGATCACTGATAATATAAATCATTTTTGCACTGTCTTTCCCATAAAGCACAAGATCCAATACGGTAGAAGTAATTGCTACCGCAATAGCCGCATAGAGCGCGGCATTCAAATTCCGAAAAACAAATGCGGAGACACTTACGATGCAGGCGTCTGTCGCCATAAACAGCGCTCCCGTCTTAAGATGTGGAAAACGCCGCCTTAACAGTTTAATGACAATATCTGTTCCACCTGTTGTTGCGCCGCATTTGAATACGACTCCTATGGAAACCGCGGTCAGCGTTCCGCCTGCTATTGCCGCCAGTAACACGTCGTCTGTCGCCGCCCCAAAAGGTGCAAAAAGATTTGTAAAGAAAGAGGTCAGGATAACGCAATAAAGCGTAGATAGCATAAATCTCCATCCAAATTTCCAAAGTCCGAGCAGCATAATAGGTACATTAAGTATAAAAATAAGCGTACCTGTTTCCATTCCCGATAAATGACTCACAATAATTGCAATGCCTGTAAGTCCTCCCGGCGCCAGATTGGCCGGATCAATAAACATGGAAACTCCTGTTGCATAGATTATGGCAGCAACAGTGATATACACATAATCTAAAATTCTTCTTTTTATTGTCTTTTTTTCTATATATTCTTCTTTCGGCTTTGTCAAATTGTTTTTTTGCTCTTCCATATCGACCCCCGCTTTCTTTTATATTTTCTCTTTTTCCTATTATCCTATACTTTATTTTTCATTCTGACACAATCTAAAGATGAGAACCAAGTAGGAGGGAAAATGGTTTCATTTTCCCTCCTACCCGTTATCATCCGCAGTTTTCTGCTCTTTTCATGAAATTATATATTGGTTGCTGTCAGCTTGGGCTGATATCCGTTTTGATACAGTGCGTCAATAATCTGATTCTTATGATCCGTTCCAAACGCCTCCATTGTAATGCGTAATTCTACTGCAGCGTTTCTGTTTGTAGAAACAAACTGATTATGTTCCAGCTTGATTACATTTCCATTTTCTTTTGCAATAACACCGGAAACCCTTGTCAATTCTCCCGGCTTATCAGGAAGCAGAACGGATACTGTAAAAATACGATCTCTGAAAATCAGTCCCTGCTGTACAACGGAAGACATCGTAATAATATCCATATTGCCCCCGCTTAAAATGGAAACTACTTTTTTATTTTTTACATTCAGCTGTTTCAATGCCGCTACTGAAAGAAGTCCTGAATTTTCTACGACCATCTTGTGGTTTTCCACCATATCCAGAAAGGCAACGACAAGTTCTTCGTCAGGGACAGTAATAATGTCATCCAGATTTTGTTTCAAGTATGGAAATATTAACGATCCCGGCGTTTTTACTGCCGTGCCGTCTGCAATTGTATTGACTCCCGGAAGCGTCACTACCTTATCTGCTTTTAAAGATGCCTGCATACACGCTGCACCGGCAGGTTCTACTCCAATGACTTTAATATTGGAATTTAACAGTTTAGCCAGAGTGGAAACTCCTGTTGCCAGCCCGCCCCCGCCGATGGGCACTAAAATATAATCCACTAACGGCAGTTCCTTGAATATTTCCATTGCAATTGTTCCCTGCCCTGTTGCAACAGTCAGATCGTCAAAAGGATGGATGAATGTATAACCATGTTCTTCGGCAAGCTCATAGGCGCGTGCGCATGCTTCATCATAGACATCTCCATAGAGCACCACCTCCGCTCCATAACTTTTTGTACGGTTTACTTTCATCAAGGGGGTTGTAGTAGGCATAACAATTGTCGCTTTTACCCCATAGCATTTTGCTGCATAAGCAACCCCCTGTGCATGATTTCCGGCGGAAGCCGTGATCAGTCCTTTTTCTCTTTCCTCTTCAGAAAGTGTACTCGTTTTATAATAAGCGCCTCTTAATTTATAGGCACCGGTAAGCTGCATATTTTCCGGTTTTAAATAAACCTTGTTACCGGTCTGTCTGCTGAAATAATCACTATAGATCAGCTTTGTTTCCTGGGTCACACGCTGTACCACCTCTGAGGCCTCTTCAAATTTTTCCAAAGTTAACATTTCTTCCATCCTTACATCCGCTCCTATCCCGTACTGTCACAGCGACAGATACGTTTTCCTTTTCACCTGATTTATCTGTTTATTACGCTTCCTTTTCTTCCGTGTCAAACAGGGCGTTTACAAATTCTTCCGGATCAAATTTCTGTAAATCTTCTATTTTTTCTCCTACGCCGATATATTTTACAGGAACTTTAAGCTCTGACTGAATTGCAATGGCAATACCGCCTTTTGCAGTACCGTCCATTTTCGTCAGGATAATGCCTGTCAGATCCGTTACTTCACTGAACTGTCTTGCCTGGGCAAGTGCATTCTGTCCTGTAGTACCGTCCAGTACAATCAGATTTTCTCTGTGTACCCCCGGAAATTCCCTGTCGATAATACGGTTAATCTTTTTTAATTCTTCCATCAGATTCTTTTTATTGTGGAGTCTTCCTGCCGTATCGCAGAGAAGAACATCTACATTTCTTGCTTTCGCCGCTGTCACCGCATCAAAAATCACACTGGCAGGGTCCGAACCTTCCGCACCTCCTATCATATCCACTCCGGCACGGTGCGCCCACTCTGTAAGCTGTTCCCCTGCAGCGGCACGGAATGTATCTGCAGCTGCAAGCAATACTTTTTTGTTCTGTTCTTTTAATTTACCGGCAAGTTTTCCAACCGTAGTCGTTTTTCCCACGCCGTTTACCCCAATTACAAGAACTACTGACTGCGTATTTTCAAATTCATATTCCGTCTCTCCCACCTGTATCTGCTCCTTGATACTTTCTATCAAGAACTCTTTACATGCTGCCGGCTCTTTTATATGCTGTTCTTTCACCTGCTTCTTCAACCGGTCTATAATTTCCGTTGCTGCAAAGACCCCGATATCTCCCATAATCAGTATTTCTTCCAGTTCTTCATAAAAGTCGTCGTCAATGGAAGAAAAACCGCTGAAAACCGCATCAATGCCATGTACAATATTATTTCTTGTTTTCGTCAGACCTTCTTTTAATCTACTGAAAAAACCTTTTTTCTCTTCACTCATATTGGCTGTTTCCCTTTCTTGATTTACCGGACAATTTTCTTTCGCTAATCGTCAAGTTCTTTATCAATCAGATTCACGCTGACCAGCGTAGACACACCCTTTTCCTGCATGGTAATACCATATAATCTGTCTGCCTTTTCCATCGTACCGCGTCTGTGGGTGATCACAATGAACTGTGTATGTTTTGTCAGTTTATGTAAATATTTTGCGAAACGGGTTACATTATTGTCATCAAGCGCTGCCTCAATCTCATCCAGAAGACAAAACGGAGACGGTTTCAGATTCTGAATGGCAAATAAAAGTGAAATTGCTGTCAAAGCCTTTTCCCCGCCGGAAAGCTGCATCATATTCTGGAGTTTCTTTCCAGGCGGCTGCGCAATAATGCGGATACCGGCTTCTAATATATCCTCATCCTCCATCAATTCCAACGTTCCTTTTCCGCCCCCGAATAACTCCTTAAATACTTTATCAAATTCTGTGCTGATCTCGGCAAACTTTTCCTTAAACTGCCTGCGCATTGCCGCATCCAGCTCCTCGATAATATTTTCCAGAGTCTTTTCCGCTTCTACCAGATCATCATGCTGTGTTTTCAAAAAGGTATATCGTTCCATTAAGTTTTTATAATCCTCAATGGCATTTACGTTAACATCACCCAGTTTTTTGATCTGCTCTTTCAATGCCGCGCTCTCCCTCTTCATAGAAGGCAGATCCGTCATTTCCTCATCCCGCATGGAAGAAGCATCGGAAAGAGTGATCTCATATTCATCCCACATATAATTAATCTGACTCTCTATGGATTCCTCAAACCGCTCCTTTTGGGCATTTAATCTGTAAACTTCTTTGTCTAACGCCGTCATGCGCTCTGCAATTTCTTCCCTCAGTGTAAAGAAATTCTTTTGTCCGGTATTTAATTCTTCCCTCTTCGCAATATTTTCTTTTAACCTGATTTCTGTATCTGTCTGTGTCTCATGGGATGCTGTGATTGTTTTCTCGATTTCCGAAATGGCCTCTTTCTTTTCTTCCATTTCTACGCTGCATTTCTCAATCCCTTCTTTGATCTCGCCAAGTTCGCCAGTAAAACGCAGAATCTCTCCGTCGATACGATCCACATTCTGTTGGTGGAATTCCTGCTTTTGCAGCATCTTTTCTACTTCCAGATCCCACTCCGCCGTTTTGGAAGTCTGTTCTGACTCTTCCTTTCTTTTCTCTTCCAGCTCCTCCTGAAATCTGGAAATCTGCGCATCCACACTTTTTTCCAACTGTTCGGAATCAGAAAGTTCTTTCATGATCTTCTCTTTTCCTTCTTTGATATCCAAAATCTGGTTCTCTAATTCTTTTTCTTCCGATTTCAGTTCATCAAATCCTGCCAGAGCCTCCGACTTTTTCTCCTGTGCCTGCATCACATTTAACCGGGCAGTATTTTGTTCAATAAATTTATCCTGTAAAGCTCCCTTTGTTTCCTCCAGTTCAACTCTGAGTCTGTTTCTCTCTTCTTTCGTCTTTTCAATATCATCCAGTACTGCATCTATATCGGCAAGTAATTTCTTTACTTTACCATCCAGTTCCTCCATCTCCCGGCGTCTTCCCAGAAGATTGCTGTTATTCTTAAAAGCGCCGCCGCTGATTGCGCCTCCCGGTACTAACAGTTCCCCTTCTATTGTCACCATACGAATACCATAATCAAATTTTCTTGCAATTTTTACCGCATGATCCACATGATCTACTACAACGATGCGTCCAAGCATGGCTTTTGCCACGTCACGGTATTTATTTTCAGTAGTGACAAGTGCGTCCGCCATTCCGATTACGCCTTTTTCCAAAAGCACTTCCGGCGTCTTAAACTCCTGTGGATTTTTTATACTGGTAAGAGGCAGGAAGGTAGCGCGTCCACCTTTGTTCTTTTTTAAAAACGCTATCATTTTCTTTGCCGTCTCTTCATCATCCGTTACTATGTTCTGAATATTTCCGCCAAGTGCCGTCTCAATGGCGGTCTCGTACTTTTTTTCTACTTTTATGATGTCCGCAACAACGCCTATAATCCCCGGCGTCTGTTCTTTTTGTTCCATGACGCGTTTTACACTGCCGCCATACCCTTCATATCGTTCTGTAAGATTCGCCAGAGATTCCAGTTTTGCCTTTTCCTGATGATAGACTACCTGCATATCACGAAGGTTCTGATCTTTCATGGAAAGTTCGTTTCTCATGCCGGATAAGCGTTCTTCCAATACAGTCTGTTTGTCATTCAGTTCTTTAATTACAGTACTGACATTTTCAAACGCTTCTTCCAATTGTCTGATCTGCTCCAACTGTTCTGCCTCATCGGATTTTGCCTGTACCAGTCTGGAAGTAAGTTCCGCCTTTCTGATATTGACCTGCTCCATCATAGTATCAAAACGCCCCATTTGGGACTTAATGGTTGCTCTTTGATTCAGCGCGTCAATAATGGTATTCTTTCCTGTTTCAATATGATTATTTAAATCTTCGATTTCCCTTTGCACTTCTTCCAAATGATGCTTTGCTGCATCTCTTGTTTCCTGAAGCGAGGCTGCCTGTTCATCAATTTCTTTTTTTTCTTCCAGAATACTGTCCTTATCTACTGTTTTTAGGTCTATCTCATGCTGAACATTTTGAAGGCGGCTGTTCAGATGCGCCATATTACCTTCTGCCGAGTGAATCTGTTCTTTCAAAACATTAATTTCACCTTCCAGTTTTCCACGCATCAATCCTGTATCTGAGAGTCTGCTCCTCGCCTCTTCGATCTGCTCCTCTAAATTTTCCAGTTCGCTTTGTACTTTTTCATACTCTTCCCTGATTCCCTCATAACGGCTGTTCGTCTCTGCAAGATCTCCGCTCGCAATCGCATATTTTTCCTCTACTCCCTGTAACTGCTCCCGTAATCTGTTATTTTCAAGCAGAAACATATTTACGTCCAATGTTTTTAATTCTTCTTTTTTCTTCAGATAAATCTTCGCTGTTTCAGATTGTTTTTCCAGAGGCGCTGTCTGTTTTTCCAATTCCGCAAGAATGTCATTTACACGCAGCAGATTCTGCTTTTCATCTTCCAGTTTCTTTTGGGAAGCATATTTTCTACGCTTAAATTTAACGATCCCTGCCGCCTCGTCAAAAAGTTCTCTTCTCTCCTCCGGTTTCCCGCTCAGGATCTTATCAATCTGTCCCTGTCCGATAATAGAGTATCCTTCTTTTCCAATGCCGGTATCATAAAAAAGCTCGTTTACATCTTTCAGCCGGCATACGGTTCCATTGATCATATATTCGCTTTCACCGGAACGATATAATCTTCTCGATACTGTCACTTCATCATAGTCAATTGCAAGCTGGTGATCTGAGTTGTCCAAAGTAATCGCCACAAAAGCGTATCCCAGCGGTTTTCGCATTTCTGTACCGGAAAAGATAACATCCTGCATGGACGCACCTCTAAGCTGTTTGATCCTTTGTTCCCCAAGCACCCAGCGGACCGCATCAGCAACATTACTCTTTCCGCTGCCGTTTGGTCCGACAATTCCTGTAATACCGGTATGAAACTGAAAATTAATTTTATTTGCAAAGGATTTAAATCCATGCACCTCTATACTTTTTAAATACATACTTACACTCCTGCATACTGTAGGTTCGTCTAAACATTATTTTTTTTCAATATGCGGACTGCTTCATATGCTGCTTCCTGTTCCGCAATCTTTTTTGTTCTGCCAAATCCTTCACTGATTTTTTTCCCGTCAATCCACAATTCTATTTCAAATGTTTTATCATGTTCCGGTCCATTCTCTTTTACTAATCTATATTCTGCCTCTTCCGCCCGTTTTTGTACAATCTCCTGCAAAAGTGTTTTGCTGTCATGAAAAAGCTGCTTGTCCTCTAAATCCATCAGAATAAAACGACGAACATGTTCTTTTGCCTTTTCAAAACCTCCGTCTATATAGATCGCTCCAATGAGCGCTTCACATGCATCCGCTATAATAGAATTTCTTTCTCTTCCTCCAGTCATCTCTTCACCCCTGCCAAGATAAAGATATTTTCCAAGTTCCAGATCTTTTGCACAGATCACTAATGACTGTTCACATACCATAGAAGCTCTCATCTGTGTAAGTTTCCCTTCCGGCAAATCCGGATGTTTCTTAAAAAGGAAATCACTGGATACCATTTCCAAAACGGCGTCGCCTAAAAACTCCAGTCTTTCGTAATCTTCGCATTTGTTTATTCTTCGTTCATTTGCGTAGGAACTGTGTGTCAACGCCTGTTTCAGCAGCTTTCTGTTTCTGAAATGATATCCTATCTTTTCTTCCAACATTTCTTCCGGACTATTGCTCATCCTTTTCTTCCTCCATAAAAAAGCGCCGCCTTGCTGCGACGCTTCAAAATCTTAATTAATTTACCGCACTTTTTATTAACTCAACCGCTTCTTCAACTGTTGTGATATTTTCTGCTTTTTCCGCTGGAATTTCAATATCAAATTCCTCTTCAATTCCCATTATAATCTGGAAAACATCCAGAGAATCCGCACCCAGATCATCTGTAAACGTTGACTCCATTAAAATTTCCTCAGGATCTACGTTTAAAACTTCTGCAATTACTTTTTTAAGTTTTTCAAATTCCATTTTAACAATCCTTTCTTAATTCTCTAAAGTAATTTTTTCTTTTATTTTATCATTAATCTTCTGTTCTTTAAAAGTAATGCATTGAAGAACAGAATTTTTAATCTCAATTGCTTTACTGCTTCCGTGCGTCTTTACGACAAGTCCGTTTAAACCAAGTAAAGGCGCTCCTCCATAGGTTTCCAGATCAAATGCCTTCAAAGTATTTTTTAGTGCCGGTTTAACAAGAAATGCGCCAATCTTGCTTCGCAGAGACGTCATCATACCTTCTTTGACCTTTTTAATAAGTACTCCGCCCACGCCCTCAAACATTTTCAAAATAACATTTCCGACAAAAGCTTCACATACGATTACATCCGCATCTCCTTCCGGAATGTCTCTTGCCTCAATGCTGCCCGTAAAATTTATATCCGGACAGGATTTTAAAAGCGGAAAAGTTTCTTTTACAAGTGCATTTCCTTTTTCTTCTTCAGCGCCGATATTTACAATTGCCACTTTAGGATTTTTTATACCCATAACGCTTTCCATATAGACTGAGCCCATCTTTGCAAACTGTACCAGATGAGACGGTCTTGCGTCTACATTGGCGCCGCAGTCGATCAGAAGCGAGACGCCTTTTGCTGTAGGAATAAGCGGCGCTAACGGCGGTCTTTCCACCCCTTTTATCCTTCCTACAATCACCTGCCCTCCAACCAGTGTTGCGCCGGTGCTTCCCGCTGATACAAACGCATCACAGGTTCCATCCTTTACAAGATACAATGCCTTAACAATCGAAGAATCTTTTTTCTTTCTGATAGCCATTACCGGCGGCTCTGCTGTTTCAATAATTTCTTCGGCATGAATGATCTCTATCTGCTTCTCATCATATTGATATTTCTGCAGTTCTTCTTTAATCAAATCTTCTTTCCCTACGAGAAAAACTTTGACTTTACTGCTCTCATGTACTGCATCAATCACCCCTTTAACAATTTCTGCCGGTGCATTATCGCCTCCCATTGCATCTACTGCAACATTTACCAATTCTGACATACTGATTAACCATGCCTTTCTTTCTGCCTGCGGATCCGATCGCAGCCTTTTATCCTAACGCCTTACTTTAATATACTAGAGGTATATACAAAAATCAAGAATAAATTAGTAGAAAATCAAGAAATTCAGGGTGCTTCAGCCAAGCGCCACATCTAAAACCATCATGATGACAAATCCTGCTGCAAATCCAATCGTCCCTGCATCCGAATGTTTCCCGAAAGACGCTTCCGGTATCAGTTCTTCCACCACCACATAGAGCATAGCTCCTGCTGCAAAAGACAGCAGATAAGGAAGCAGCGGTCTTGTAACAGAAGTAAGCAATATTGTAATCATTGCCGCTATTGGTTCTACAACACCTGAAAGCGTTCCATAAACAAAGGCTTTTTTCTTTCCCATTCCCTCTCCTCTAAGAGGCATGGAAATAATAGCGCCTTCCGGGAAATTTTGAATGGCAATGCCGACTGCAAGCGTAAACGCACCCGCTATTGTGATTGGGCTGCCCGCTGCCAGAAGACCTGCAAATGCCACTCCCACAGCCATTCCTTCCGGAATATTATGCAATGTTACCGCAAGGACAAGCATAGTAGTTTTTTTTAGAGAACTTTTCGGTCCTTCCGGATTTGTACTTTTCAAATGCAGATGCGGCGTAACTTTATCCATTAAAAGCAAAAAGAACATTCCTGTTAAAAATCCTGCCGCTGCCGGTACAAAAGCAAACTTTCCCATAGATTCCGACATATCGATTGCCGGTATCAGAAGCGACCAGATTCCTGCCGCAACCATTACTCCCGATGCAAAACCGAGCAATGATTTTTGCAGAAGCGGTTTCATTTCCTTTCGCATAAAAAGAACACATGCCGCACCAAACGTCGTTCCGACAAAAGGGATCATAATTCCTAAAATTACATATGGCATAGTAAAGACCTCCTAAAAGATATTATATATATATGTATTTATTTTTCTTTCGTTTCCAATCCATTATACCCTGCGATTTTTCATTATTTTAATGTCTTTCAGGTCCTTAATAAATTTCCTCATTGCAAAGCAGACCACTGTAACGAAAAAAGGCTTTCCGTTTTCACGGAAAGCCCTGATTTTCTCATGCATTTAGTCAGCACTGATGATTTCTTTCTTATTATAAGAGCCACATGCCTTGCATACTCTGTGAGGCATCATTAAAGCACCGCATTTACTACATTTTACCAATGTAGGAGCGCTCATTTTCCAGTTTGCTCTTCTTTTATCTCTTCTACCTTTAGAAGATTTATTCTTGGGACAAATAGACATCGTTACACCTCCTTATTCGCGTTAAAGATATCTTTTATCACTGCCATTCTGGGATCAGGTATAAAGGTATCACACCCACATTCTCCCTCATTCAGGTTTTTTCCGCACTGTCTGCAAATACCTTTGCAATCCTGTCTGCACAATACCTTCATAGGCAGATTTAATAAAATCTCACTGTAAACCAAGTCTTCCACGTTTAACTGATAACCTTCCATAAAATTCTGGTCATCATTATCATCTGTACTTTCTGTCGTTTCATCCGGTGCAAATACTTCTCTGAAAAAATCAAGTTCAAATTTCTTTTTCACTTCTTTTAAACATCTGTCACAGTTCATTTCCAAAACAATCTGCGCTTTTCCGTAAATCTGCGCTTTCCCACGTTCTATACAGGAAAACTTGAAATTTACCGGACTTTTTTCTATGACTTTATATTCCGTCATACCATTTGAAAAAGAAGTCATTTCAATCGGGACCTGAACTTCCTGCGTCTTGCCTTCAGACGTTAAAACATCAGTCAAATTAATCAACATATCAGACTCCTGTCAAAAGCTGCTGCTTTTGTTTCACACATTGTTAAATTATACATATCCTGTAAGGGTTTGTCAACATTTTTTTATATTGCTGTAAAAGCCTCCGGTAACAGACTATCTTACCGTAATCACTTCGCTCCAATTGGAAATCCCCACATATGACTTTGCAAACTCCGCTATCTCATCGCCGGATGCGGTATCAATATGTTTAAATACATTATAAATATATTTATGGCTTCCGTTGCTGCGGTTAATTCCAAGAGAAAGCCCCTGTGCAATTTCTACTGCCATATCTGCCTGTTTATTTAATATGAACATGTCGATATGCTGATTATTGGAAGCAATTTTATATGCATAGACAAAGGCTGCCGCCTGCAGTTCTTCTCCATGATCAGAGCCAAATCCTATTTCCGTAATTGCGATAGAACGTACTTCTCCGCCCGGCGAAAGCATTTCACTCCTTTGCATATAATCAGTCAGCACATGAATATTTTGTATGGTTATATAAGGCGTATCCACCGAATTACGCACAAGGTTCATCGCGGAATAAGGAAGCTGCATCGACCAGAATTTAGGCCAGGTAAGCGGCACCGGATACGGGTGGTGCGCCAGTCCCCAGTCAATATTCCCCCGCAGGGTAATATCTGCGTTAAAAGCGTCCAGTACGTCTTTCGCATCATAAGAATCCGTAGAACTCTGGTTTCTGTTCCATAGCTGGTCTAAGGAAATATATACGTTTGCTTCCGCATTCACACTTTTGATCCCGTTATAAAAAATACGAAACGCATTTGCATACTCTCTCGTATACTCTTCCACAGAAGTATAATCCATATAATTCCATGCGGTTCTTGCATTGATCTCATTTCCAATTACCCAATTGGAAATTTTGCCTTTTCCAGAACCAGAATAGCGGCCTGCCAGAAAAGTGGCCACTGCCTCCAAATACTCACACCCTGTTTCATCCGCTGCATTGAACATATAATAAGGCGCGCTGCCGCCTCTCGCATTCGGATGAATCAGCTGCGAATAGGCTCCATTTCTGTCATTGAGCAAAACAACGGTCGTCACAACGCCCTTTTTGCTCAATGAAGAAAAAACAAGATCAAACTCTGCAATCCGCTGTCCGTTAAAGGCATAAGTCTTTCCGTTGTAGTTATAATATACCGTCGGATAAGTCGCATTGGTAGTTTCTCCCAGAATATAACCGATCGGAATATTGTATGCCGCATGCTTTACCCCTAAATCTTCAATTTCTCCGCCGGACAGTTTTGCCGGGTCCACAATCAGTCCTTTTATGGAAGAAGGGGTTTCATGCGGCGATGTATATTTGGCAATTGCTTCCGGGTTTGTAATATAATGCCCTCTGCTGATATCCACATACTGCCCGTCTATCATTACCGCAATTACAAATTTGGAAAATAATCTCGAAGACGCACTGTTATGATTCAGATTGAAAGAAAAATAAGAATCTTCCTTCCACTTATTCACCTTATCCACGTATTCGCTTCCATGCTCTGTTTCATAGGTAGAAAGCTCAAACAAATAATAAAAATCATCATCTGAGACGGGCACATAGGGCACGCTGTAATTTAACTCCACCTTGTCTGTATTTTCTGTACTTATCAGGCAGTTTTCTATTGTCAGGAAACTTGTCCTTCCATCAACCGGCAGTTCATCCTGTGTCAGAATCATTAACATTTCATTCACCGACTTTTTTTTGCCATCTGCAATACTCTGCTGGATCTCTTCCGGTGAAAACCACTCATTCTGTGCAAAAAATTCCTGTATGCCAACAGGCTTTAGCATTCTGACTAACTCTTCATTCCTTGTCCTGCTTTTCACTTCCCGTATCTGTTCTGTTGACATGACAGCAATTGCTGCATTTTTTTTAGCAGTCAGTCTTTCTTTTTCCTGCTGTTCCTGTATTCTTGCCGCCTCCAGCGCCCTTTGTTCTCTGATGTGATGCCTGTACTTTATTCCTCCAGTAATCCCTGCAATCAGTAGAAAAATGCCTGTCACAAAACAAATTATTTTTTTCTTTATGGTATGGTTTCTCTCTTCTTTTTTTCTTTCGCCTGTCTTTCTTTCCTTTTCAGGATCTTTTTTTCCCATACATTAAGCTCCAATCAAAAAACTGAGCAGCCACTTCGGTAGTTACTCAGTTTTAGTATACTTTAAGTCCGTCTTCACCCGCAACTGTTTTTTATTTCCTGCCAGTCTTTATTTTGCATTTATAAGTAAGCTTGTCTCTCTTGCAATGGCAAGTTCTTCGTTCGTCGGTATAACAAGGACTTTTGTTTTGGAATCTTTAGTGGAAATTACAATATCCTCACCGCGTTTTGCATTTGCCTCGCTGTCTAATTCAATACCAAGATATCCCAGATAATTACAAATTCTTTCACGCGTTGTGCTTCCATTCTCTCCAAGACCGGCAGTAAAACAGATTGCATCTACTCCATTCATCGCCGCCACATATGCGCCGATATATTTTGCCACGCGGTAATCAAATGCATCCAATGTAAGCTTTGCTTTTTCATTTCCGTCTGCCGCTGCCTTTTCCAAATCACGAAAATCGGAAGATATGTTTCCTGACAAACCGTATACGCCTGATTTTTTATTAAGTATATTCATGATCTCATCTATATTCTTGTTTTCTTTGTGTGCCAGAAATTCGATAATGGCCGGGTCCATGTCTCCTGAACGGGTTCCCATGATAAGCCCTTCTAACGGAGTAAGTCCCATTGAAGTGTCTATACATTCCCCGTTTTTAACCGCAGATACACTGGCGCCGTTTCCAAGATGACACACGATAATTTTCATATGATTATAGTCTTCTCCCAAAAACTGTGCCGCTCTTTTGGATACATAAGAATGGCTTGTTCCATGAAAGCCATATCTTCTTATCTTATACTTTTCATAGTATTCATACGGAAGACCGTACATATAGGCTTTTGCCGGCATCGTCTGATGAAACGCCGTATCAAATACGGCGGCCATAGGCGTATTTTCCATGAGTGCCTGACAGGCACGTATCCCTATCAGGTTTGCCGGATTATGAAGCGGTGCAAGATCATTGCATTCTTCTATCGCTTTCATTACTTCATCATTAATAAGTGTGGAAACTGCAAATTTCTCCCCACCGTGTACTATACGGTGTCCAACCGCATCAATTTCAGAAAGGCTCTTTACTACTCCCGTTTTTTCATTGGTAAGCGCCTCGAGCACCAGCCGGATCGCTTCTGTATGATCTGGCATTGAAATTAATTTTTCTTCTTTTTCTCCATTTGCCGGCGCATAAGTAATCTGACTTCCTTCAATGCCGATTCTTTCACATAAGCCTTTTGCAATACACTTCTCTGTCTCTGAATCAATCAATTGAAATTTTAAAGAAGAGCTCCCGCAATTAATTACTAATATATTCATTCCTGTTCAACCATCCTCCTACATATTCTGAGCCTGTACCGCTGTCAAAGCAACAACGCCGACAATATCCTGCCATGAGCATCCTCTGGACAGATCATTTACCGGTTTTGCAATTCCCTGTAACATCGGACCATAAGCATCTGCTTTGGCAAGTCTTTGCACCAATTTATATCCGATATTGCCACAATCAAGATTGGGGAAAATCAGTACATTTGCTTTACCGGCTACTTCCGAACCGGGGGCTTTGGATTTTGCAACAGAAGGCACTAAAGCTGCATCTGTCTGTAATTCTCCGTCGATCATAAGATGCGGATACTCTTCCTTTGCAATTTTGGTTGCCTCCACGACCTTATCTACCAAAGCATGTTTTGCACTTCCTTTCGTAGAATGGGAAAGCATCGCTATAATCGGTTTCGATCCGATCAGGCTCTTAAAACTTTTCGCGGATGTATCCGCAATCGCTGCCAGTTCATCTGCAGTCGGGTCCTGATTCAATCCGCAGTCAGCAAACAGGAAAGTGCCGTTATCCCCAAAATCACAATTGGGAACATCCAGAATAAAGAAACCGGATACCAGTTTGATGCCCGGAGCCGTTTTTAATATCTGCAGGGCAGGTCTCAATGTATCCGCCGTAGAATGACAGGCTCCTGCTACCATACCGTCTGCGTCGTTCGCCTTAACCATAACAATGCCAAAAGTCAGATAATCTGATAACAAAATTTCTCTTGCTTTATCCATCGTCATGCCCTTTGCTTTTCTTGTTTCATATAAAAGTTCCACATACTCATCCAGTTTTTCCGAAGTTGACGGATTCACAACACGAAGACCTGTCAGATCCACTTCCAGCCAGCCGGCGCCGTCATGAATCTTTTCTTCATTTCCTATCATAATGATATCTGCTATTCCCTCCTGCATGATCTGCGCTGCTGCAATCAGAGTCCTTTTGTCTGTAGACTCCGGTAATATGATTGTTTTCTTGTCCTGCCTTGCACGTTCCTTGATCCTATCGATATATGCCATACTGACAGTTCTCCTTTCTATTTGCTCATCCTGTTTTTTTAAATACAAAATTTCCGGCTATTGGAAATATTTCGTATTTTTTCTTATGTGTTATTATATATGAAATTGCTCAGTATATCAATATGTAAGCACTTACAAATTGTGCAAAATTGAGTACAATATCTACTTATGACAATAATTAAGATTGTCTGAAACAAAAATCAATGTTAGACTGATACTATAAACAGTTGGGAGGTCTTTTCATGAAAACAGTTGGAATCATTGCAGAATATAATCCATTTCACAACGGACATAAATTTCATATACAAGATGCTAAAAAATTAGCGGGTGCAGATTACTGTATTGTTGTCATGAGTGGAAATTTTGTGCAACGCGGCACGCCCGCAATGATTGACAAATATGCCAGAACAAAAATGGCGCTGTTAAACGGCGCGGATCTTGTAATCGAACTTCCTGTCTATTATGCCGTCAGCAGCGCGGATCATTTTGCGGCAGGCGCTGTTGCCCTGCTAGATCGTCTTGGCGTAGTTAATTCAATATGTTTTGGCAGTGAATGCGGTAATATTTCCGTTTTAAAAACTTTTGCCGATATTTTTTCAGAAGAATCTACTGCTTTTTCTGAGACGCTTAAAAAAAATTTAAGAGACGGATTATCATATCCTGTTGCCCGAAACAATGCGCTTTCCGCTGTCCACAGTGAGCTTGCCGAATATATGGATGTGCTTTCCTCTCCCAATAACATTTTGGGAATCGAATACATAAAATCACTGAAAAAGCGCAAAAGTTCCATGATTCCATATGCCAGCTTAAGAACAGGCAGCGATTATCATGACGCCAGCCTGATTCATCCAAACAGCTCCGCTACTGCCATCCGCCATTCTCTTGAGCAGATGGATAATTTATTATTGATTGCAAACAAAATACCTTCTAATGTGTACCAGATCATGGAGGAACATTTCCATGTAAACTATCCGATATACCAACAGGATTTGTCCCTGCTTTTAAAATATAAGCTGATATCATACAGTAAAGAAGGATATACCGACTTTGTTGACGTTACAGACGACCTGTCCGACAAACTTTTGAAAAATCTGGAAGCTTACACCAGTTTCCATGATTTCTGTGAATTATTAAAATCCAAAGATATCACTTATACGCGGATCAGCAGATGTCTGCTCCACATTCTTCTTGATATCAAAAAGGACACTCTCAGCCAGTTTATCTCTGATGATTATGTTTATTATGCAAGAATTCTCGGACTCAGACAGAGTGCCTCCGAACTTTTAAATTCCATGAAAAAGAACGCCTCCCTTCCGCTTATCTCCAAGCTTGCGGATGCGAAAGACGTTCTGAAAAAATCTTCTTTTGCCGTTGAAATGATAGACAGTGATATTTTTGCCTCTCATGTATACGATGCGGTGGCCACTGATAAATTTCATACGGCGCTTCCTAACGAATATCGCAGACAGATCGTAAAGGTACGGTAGTATAAAAATGCCGATACGTCTCTGCAACGGCATTCTCAGGCAGATTGACAATCTGCCTGAAAGCATTTTATTTTTTCGTCGTTAAATAAATCTCGCAGTAAAACTCTTTTCGTTTTCTGTCGATTACATATTCTATTTTCCGTTTCACCTCGTCTATATGGAGGATTTTGCAGATGTAGCCGCTGTACCTTGTATCTTTCATCCTGTCAAACTCTTCCAGCAGCTGTTCCAGCGTTTTTCCCAATCCATAAGGTCTTCCGATATTGTCCGTAGCGGCATCTATACTGTCCGCAATACTGAGAATATTCACAAAAGGCTTATTTTTCGTATGCCTTTCTTTCGGATAACCTCCGCACTCGTTATACCATAAATGATGTAATAAAGCGCAGTCATGGATGCATTCCACTTCCCTGTCCATTTTCCCTTGATAAATTTTTGAAAAATTAGCCGGGTGCGCTTTAATCACTTCAAACTCATCATCCGTAAGGTTTCTTGAAGCATTGGAAACATAATCTAAACAGAAATATTTTCCTATATCATGAAATAACGCGCAGTTTTCCATGAAACCGAGTATCTCTTCTTTATGCTCCTTACAGTATACGGCGTCATATCCCGCAACGCCGACTAAATACTGCGGGTCGGTTTCCAATATGTGCGCTAATATAATGAGGCAGATTTCTTTTACCATCATTGTATGGACATACAGCGCCTTATTGGCAAAAACCGTAGCGTTTAATACTGTCGTTTTAAAAAAATCAAAATCCACGATATTAGAGGCTGAATTTACCAGCATCAGTACACAATAATTCGTCTGATAATTTCCAAAATACTGTATCATCTCTTCCGAACCCGCTAAAACATGCTTTACGATTTCCATACTTTTATCCAAAATATAGCTTTCTTCATAATCGCTGCATTTACATAAATAATCCATATAATATGCATTTGCGGTAAATAATGCCGTACATTTTTCCATAATATTATAATCTTCATTGCCCCTGGAATATTCTACCATCCGGTGAAACAGCTCTTCCAATGAAATCTTCCCTAAATGATAATCGGCCTGCGCACAATAAAGGCGAATCAGCACTCTGTCCGAAACTTTGTTACGTACTTCTTCCGACAAAAGAACGGCTTCCAGTTCTCTTTTAAGTTCTTCAATCAAATCCGAGTCTTTATCCAGATCGATTGCCCTCTCTATTTGAACCTCCTTTTTCTTTTTTGCATATTCCATCCGGCGGCATGATTCCAAGGTAAATGCCAGCGCATTTACCTTGCACATGATGTACTGTATTTCCATGAACTGCCCGCCCATTTTCTTTTGAATCTTTCCAAATGTTTCTTTGACCTGCCTGTATTTCCTGATCCCATGCGTCATATCTTTACGGTTTACGACACTTAAAAGGAAACAGTTTGCCACAGATTTCTTTGCCGTTTCGCAAAGAGCGTCAAATTGATCCAAATACTGTTCCGCCATACGGACATACTCGCTGCCTTCATAATCGTCTAAATGTTCCTTGAGCATAATGTCAAACACAGCGCATTTTTCCAACATCATGACCGTCTCATCCACATCTTTTAATGTCATATAGTAATGCAGAAGTATTCTGGAAATACGAAATGCAACAGATGTATCCAAAAATCGCTGCCCGCCCGGTATTAAAAGAGCCAAAAACTCCTTTAAAAGCTCCGCTGCTTCAGCATTCAGACACTCGGGAAATTTTTCGTATTTCTCAATATATTCCCTGATAATCGCATTATTCTGAGTCTGAATCTGTTTCTTCTCATAAGAAATATACATTAACTTTTTTAGAAGATCATTTTCAGACTCTTCTTTTCCGATCAGGGCGTTATCCAATTCATTATAACGTTCCAACAGTTCCTTATAGTCCCTGAAATCCATTCTGCATCACTCCGTTATTATCCACACGCCTGTATATGCCATTTTCTATCTGTAAATTCAATCCGTTCTGTATGATAAAACCGTTTTCGCCTTCGTACTATTTCACAACAATATTAATGATCCTTCCAGGAACATAAATTTCCTTTACAATATTTCCTGATAATTTATCTCCCAATGCCTCTTTTCCAGCAGCAATTGCTTCTTCTTTTTCCATATCTTTCGGGATCTGGATCGTTGCACGGATCTTTCCGTTGATCTGCACTGCAATCTCCACAGTAGATTCCACGGTTTTCGCTTCGTCAAACTCCGGCCATCCGGTCTGATATACTTTGCCGGAGAAACCGGTTCTTTCCCATAATTCTTCCGTAATATGCGGCGCCACCGGATTGAGCAGGGTAAGCAGAGTTTTAAATTCGGCATGATTTACCGCGTTCTTCTTATAAAAATCATTCACCAATGACATCATTGCCGCAATCGCAGTATTATATTTCAGATTTTCAAAGTCTGAACTTACTTTTTTGATTGTCTGGTGCATTCTTGTCTCCAAATCAGACGAATATGCATCGCCGTCTGTAAGAATATCCTGTAATTTCCATACTCTTTCAAGGAATCTGCGACAGCCCTTTACCCCGTCCTCCGACCAGGATGCGCTCAAATCAAACGCGCCGATAAACATTTCATAGGTACGCAGCGTATCTGCACCGTAATCCATCACAATATCGTCAGGATTTACTACATTCCCCCTGGATTTGGACATTTTTTCGCCGTTAGAACCTAAGATCATTCCGTGGGAAGTCCTCTTCTGATACGGTTCCGGACAGGGTACAACGCCCTGATCATATAAAAATTTATGCCAGAAACGGGAATAGAGCAAATGCAGCGTAGTATGTTCCATACCGCCGTTATACCAGTCCACCGGCAGCCAATATGCCAGCGCTTCTTTACTTGCCAGCGCCTCTTTATTATCAGGATCTGTATATCTTAAGAAATACCAGGAAGATCCCGCCCACTGCGGCATAGTATCCGTTTCTCTTTTTGCCGGTCCGCCGCAGCACGGGCAGATGGTATTGACCCAGTCGGTCATTGCTGCAAGCGGGGACTCGCCATTATCGGTCGGCATATAGCTTTCCACCTCAGGAAGCTCTAACGGCAGTTCACTTTCCTTAAGCGGCACATAACCGCATTTTTCACACTGCACAATCGGAATCGGTTCTCCCCAGTATCTTTGTCTTGAAAACACCCAGTCCCTTAATTTGAAGTTGGTCTTTTTCGTTCC
>CANSUS010000002.1 GCA_947650155.1 uncultured Lachnospiraceae bacterium
TGGTAGAGCACTTGACTTTTAATCAAGTTGTCCGGGGTTCGAATCCCCGATGTCTCAGCAGAGAAAAACAGCGGAAACTTTTTAAATGGAAGGTTTTCGCTGCTTTTTTTCCTCATTTCTTAAAAATCAGGGGATTTTCGAGGCGGATTCTGGATGTCAAGAGAAGAAGGAACGGTTGATATACCGATTCGGAGAAAACGCTATGGAGAGATTGAGGAAGTGGTAGTACTTAGGGAAGGTGACAGTGAGTTTGACCGTCGCAGTAAAGAAATCGAGAGGGAACGTGACAGAATGTAAAAAAACTTCCAAAATGTTTTTATTTTGTGCTAAAATGTAAAAGTCACACTAATTGGTGTATCATTTGGAAATTCTTAGCAAAAGAAGGAATGGGAGAAATGGAACAGGTACAAAAAGAAAACAAGATGGGTGTAATGCCTGAAAACAAACTTTTGATGACGATGTCGCTTCCGATGATGGCCTCTATGCTGGTACAGGCTCTTTATAACATAGTGGACAGCGTTTTTGTGTCCCGTATCAATGAAAATGCACTGACAGCTGTGTCATTAGCCTTTCCTGTACAGAGCCTGATGATCGCGGTATCGGTAGGAACGGCAGTCGGCGTCAATGCGCTTCTCTCCAAAACGCTTGGAGAGAAGGAATATGAAAAGGCGCAGAAAGTAGCGGATAATGCAGTATTTCTGGCGGCAGTATGCTATGTGCTGTTTGCTGTTATTGGTATTTTTGCAGTCAGGCCGTTTTATATCAGCCAGACAAAAGATACAGAGATCGTGGAATTTGGCATACAGTATCTGACGATTGTCTGTGTGGGCGGCATTGGCATCTTTACGCAGACCATGTTTGAGAGACTGCTGCAGTCCACAGGAAAGACTTTTTATACTATGATTACGCAGGGGACGGGTGCAGTAATCAATATTATTCTGGACCCGATTCTGATATTCGGCCTGGGACCTTTCCCGGAGATGAAAGTCGCAGGGGCGGCAGTGGCTACGATTATCGGTCAGATTGTGGCAGGGGTGATGGCAGTCTGCTTTAACAGAAAATATAACGAATATATAACGGTTCATGTAAAAGAGATACGTCCAAAAGCGTCTATTATCAAACAGATTTATGCAGTGGGCGCGCCCTCTATCGTAGTACAGGCTATCGGTTCTGTGATGACGTATGGGATGAATTTAATTTTGATTGCATTTACATCGACAGCCACGGCAGTATTCGGCGTATACTTTAAACTACAGAGTTTTGTCTTTATGCCGGTATTTGGCCTTAACAACGGTATGGTTCCAATTATTGCATATAATTATGGAGCAGGAAAAAAAGCAAGGGTAACCAAGGTCATAAAACTCAGTATTATGTATGCGGTCGGAATGATGGCAGTCGGACTGCTTTTGATGCAGGTGATCCCAGAGCAGCTTCTTTTACTTTTTGATGCTTCGGAAACCATGATCGAGATTGGCGTTCCGGCGCTTCGGACGATCAGTTTAAGCTTTTTATTTGCAGGATTCTGTATCGTATGCGGGAGCGTTTTTCAGGCGCTTGGCAACGGGATGTACAGCATGATTGTGTCGGTTGCAAGACAGCTTGGCGTGCTCCTGCCGGTAGCTTATCTGCTGTCAAAGTTAGGAGAAGTTGGCTATGTATGGTGGGCATTCCCCATTGCAGAAATAGCTTCGCTTACCTTATCGGCGGTTTTTCTGATCCGTATCTATAAGAAAGTAATAAAACACATTGGAAAGGAAAGGTAATGCCTGCTTGACAGAAAAATGAATTTACGGTACAATACTAAAGTTGCAGCGGTACTTATGGCTGCAATAAGCGGATGTGGCGGAATTGGCAGACGCGCTAGATTTAGGTTCTAGTGTCCACGACGTGCAGGTTCAAGTCCTGTCATCCGCATGAATAAAGAAAACGTAGAACAGGACTTGAACCTGGTCAAGGCACTGTCATCCGCATGAATAGAGAAAACGTAGAACAGAATTAGGAATGCACATAGAAATACAGGGATTTTGAGACATTCGGAAGTTTCAGAATCCTTATTTTTTCGTGTTTATCCGCAATACAGGCTGATATATATTTGATATATTAATGTGACAGACAAAAAAATATTTCATATTGCGAATTTAGTGTTATAATAGACATAAGAATATCGACAGGAAATAAGCGGAAATAAATCAGTGAAAACAGGGGATGGACAGAGGATGAAAAGAAAAGTAGTATTATTACCTATGATTTTGGTCATGATGGCAATGATTGGCGGGTGCGGACAAAAGAAAGAAGATACGCAGGAAACCGTGCAGGAGAGTACTGCGCAGGCAGAGACAACAGGAGAATCATCGCCGGTGCAGAATGCGGGAGACGGGGCACCGGATCAGGCAGAAACGCCGGTAAGTGAACCGGCGGTGGAACCACAACCGGAACCTGTGCCGGAACCACAGTTATCGGGCAGGGTGGTAATAGACATACCGGAGGGATTTTATGAATATTTAAGCCCGTCAGGTATTTATGTAACAAAAAAATATCCGGAAGACGGTTCTAATATTTATATTGTTACGGCGCCATTATACGGGACGCTGCCGGAACAGAACGAATATACCAGAAAAGTAAATGAAAACCTTTCCACGCAGGTGGGAGAAGTGGTATCCGTTACGATGGAAGAATATGAGAAAACAACGGTTTCCGGTTTTGACGCAGTCAAGGTAGTATACAGTTACAGCTATGATGACTTAAAGTTTAAACGTACAGAATATATGGTCAATACGAATATAACGACTACGATTGCCTATACAATTGTAAACAACGCTGAGTGGGGAGACGCATTTGAAGAGAGTGAACTGTCCATGCATGTGGAATAAATTGGCCGAAAAAATTTTTAAAAAAATGATTGACAAATCCTTCGGCTTATGACACAATACAACTCGTGCATATTATCCGCACGGGTTGTATTGTGAATAAGAGGAAAAGAGGAGTAAATATGAAAAAGAAAGTTTTAGCATTAGTTTTATCAGTAGTTATGTGTTTTGCGGTTACAGCATGCGGGGATAAGGAAACCAGCGCGTCAAACGAGCCGAAGAGCGAAGCGGCAAGCGAAGAAGTTTCCAGCGAGGCGCCGGAGTCTGTACCGGAAGTTTCCAGCGAAGCAGCGGAGTCTGAGGAAGAGCCTTCCAGTGAAGAAGCGGTTTCTACAGAGGAAGCAAATACGGAAGAAGCAGCAGGAAATGCTGACTTAGAGATAAAAGTAGAGATTCCGGAAGGATTTACTGAAGTTTCAAACGGAATGTACATGGCAGAAGACGGTGCAAACATTATTGTGATGACAACTCCTGCTGCAGGGGCAGAGATTCCGTCAGAGGATGCGATTGCAGAACAGCTTAAAGTAACGCTTGGCGAAGATACCAATATTACAATTGAGGAATATGAGGTATACAAAGTAGGCGATTACGATGCGCTTCGTTTTACAGCAAGCTATATGATGGAAGATCTGGAGTACACGCAGACACAGTGTATGGTATTAGCAGACGGAAAACTCGGACTTGCAGCTTTTACACAGGAAAAGGGCGGCGCATGGACAGATACTTTTAATGCATGCATTGAAAGTATTACAATGGAATAAAAAGTCAGATAAAATGATAAAAGAACTGTATGTCTTAAAAAAGACTGCAGTTCTTTTTTCGATTTTTATCCGATAGTCCGTATTGGGGGAATGGGGGAACGCTGCCTGAGAAATACTAAGATTTGAAAAGAAGAAATGGTTTTCAAAAAGATGAAAAATTTGATAAATTTGTAGAAAAAAATGTCAATTTATCGTCTAAATGACTATTGAAAGATGGATACAAAACTCCTATTATATAAAAGTGGAAGATTATTAAAATCCTGTTAATTTTATAAAAATAGTTTAAAATCATATTATGATTTCATAACACGTACTAACAGCTAAAGATAGAAAAAGAAAGGCAGGGATTTGGATGGAACATTCGGTGGAAGATGTGATCGGTCAGTTATCCGAGATAGAAGCTGCTGCGGTGCGGATCATGAACGCTGCGGATACGAAAAAGAAACAGCTTTCTGATGAAAATGACCTGAGGATGAAGCAGTTTGACGAGGAAATGATAAAAAAGACAGGCGCATCCGTAGAGCAGCTGAAGGAAAAGCTGAATGGGGAAAAAGAAAGTGAATTAAGGCGTTTAAAAGAAGAAACGGATGCGACACTTAAGAACATGCAGAGCAGATACGAAAATGAACATGGAGTATGGTCGGATGAGATCGTACAGTCTATAGTAAGGATGTGATTTAGTGCAGGGACTGTTTTCATATAGCGCGGTTACAACGAAGATGCGGGCAATGGAAGGAAAACTGTTAAAACCGTATGAATTTGATGAGATGGCGGCGCTTGGAAGTGTGACAGAGGTGGTGGAATATCTGAAAAGATATCCCTCTTATCAGAAGCTGCTTTCGCGGGAAAATTTTGATATTCACAGGGGAAAGGTGGAGGCTTTGTTTCAGAGGGCAATCTATGCGGATTTTACAAAAATTTATGCATTTTCCGGTCTGGAACAAAGAAGTTTTTTGGACATCTATTACATCCGCTATGAGATTGCCGTATTGAAAAACTGTCTGCGCATGCTTTTTAATCAGTATGAAGCGGCATTTGATCTGGCGGAATTTCAGGCTTTTTTTGAAAAGCGTTCCGAACTTGACGTGTCAAAACTTGGAGATTCCAAATCCATACCGGAGTTTATTGAGAATCTTCAGGGTTCCATTTTTTACCCGGTATTAAAAAGACTGGAGAATGCGCCGGATGCAACGCTTTTTGATTATGAAAATGCACTGAATCTTTTCTATATGAAAAGAATGTGGAAAGCCTACGAAAAGGTAATGAAGAAGCGGGACTGGCAGATTATAAGTGAAGTGTACGGAAGTGAAATTGAACTTTTAAATTTACAGTGGATTTACCGTGCCAAAAAGTATTATCATATGACTCCGGCGGATATTTATGCTTTTATTGTGCCGATTCATTATAAGATTCATAAAGAACTGTTCAAGAAGATTGTGGAGGCGGAAACGACAGAAGAGATGGAAGAGCTTGTAAGAAGCAGTTATTATGCAAGATTTCGGGAGGAAATAGATACGTCTTCCATAGAGATCATGTACAAGGAACTGGTAGACAAGATACACAATACAAGCGGCAGGAAATACCCATATTCTATTATATCCATCGAAAATTATCTGTATAAAAAGACGAAAGAGGTGGACAGGCTGACCACTCTGATTGAATGTGTACGATATGGACTCAGTATAGAAGAAACAAAAAAATATATTGCATAGGAGGTGAGCGGGTGTGATAGCGAAGATGAAGTTCATAAACATGGTTGGTCTCAAAGAGGATCTGGACATGGTTATAGAGAAATATCTTGGAAAATATGAGATTCAGCTTGAAAATACAATGGTGGCGTTAAAGGAACTTACAAATGTTACGCCCTGCGTGGAGAGCAATCCCTATAAAGATACACTTGCAAAGGCAGAAGAACTGGCCGCTATGACAAAAAAAGAAGATCCGCTTAAGAAAACAGTAGATGCAAAGCAGGCTGTTTTGATTGTGGAGGGTCTGGAGGAAAAGCGGGAGGCCTACAGAAAAGAAAAAGAAGAACTGGAGGCAGAAAAGCAAAAGATTGAGCAGGCGCTTCAGGATGTGGTGCCTTACCGGAATATCAACCATGATATCCGGGAGATTCTGGACTTTCATTACGTAAAATTCCGGTTTGGAAAGATTCCGGTGGAATTTTATGAGAAACTGGAAAAATATGTTTATGAAGACTTGTCCACGATCTTTTATAAATGCCAGAGTGATAAAGAATATATCTGGGGCGTTTATTTTGTACCTGTTTCAGAGGCGGAAAAAGTGGATGCAGTTTATGCTTCCCTGCATTTTGAAAGATTCCGTATGCCAAAAGAATATGAGGGAACTTTGGAAGAAGCCTATGGAACGCTGATTCAAAGACTGAAAAAGACGGAAGAGGCATTACAGGCTCTGGAAGTAAAGATGGGAGAAGATCTGGCGAAGAGCGTGGAGGACATTTATGCGGCAAAGGATGAATTGGAAGTGCTTTGCGAAAGCTTTGAGGTGCATAAGCTGGCGGCATACACCCATACGAATGACAAGACATTTTTCATTTTATGCGGCTGGATGACCGAGGAAGATGCGGAAAAATTTGAAAAAGAAGTCAATGATGATCCGTATGTATACTGCACTATAGAAGAAGGGCATGAGAGCAAGATTGCGAAACCGCCTACAAAACTGAAAAATCCGAAGCTGTTTAAGCCCTTTGAAATGTTTATCAGAATGTACGGACTGCCCGATTATAATGAATTTGATCCCACCATTTTTGTGGCGATCACCTACTCTGTGATTTTTGGCGCTATGTTTGGTGATGTGGGACAGGGGGCATTACTGTTTATCGGCGGTCTGCTGCTCTATAAATTCAAGAAGATGGATCTGGCGGCAATTGTATCAAGATGCGGTATTTTTTCCGTATTCTTTGGGTTTATGTTTGGAAGTGTATTTGGATTTGAAGATGTGATTGATGCAGTTTGGCTGCGGCCTGTCACAGCGATGTCCACACTGCCTTTTGTAGGAAAACTGAATACGGTATTTGTCGTTGCCATTGCCCTTGGCATGGGATTAGTGCTTCTGACGATGGTGTTTCATATTATTAACGGCTTTAAGGCAAAAGATATGGAGGCAGCGCTTTTTGACACAAACGGTATTGCCGGATTTGTATTTTACGCGGCTGTGGTAACAGTAATCCTGCTGTTTATGACAGGGCATAAACTTCCGGCGGGCATCGTTCTGGTTGTAATGTTTATAATACCGCTTCTGATTATGGCATTAAAAGAACCTTTGACAGCGCTCATTACAAAAGAAGGCGAGGTTATGCCGCAGAGTAAAGTCATGTTTTTTGTGCAGGCGTTTTTTGAATTGTTTGAAGTACTTTTAAGTTATTTTTCCAATACCCTTTCCTTTGTCCGTATTGGTGCGTTTGCAGTCAGTCATGCGGCGATGATGGAAGTGGTATTAATGCTTGCGGGCGCGGAAAACGGCGCTTCCCCAAACTGGGTGGTGATTGTGCTCGGAAACCTGTTTGTATGCGGTATGGAAGGACTTATCGTGGGAATTCAGGTTTTGCGTTTACAATATTATGAATTTTTCAGCCGGTTCTATAAAGGCGGCGGAAGAGAATTTAAACCTTATCGTAGCGTTAAGGCGGCAAAAAACAATTAATATTAAAATATTTATAGGAGGTCCTTATCATGACAGTAGGGAAAATTATAGTATTCAGTTTATTAGTATTAAGCATTTTAGTTCCGTTTCGGATGTATTTTAAAGGTGAACGTACCAAATCCAGATATAAAGTATCTCTGGCATTTAATACGGTTGCTTTCTTTGGAATTCTTTTAACGGCAAGTCTGTTTTTATTTGGGACAAGCGTAAATGCGGAAACGGAAGCAGCGGCGGCAGCGGCAGTTTCTTCGGCAACAGGCATGGGTTATCTGGCGGCAGCTTTAGTTACGGGGCTTTCCTGTATCGGCGGCGGTATCGCCGTGGCAAGCGCAGCAAGTGCGGCTCTCGGCGCAATCAGCGAAGACTCATCCATTCTTGGTAAATCTCTTATTTTCGTAGGTCTGGCAGAAGGTGTCTGCCTTTACGGATTGATTATTTCTTTCATGATTTTAGGACAATTGTAAAAGAAAGGCACGTAAATATGAAGATGTATCTGATCAGTGACAACGTGGATACATACACCGGTATGCGTCTTGCAGGGGTGGAAGGTGCCGTTGTCCATGAAAAGCAGGAATTAAAGGAGCAGATAGAGAAGGTGCTCTCGGATAAGGAGATAGGGATTCTTCTTTTGACGGAAAAGTTCGGGAGAGATTTTCCTGACGTTGTTGATGAAGTAAAATTAAATCACAGACTTCCGTTAGTTGTGGAAGTGCCTGACAGACATGGTACAGGAAGAGCGCCGGATTTCATTACTTCATATGTAAATGAAGCGATCGGTATCAAATTATAGGAGGAAAACAATGACGATCGAAGAAAAGTTGAAACACTTTTTGGATGCTTCCATAGAAACTGCAAATGAAAGAAGCGTAAGGACGATAGAAGAGTATCAGAAGGGACTGGACAGTGTTTTTGACGCTTATAAAGCGGATGTGTATAGAAAACAGGCGCTTCAGTTAAAGTTCAGTGAGGAAAATTTAAGAAAAGAAAAGAATACGGAAGTATCAAAAAGGCAGATGGAGATCCGAAGAGCTGTAGGCGAAAAGCAGGAGGAGTTAAAACAAAACCTCTTCCATGAAGTAGAAGAAAAGCTGGAAAGCTATAAACGGACGGACGCATATGATATTTATCTAAAAGAGTGGATCAGCCGTGCGAAGGAGTTTGCAGATCAGGAGGAGATTCAGATTTATATTGATCCGGCAGACAAAAATAAGCTTCCGGAGCTTGAAAAAAAGACGGGTGCAAAGCTTACGGTCAGCGAATATGGTTTTCAGGGCGGGATGCGTGCAGTCATTCGTTCTAAAAATATTTTGATCGATCAGTCTTTTGAAACGAAACTGAACGAGATCAAAAAAGATTTTTCATTTAATTTTGAATAGAGAGCGAGGGTTTTCCGATGGAAAAGAAGGGAAATATATATGGAATCAATGGTCCCGTTATTTACCTCAAAGGAAATACCGGATTCAAAATGTCGGAAATGGTTTATGTAGGAAAAGAAAAGCTGGTGGGGGAAGTAATCTCTTTAACTACAGATATGACGACGATACAGGTATTTGAGGAAACCTCAGGGCTTAAGCCCGGAGAAGAGGTTATTGGAACAGGAGCGACCCTGTCCGTGACATTGGCGCCGGGAATTATCACAAATATTTTTGACGGTATTGAACGTCCTTTGGGTGTGCTTGCCCAAAATTCAGGAGCCTATATCGACCGGGGGATCAGTGTAAGCGCCTTGGATACGGAAAAGCTGTGGGACGCCCATATGACCGTGCAAAAAGGCGACTATGTGAGCGGCGGTACGATCATTGCCGAGGTGAGAGAGACTACGGCGATTGTACACAAAGTCATGGTGCCTCCTGATGTGGAAGGAACGGTTATACAGGTAAAAGAGGACGGAAAATATACGATCGATGATGGCATTGTAACAGTAAAAAGTCAAAACGGGGAAGAAAGAGAACTGACCATGACGCAGCACTGGCCGATCCGTGTACCAAGACCGACGGCGAAACGGTATCCGGCATCCAAACCGCTTGTGACGGGACAGCGTATTCTGGATACGCTGTTTCCGGTTGCAAAAGGCGGTACTGCCGCAATTCCCGGCGGTTTCGGAACCGGAAAAACGATGACCCAGCATCAAGTCGCAAAGTGGTCCGATGCGGATATTATCGTATATATTGGCTGTGGAGAACGTGGTAATGAGATGACACAGGTTTTGGAAGATTTTTCTAAACTGGTAGATCCGAAGTCAGGCAATCCCCTGATGGACAGGACAGTCTTAATCGCCAATACTTCCAATATGCCGGTGGCAGCCCGTGAAGCCAGTATTTATACAGGAATTACATTGGCGGAGTATTATCGTGACATGGGATATCATGTGGCGATCATGGCGGATTCCACATCCCGTTGGGCGGAAGCTCTTCGTGAACTGTCGGGCCGTTTGGAAGAGATGCCCGCAGAGGAAGGTTTCCCGGCTTATCTTGCATCCAAGCTGTCGGCTTTTTATGAGCGTGCCGGCATGATGGAGAATTTAAACGGAACGGAAGGAAGCGTCACAATTATCGGCGCTGTTTCACCTCAGGGCGGTGATTTTTCCGAGCCGGTTACACAGAATACAAAGCGTTTTGTAAGATGCTTCTGGGGATTGGATAAATCTCTTGCTTATGCAAGACATTTCCCGGCGATTCACTGGCTGACCAGTTACAGCGAATATCTGCCGGATTTGTCGGCATGGTATGCAAATGAAGTGGGGTCTGATTTTATAGATTACAGAAACCAGCTTGTGGCTATTTTGAATCAGGAAAGCAGCCTGATGGAAATTGTAAAGTTGATCGGAAGCGATGTGCTGCCGGACGACCAGAAACTTACCCTGGAGATTGCAAGGGTAATCCGCCTTGGCTTCTTACAGCAGAATGCATTTCACAAAGAGGATACCTGCGTGCCTTTGGAAAAGCAGATGAAAATGATGGAGACGATTCTCTATCTGAATATGAAGGCAAGGTCGCTTATTTCTATGGGAATGCCAATGTCCATACTGAAGGAAGACAGCATTTTTGATAAAATCATATCCATTAAGTATGATGTGGAGAATCATGCATTATATAAATTTGATGATTATAAAAAGGCAATCGATCAGTTTTATGATAACGTCATTGCGAAAAACGCCTAGAATGGAGGATTAAAATGGCTATTGAATATTTAGGATTAAGTAAAGTAAATGGGCCTTTTGTTGTTCTTGAGGGCGTGAGAGGCGCGGCATTTGACGAGATCGTTGAGATCACTGTAGAAGGGAAAGAAAAGAAACTGGGCCGTATTGTGGAAATCTATGATGACAGGGCAGTGGTGCAGGTATTTGAACCTACGGAAAACATTTCCCTGCAGAATACCCATACAAGGCTGACCGGTCATCCTATGGAAATCGGACTTTCCACAGATATATTGGGGCGTACTTTAAACGGAATCGGACAGCCTATTGACGGTCTGGGAGAGATTCCGGCGGAAACCAGAAGAGATGTGAATGGTAAACCATTAAATCCGGTAACAAGAGAATATCCCCGTAACTATATCCGTACCGGTATTTCGGCAATCGACGGATTAACGACGCTGATCCGCGGACAAAAGCTTCCCATTTTCTCAGGAAACGGTCTTCCTCATGACCAGCTTGCAGCACAGATTGTAAGGCAGGCGTCTCTGGGAGAAGGATCGGACGAAAAGTTTGCGATTGTATTTGCCGCAATGGGCGTGAAATATGATGTGGCGGAATATTTCAGACATACGTTTGAGGAAAGCGGCGTATCCGATCATGTGGTTATGTTTTTGAATCTGGCAAACGATCCGGTAGTAGAACGTTTGATTACGCCGAAGGTGGCGCTTACGGTAGCAGAATATCTGGCATTTGAAAAGAGTATGCATATTCTGGTCATCTTAACGGATATGACTTCTTTTGCAGAGGCAATGCGTGAAGTGTCTTCCAGCAAGGGCGAGATTCCTTCCAGAAAGGGGTATCCGGGCTATTTGTACAGTGAATTTGCAACAATCTATGAGAGAGCAGGCATCGTGGAAGGAGTCAACGGTTCCGTAACGCAGATTCCGATTCTGACTATGCCCAATGACGATATTACCCATCCGATCCCGGATCTTACCGGATATATCACGGAGGGACAGATTGTTTTGGACCGTACCATGCATGGACAGTCGATTTATCCGCCGATTAACGTGCTGCCGTCTCTTTCCCGTCTGATGAAGGACGGTATTGGAGAGGGTTATACGAGAAAAGACCATCAGGATGTGGCAAACCAGCTGTTTTCTTCTTATGCAAAAGTGGGAGAGGCAAGAGCGCTCGCTTCCGTTATCGGTGAGGACGAATTGTCGCCGTTAGATAAAAAATATCTGGCCTTTGGAAACGCTTTTGAGGGAGAGTTTGTAGGACAGGGCGCTAATGAAAACCGGACGATTAACGATACTTTGGAAATCGGATGGTCACTGTTAAGACTGCTGCCGAGAGAAGAGCTGGATCGTATTAATACGAAGATTCTGGATGAGTATTATGAGGCGCCGTCGCTTTAATGGCAAAAGTGTCTGGGCAGTATGTTGGATAAGGAGGTGACGGTATGGATCCCAATGAATTTCCCACAAAAGGAAATTTAATGTTGGCAAAAAATTCGCTCGGCCTTGCAAAACAGGGACATGAGCTGATGGATAAAAAGAGAAATATCCTGATCAAAGAGCTGATGGATCTGATCGAGGAGGCAAAGAGCATCCAGACGGAAATAGACGTAACGTTTACAAAAGCATATCAGTCTCTGCAAAGGGCGAATATTGAGCTTGGAATCAACTATGTGGACGAAATTTCCCATGCGGTTCCGGTGGAAAATTCCATCCGCATTAAGACAAGAAGTATTATGGGAACGGAAATTCCGCTTGTGGAATATGAACCGAGTATGGATCGTCCCACGTATTCCTTTTTTTCCACAAAAGAAAGTCTGGATCAGGCAAAGGAAAGTTTTGAACGGGTGAAGGAACTGACGATCAAGCTTTCTGTGGTGGAAAATTCAGCGTATCGCCTTGCCATCAATATTCGTAAGACGCAGAAGCGGGCGAATGCGCTTAAAAATATTACCATTCCGCTCTATACAAAGCGGGTGCAGGATATTTCCAATGCCTTAGAGGAGAAGGAAAGAGAGGAATTTACGAGGCTGAAGGTGATAAAGCGGAATATGTCCGCGCATACGGATACGGCAGGCTGAACTGTTACAAGAATTACGCAAAAGTATTGTAAAATGTCTTGACAGAAAATCTCCATTATGGTAATTATATGATATAGTTCTAAAAGGGAGTAGTTGTCATGCGCAATCAACATACCCCGGCGATAGTCGTGGTTGTGCATCTTTCAGCGATTGAAAGTACGAGACTTTTAGCATATCAGCAGATATGTTAAGAGTCTCTTTTTATGTATGCGCCGGTGCGGAGGAAAGGCATTTCCCAGTCCGAATCTGATTTTGGATGCATGGGTCGGTGTATGGCACGCATTCCCGATGGAAATAATTTTACAAAAGCCGTAAGGCGGGAGAGGAGAAAGAAACGTATGGAAATTGCATTACAGATTCTTTTACTGGTAGTTGGATTTACACTGTTAATCAAAGGCGCAGACTGGTTTGTGGAGGGCGCGTCAAAAATAGCGGATAAATTAGGGATTCCACAGCTTGTGATCGGGCTTACGATCGTGGCAATGGGAACCAGCGCGCCGGAGGCGGCAATCAGTATATCAGCGTCCTTAAAGGGAAGTGCGGATATTGCAGTAGGAAATGTGGTAGGAAGCAATATTATGAATGTACTGCTGATTTTGGGAATTACGGCGTTGATTACGCCCCTTGCCGTTCAGAAGTCAACGATAAAATATGAACTTCCTTTTGTCATCGTCATCACGGCAGTTTTTGCGGCAATCGGTCTTACGGATAACGTGGTTGGCAGAGCAGACGGGTTCCTTTTATGGGGATTGTTTATTGTATATCTTATCTATCTGTTCTTTATGGCAAAAAACGGGCAGGGTTCTCTGGAAGAGGGAGAAGAAGCAGGAGAGAATGAGAGCATTTTTAAGATGCTTGGTCTGATTGTCATTGGCGGTGTTTTAATTGTAGTGGGAAGCAATATAACTGTGGATGCGGCAACGGCGATTGCAAGAATCTTTGGAATGAGCGAAAGATTTATCGGACTTACTATCGTAGCGTTTGGAACTTCCCTTCCGGAACTTGTAACAAGCGTTACTGCGGGACTGAAGAAGAAAGCTGATATTGCGGTAGGTAATATTGTGGGAAGTAATATTTTCAATATCCTTTTTGTAATCGGCACTTCTGCTTTAATCACACCGGTTGCTTATCAGGCAAATTTTCTTGTTGACAGTATAGTCTGTGCTGCAACCGTAGTACTTTTGCTTGTTTGTGTGCTGAATAAAGATCATAAGCTGAAACGTTACGGCGGAGTGATTATGCTTGCTGCATATGCAGGGTATTTTGCGTATCTGCTTTAAGGAAAGAAAGGTGCGTCAAAAACTGCGCGGAAGTGAGGAAGAATATGAAGCAGATTTTAATTGTCGAAGATGACCGGCTTTTAAATAAAACGCTGACTTTTAATTTATCTTTGGATGGCTATGAGATTGTTTCTGCATATAATGTGCGAACGGCGGAAACGGCAATGGAAACAAAACAGTTTGATATGGTTTTGCTGGACATTAATCTTCCTGACGGAAGCGGCTATGATCTGTGTAAAGGTATCCGGGAAGAATTCCCGGATACTTTGGTCATTTTTCTGACGGCGAATGATCAGGAACAGGATCAGGTAAAAGGCTATGAATCCGGTGCAGTGGATTATATCACAAAGCCGTTTTCCATCGCGGCGTTACAGCATAAGATCAGAGCCATGTTTCAGATGGTGGAACGTCATAAGCTTCCTGAGGAAGTTTATGATGATGGCAGGCTGTATCTTGATTTTCCCAGACAGATCGGAAATTTGGGAGGGAAACCGCTTACACTGTCTGCAATGGAGTATAGGATGCTTTCTTTATTCTGCCGGAATGCAGGGAGAGTGCTTACCCGCAGACAGCTTTTGGAAAAATTATGGGATCAGGAAGAAAATTATGTGGATGAGCATACGTTAACAACAGCGGTCAGCCGTGTGCGGAGTAAGATCGAAGCGGAGGGAGACCGCTATATCAAGACGGTGTATGGGATGGGATATCAGTGGATGGGAGAAACATTCGGGAAGGAGTACGGTTGTAATCATGAATCGGAAAAAAGGTGATTCTTCAGAGACGGAGAGAAAAACGCTGTATGTCAGGACAATTTATATTCTGGCAATAGCGGGAATGGCGCTTTCTATGGCGGCGGTCTGCAGTATCATGTATCTGATGACAAAGGATGAGATCGTTTTACAGTCAGGCATAATGCTTAGTGCCTGCGCGCTTATATGGGTTGTGGTATTGATACGGCTTTTGGGAAAGAGGCTGTCGCTGTTTACAGTCCATCTTTGTCAGATCCTGGACCGGATGATAGACGGGGACGAACAACTGACATGGGATGACGACAGCGAAACACTGTTTGCGCGCATCAATTACCGATTCATGCGGCTGTATGAGATTTTATATGAGAACAGGCGGCAGGCGGAGAAAGAGCGGCAGAAAATACAAATGCTCGTATCGGATATATCCCACCAGATCAAAACGCCTGTCAGCAATCTGCGGATGGTGACAGACACCCTGCTGACAAGACCGGTGACAGAAGAGGAAAGAACGGAATTTATTCAGGGAATTGGTACAGAGACGGATAAACTGGATTTTCTTTTTCAGGCGCTTATAAAGACTTCAAGGCTGGAGAGCGGGGCAATTTGTCTGGAGAAAAAAGACGGACTGATTTATGATACGCTGGCACAGGCAGTCAGCGGTATTGTTTACAGCGCGGAGAAAAAGAAGATCGACGTAACTGTACAGTGCCCGGAAGACCTGCATTTACTGCATGACAGGAAATGGACGGCGGAGGCGCTTTTTAATCTTTTGGACAATGCAGTGAAATATACGGCGGACGGCGGAAAAATTATGGTGTCGGCAAAGCAGTGGGAAATGTATGTCAAAATTGATGTGTCGGATACCGGGAAGGGGATAGAAGAAAGCCGTCAGGCATCCATTTTCCGGCGTTTTTACAGAGAAGAAGAGGTACATGATGTGCAGGGAGCAGGCATAGGCCTTTATCTGACGCGTCAGATTATTACCATGCAGGGCGGGTATGTCAAAGTGGTATCGGAAGTGGGGAAAGGTTCTACGTTTTCGGTATTTCTGCCGGTTTATCCATAAAGAGGCGTTTTATACAATTCTGTTATAGATCTAAATCACAAATTTTTTCCTTTCGGACATTTCTGTAACATTTTTCTTTTATGATACCAATAGATGCGGAGCATCTACAGATACAAAACATCTACGGATGCGGAGCATCTTTAGAAAGTGGAGGTGAGGGAAAAATGGTGTTTCCATTTGAAAACAACACGACTGCCGCCATAAGGAAACTGGCGGCGGGACGCATTCGTGCGAACAAAAATAGGAATATGTTTGTGATTCTGGCAGTTGTTCTGACAACGGTGTTGTTTGCGTCTTTGTTTGTTGTTGCGGGAGGATTTCTTGACCAAAACAAGCAGGTACAGCAGAAATATTATGGAACCGCGCATGCAGGTATCAAATTTTTAACGAAAGAACAGCTGGAACTGCTGCAAGCATCGGATCTGGTAAAAGAAGTTTATTATACGAGAGTTGTGGGAAGAGCAGTAAATGAAGAATTATCGAAGCTGAGTACGGAAGTCAGATATGCGCAGGACGGTTCTGCCAGAAGCTTTTTGTGCGATCCGTCCGTGGGTACGATGCCGAAGGAAGAGGATGAGATTGCCACAAGCACGTTGGTATTAGAAGCAATGGGACTGCCGTGTGAATTAGGAACCGCCGTTCATTTGCGCATTTCTGTCGACGACGTTCTTTATGAAAAGGATTTTCGGCTGTGCGGTTTTTGGGAAGGAAATGAACGGGCGGGGGCGCAGATGGCATGGGTAAGCGAGACGTTTGCGGACAGCATTGCTCCGGCAGCACATCAGAACATTGCAGACAGTGGAAAATACGGAGGGATTTTTTGCGCGGATCTTTATTTTCCAACGGAATGGAACATAGAAAGGCAGATGAATACACTGCTCGTCCGGCTGGGAGAAGAGTCCGGGATTTATCAACTGCCCATCAGTACCAATCCGTCCTGTGGGTTAGGAATTTCAATGGATACCTTAAACAGTATTTTTGTTCCGGCGGTATTTTTGCTGGGGATCATTGTCATTGTGGGTTATCTGATTATCTATAATATGTTTTCTATTTCTGTTGTGCAGGATGTACAGTTTTTCGGTCTGCTCCGTACAATCGGTGCAGGCAGCAGACAAATCCGGGATATTGTAAAAAGACAGGCCGTCAGACTTGCTCTTTTTGGGCTGCCTTTTGGACTGGCGGCGGGGTATGTAATCGGTATGATATTTCTGCCTTATGTACTGACGCAGATCAATATGGAGGTTACGGGAACATACAGGAGCAGTCCGGCTGTATTAATCGGAGCGGTCCTTTTTTCCTTACTGACGGTATATATCAGCAGTATAAAACCTTGTAAATATGCCGCTAAAATAGCGGCGGTCGAGGCAGTCAGATATACAGGAGGAGGCGGCAGCGGCGTCAGAATAAAGGGGAAAAGGAGCCGTAGATTTACACCTCTGTCTATAGCGATTAGAAATGTAAAGCGGGGCGGAAGGAAAGCGGCGCTTGTAATTGTCTCGCTGTCGCTCAGCATGATTTTGCTAAATACCACTTATACGGCAGTGACGGGGTTTGATCTGGAGACATTTATAAATGAAAATTCGGCGGCAGATTTCTGCGTATCAGATTATACCGTGTTACATGGGATTTGGCCTGAAAATCTTTCAGGAATCAGTAATGGACTGATGCAGGAAATAGAAAGGATACCGGGATTGGAAGAAAAAGCCTTTGTCTATGCGAAAGAAATCAGGCAGCAGGTTCCTGATGCGCTCATAAAGAGGGGAATGCAGGGAAAAGATACAGCCTGGACAGGACTGGAGGATGCGGAGAAAGGGCTGGAGGAATATCATAGTACTTCGGCAATGATATATGGAATAGACGACGCCCTGCTGGATTTGGTAACCATTTCAGAGGGAGTGGTGGATGAGTCGTTGTGGGAATCG
Organism: uncultured Lachnospiraceae bacterium; assembly: GCA_947650155.1. Classification (GTDB taxonomy): domain Bacteria; phylum Bacillota; class Clostridia; order Lachnospirales; family Lachnospiraceae; genus RGIG3002. The sequence goes on from CANSUS010000002.1 coordinate 17,549, forward strand.
GGAAAAGGCGTTATTGTATATGATTTTTATTATGAAAGCAATGGAGGATCAGGAGGAACCTCTCCTTTATATCGTATTGGGGATGATATTACCATTACGGATGAAAAGGGCGGCACACACGACTTTAAAGTCATGGCGGCAGGAAAATTAAACAATGATATAAGCGCGCATTACGTGGTCGATCTGGGGTTTTGTGTGATCCTTCCCGTACAGGGATATGAAGAAGTATACGGAAAGACACAGCCGTTAACGGCGGTTTTCAATGTGGCGGATCAGTATAGGGAAAAAGCGGAGGAATGGATCTATGATTACAGCAGTAACGTGGAAAAAGATTTAGACTATATTTCTTACCGGACTTACGAGAAGGAATTTCAGGAAAGTAAAGCGGCCTATACGATGATCGGTACTGTACTGGGGATGATTCTGGCATTGATCGGACTACTGAATTTTACCAATGTGACAGTGACTTCTCTGCTGGCAAGACAAAAGGAAATGGCGGTGCTTGGCGCGGCCGGTATGGGAAAACGGCAGATGAAGCGGATGCTTATATGGGAAGGAACCGCTTATATTGGATTGGCATTTTTGCTCACAGTAACGCTTGGGACAGGAATTGTTTATTACATCTGTGAAAAATTCGTGGGAAATATATGGGCATTTCAATACCGGTTTACTTTAGTGCCTGTGGTTTTGTGCCTTCCGTTTCTGCTTACAGTGGCGGTGATTGTGCCTCTGGCATTCTGGCAGCGGATGGAAAAGAAAAGCCTTGTAGAGAGATTACGGGCAGTGGAATAGTTTTCGGAACGGAAAGGAGAATGATGATGAGCAGTATTTTACAGACGATAGACTTAAAAAAATATTATGGGGAAGAACCGAATATTACAAGAGCGCTTGACGGCGTGAACTTCGAGGTGGAACAGGGGGAATTTGTGGCAGTAGTGGGGACTTCCGGCAGCGGCAAATCCACGCTGCTGCATATGATGGGAGGACTGGACAGGCCCACGTCCGGCAGTGTGATTGTACGGGGAAATGAGCTTGCAAAGAAAAAAGAGGAGGAACTGACTATTTTCAGGCGCAGGAACATTGGATTTATTTTTCAGAATTATAATCTGGTTCCGATTTTAAATGTGTATGAAAATATCGTCCTGCCTGTGGAATTGGACGGAGATAAAGCGGACAAAAGTTTTTTGGAGGAAATTGTTCATATGCTGGCGTTGGAGGATAAGCTGAACAGCATGCCAAATCAATTATCCGGCGGACAGCAGCAGCGTGCTGCGATTGCCCGTGCGCTCATTACGAAACCTGCAATCGTACTGGCAGACGAGCCGACGGGAAATTTGGACAGTAAATCGAGTGCGGATGTTCTGGGACTTTTAAAGCGCACCGGAACGGAGTTTCATCAGACAATCGTCATGATTACGCATAATAATGAAATTGCCCAGCTTGCAGACCGGATTGTACGGATTGAGGACGGACGGATTGTAGAGAGGCGCGTATAAAAAGATAAGAAGCTTATGAAAGGTGCAGCCTGTAGAAATGCAGGCTGTATTATGATTGTATTTTTGCAATGAGAGCTTCCTGTAAAATCTGTGAAAAATTCAGATCCATAGCGACAGCGGCTTCATTCAGCCATTCGGGAATACTCAGCGTTTTCTTTACGGCACGTGAACCGGTGCGTTTTTTGTAAGCAAGCATATCAAATTCAATTACGACAAGGAAAGAATCCGGTTCAGGGGTGATCATTGTGGGGTCGGAAACGTCGGGGAATGGCTGCTGTTCTTTCTCACGGCAGGTCAGTGCCAGACCCAGTGCATCTACAGCCATTTCATAAGCCTGTTCCATATCTTCACCCTGAGTAAGACATTCAGGAATATCCGGAAAGGAAATCCAAAATCCTCCCTCTTCTGCTTTGTGAAATAATGCCGGATAAAATAATTTTTTCATATAGCGCCTCCATTTTTAGAGAGCGGGTTTATTTGAGTCCCGCTTGTTTTATATGGCCTGTTCCAGCCCTTTTTTTAAACTTGCACTATGATAGGGAACTTCAGTCTGACATCCGGTGTGATCATTTCGCATTTTTACATGAGAGCCATTTTGACCAATTATTGTAAAACCGTTTTTTTTCAGATGCTTTATCATTTCACGCGGTGTCATTGGCATTATTATTTACCTCCTGTATCCCTGTCATACAATGATGATAACACGTAATATTACGTATGCCAATATTGGCACGTAATATTACGTGTCCAGTAATAAAAAATCTTTTTTTCATGTTGACATCCCAAGGAAAATATTGTAAGATAATTTCAGAAAACGTTTTCCGAGTAAAATAAAACAGGAGTAAATGGAATGGTATCAATCAAAGATGTTGCAAAACATGCAGGCGTGGCAATATCGACGGTATCAAAGGTGCTGAATCATTATCCGAACATCAGTGAAGAAACGAAAAAGAAAGTCAATGCGGCGATTGAAGAACTTAATTTTGTTCCCAATTCTATTGCGGCGGCGCTTTCCTCGAAGCAGTCCGGAAGGGTGGCGTTACTGATCAATATGATCACGCAGACGCAGGCGATCGACGAGATCGATATGCAGTATCTCTCCGGTGCAATCGAACAGGCAATGGAACTGCACATTGATGTGATCACACTTTTTTTCTCTATGCTGGAGGAAAAAAATGTGGAGGAGGTCATTCGTTACTTTCAGTCACAAAATATCGAGGGCATTGTGATCTTCGGTATGTCCAAGGAGGATAAAGTATTACATGAACTGATTGAGGCAAAAATATTTAAGATTGTGTTGGTTGATGCACCATTAGTAAATGAGAATACCTCCTGTGTCTGGATCGATCAGAAAAAAGCGCAGATCGATGTGGCAAAAAAGACAATTGAAGAAAATAATTGTAAACGTATTCTGTATATTGCCGGAAAAAAGAACGGATATGTAACAGAAAAGCGTCTGGAAGGTATCAGGCAGCTTGCAGAAGAGGAAAAATTACAGCTTTTAATCAGAAATGGCGAGTTTTCGGAACTTATGGCAAGAAACATTACATTCCGGTATGCGAAAAATAAAGACGTGGTCATTTGCGCATCGGATCTGATGGCGATCGGCGCAATGAAGGCGCTTACCGAGATGGACATTTTTCGTCCGGTCTGTGGATTTGACGGCATTACCCTTATGGGATATGTGGGAAAGCAGATGAATACAATCAGACAGAATTTTGCAAGTATTGCCTCGGAGGCGGTAAAAGAAGTAAATCGTCTGATGGGCGGAGCGGATGGACAGGAAATTGTGTTACCTTACAGTATAGAACGGCTGCAGTATCTGGATATTATATGTTAGAAGCGAAGCAATAAGAATGTTATCTTTTGAAATAGTAAACTATATTATGAATGGGGTAAAGAACCCGCAGGCGGAGTGAAGGTATCCGCAGAAATGGAGGAAGAAATGAATTTAGAACAGCAGTTACAGGCAATTACACAGAAAAACTACGGAAAAGACGTAAGGGGATGCGACGATAAAGAGTTATACTACAGCATTCTTAACTTATCCAAAGAACTGATTGGGCAAAAGCCCGTGATCAGCGGGGACAAGAAGGTTTATTACATTTCCGCGGAATTTTTGATCGGTAAGCTTTTATCTAACAACCTGATTAATTTAGGGGTATATGATGAACTGGATGAGCTTTTGAAAGCAAACGGTAAATCCTTAAGTAAAATCGAAGAAATTGAGCCGGAACCATCTTTAGGAAACGGCGGTCTTGGCAGACTTGCAGCATGTTTCCTTGATTCCATTGCAACCCTCGGACTTCCGGGCGACGGTATCGGTCTGAATTATCATTTTGGTCTGTTCAAACAGGTATTTAAAGATAAATTACAGTGTGCGGAAAAGAATGACTGGATCGAGGCGCAGTCGTGGTTAAACAAGACGGACGTATCTTTTAAAGTAAAATTCGGAGACAGAACGGTTACATCCAGATTGTTTGATATTGATGTGATCGGATATGAGCAGGGTGTGAACAAACTGCACTTGTTCGATATTGAGACAATTGATGAGAGTCTGGTAAAGAAAGGCATCGATTTTGATAAAGAAGAGATCGAGAAGAACCTTACTTTGTTCTTATACCCGGACGACTCTGATGAGGCAGGAAATCTTCTTCGTATTTATCAGCAGTATTTTATGGTGTCCAACGGCGCGCAGCTTATTTTGCAGGAAATGAAAGCAAATGGTCATGATCTGCATAGATTATATGATCATGCGGCGATCCAGATTAACGATACCCATCCGACGATGGTAATTCCGGAGTTGATTCGTATTCTGACAGAGGAAGAAGGCTTCTCTATGGATGAGGCGATCGACGTAGTAAGCCGTACCTGCGCTTACACCAACCATACAATTCTGGCGGAAGCGTTGGAAAAATGGCCGCTTAAATATCTGGAAAAGGTTGTGCCTGCATTAGTACCGATCATCAAGGAATTGGATAAGAGGGTAGCAAAGAAATATAAAGATAAGACCGTGCAGATCATTGATAAAGACGACAGAGTGCATATGGCTCATATCGACATCCATTACGGTTATTCCGTAAACGGCGTGGCAGCGATCCATACGGAAATTTTGAAGGATTCCGAATTAAATAATTTCTACAAAATCTATCCTGAGAAATTTAACAATAAGACAAACGGTATTACTTTCAGAAGATGGCTGCTTTCCTGTAACAGAGAACTTGCTGCATTCCTGTCCAAAACGATCGGCGACGGATTTAAGAAAGATGCGGCTCAGCTGGAGAAATTGTTAGAGCATAAGGACGATCAGGCTGTACTTGATACGATCGCAGCAATTAAGAAAAATAAAAAACAGGAACTTGTAGACTATGTAAAAGAAGCGGAAGGCGTAGAATTAAATCCGAACTCCATCTTTGATATTCAGGTGAAGAGGCTTCATGAGTATAAACGTCAGCAGATGAACGCGCTTTACATCATCCACAAATATCTGGAGATCAAAGCAGGCAAAAAACCGACCACACCGCTTACCTTTATCTTTGGTGCGAAAGCGGCGCCGGCATATGTGATTGCACAGGATATTATTCACTTACTGCTTGTTATGCAGGAGATCATCAATAAAGACCCCGAGGTAAGTCCTTATATGCATCTTCTCATGGTAGAGAACTATAACGTAAGTTATGCGGAAAAACTGATCCCGGCATGCGATATTTCCGAGCAGATTTCTCTGGCATCCAAAGAGGCATCAGGAACAGGTAACATGAAATTCATGTTAAACGGCGCGGTAACACTTGGTACTTCCGATGGCGCAAATGTGGAAATTCATGAGCTTGTGGGAGATGATAATATTTATATTTTCGGTGAGAAATCCGAGCAGATCATTGAACATTATGAAAAGGCAGATTATGTATCCAAAGATTACTACAAGAAGAGCAAAGTCATTAAAGAGGCAGTGGACTTCATTGTAAGTAAGGAAGCGTTAAAAGTCGGACATAAGGAGAACCTGGAAAGACTTTACAAGGAGCTTCTGGAGAAAGACTGGTTCATGACACTGCTTGATCTGGAGGATTATATTGCTACAAAGGATAAGATGTTCAAGGATTACGAAGACAGTCAGAAATGGAAGAAGATGATGCTTGTAAATATTGCAAAGGCTGGATTCTTCTCATCAGACAGGACGATTGAAGAGTATAACAGGGACATTTGGAAGTTAAGATAATAGCGTGAAAAGTACTTCTAAAGCTCACGCCAGAGGGCGTTTCGCTAAGAAGTACTAAGTTTCACGCCGAAAAATGCCTGAAAAGCGGCATTTTTCATCAGGATTTGTGTCGCGGCAGAGCCGCGACATGGAGGTTAGTGTGAGAAGTACTTCTAAGACTCATGCCGGAGGGCATTTCGTCAAGAAGTACTAAATCTCACACAAGAGAATGCCCCAAATACGGGCATTCTCGGTATTGATTTGTGATTCCGCAAAGCGGAATCATAGAGGTTAATGTGAGAAGTATGTTTTTAGTAGGATACGGTGTAACTTTCGTAAAATGGATTACACCGTATCCTTTTGTTATGCTGCAAACTTAAAGTCCGGCGGATTGTTCCGTATTTCTACCATTGTGGCAAGGATTTCTTTTTCGGTGGGAATACTACGTTATTTATTTCTTGTATGTGGAAAGTTGGTGTCTGCTTGAATAAAAAAGAAATCATACAAATAGTAATTGAAAATAACGGAGGTATTGCAAAAACTTCAGACTTTGCCAATAAAGGGGTAAATAAATACGAGGTAGCGTCTTTTTGTAAACAAGGGGTTATTGAAAGGATTCGCAGGGGGTTTTATCAGCTTCCGCAAAACAATACTTTGCTGGAGGAACAGTTGATACGTGAGATTCTTCCACAGGGAATTATTTGTGTGGAGTCCGCATTATTCCATTATGGATACAATAATTTTTCTCCCCGTGAATGGTCGATTGCCGTACCCAGAACAGCATCTCGTGCCGTAAAGAATATTGAAGAATTTCCGATGAAAGCTTACTATATTCAAAAAGATTTTTTGACTGAACCGTTTACAGCGGCAATTCTGAACGACAAATTCACAAAATTTTGGTATGCTAATGATAATAACTGGATACAAGAAGGAAATTATTTTAGATAAATATAGAATATTTTACAAAAATATATAAAACAGGGGATGGACTTTTGTCGTTTTTATGGTACAATAGAAGCATCAAAGGAAACAAAAAACATATATTATTGGAGGGTTATCATGAAATTTTTTATTGACACAGCAAATGTAGACGATATCAGAAAAGCAAATGACATGGGTGTTATCTGCGGCGTTACCACAAATCCGTCCCTGATCGCAAAGGAAGGAAGAGACTTTAACGAGGTAATTAAAGAGATCACATCTATCGTGGACGGACCGATCAGCGGCGAAGTGAAAGCAACTACAGTAGATGCAGAAGGTATGATTAAAGAAGGACGTGAAATTGCAAAAATCCATCCGAATATGGTAGTTAAGATTCCCATGACGGTGGAAGGCTTAAAAGCAGTTAAGGTTCTTTCCGCAGAAGGCATTAAGACAAACGTAACGCTTATTTTCACAGCAAATCAGGCGCTTTTGGCAGCAAGGGCAGGCGCAACCTATGTTTCTCCGTTCCTTGGACGTCTGGATGATATTTCACAGACAGGTGTGGATCTGATCCGTACTATTTCAGAGATTTTTGCAATTTATGATCTGGATACAGAGATCATTGCAGCAAGCGTAAGAAATCCGATTCACGTAACAGACTGTGCTCTGGCAGGTGCAGACATTGCAACCGTGCCTTACGGAGTCATTGCCCAGATGACAAAACATCCGCTTACCGACGCAGGAATCGAGAAGTTCCAGGCAGATTATAAAGCGGTATTTGGCGAATAAGAGTATACATATATAGTATAGACCTAAGGTTAGGAAACAGAAACGGTTGTGGAGTGATACGCCCTGCAGCCGTTTTTAGTGTGTAGCGACTGTGGGCAGTTTAGCCGAATTTCAGCCATCGCAGCTGCCGGAACAGGATTCTAAAAGGAACCCTTTGGAAGACGTCAGCACTTGGCGAAGTATTTTTGAGCCTAGTACTGTTACGTCTGGAATAGAGCGAAAGCGCGGTGACGTTAGAATCCTGTTCCGGCAGCAGCGGTGGCTGAAATCTCATCTAAACTGATGAAACCGGCTATGATATGCTTGAAAGGAATGGCTATCTATAAAACAGAAGTATTTGTCATACTGCAGGAACTGGTTTATAATAAGGAAATAGAGTGCAGATATTGTCTGAAAGGATTAGAAAAGGAGTTGTGTTTATGGAAACAATAGAAAATAAAGTGTTCGATATGGAACGGGCTTTATATGGCAGCAGGGAAATTCTGGTAAAAGGCTGTCGTTTTGACGGACCGGCGGATGGAGAAAGCGCATTAAAGGAAAGTCAGGATATTCAGGTTTCAAATTGTTTTTTTAATCTGCGATATCCGTTCTGGCACGACCACAGACTTGTTATAGCTGATTCGGAAATGACAGACCTGTGCAGAGCAGCGTTATGGTATTCGGATGAAATTGAGATTACGGATACGAAGCTTCATGGAATCAAGGCACTTCGGGAATGCGGCAGGGTGAAGATGCGGGGATGCGATATCATTTCTCCGGAATTCGGATGGTCCGTACAGGAAATGGAAATGGCGGATTCCAAAGTAGAAGGCGAATATTTCATGATGCGTTCCAATAAGCTTACATTTGACCATGTGCAGCTTAAAGGAAAGTATTCCTTTCAATATATTGAAGACTCGGTGTTTGAAAATTGTGTTTTTGACACGAAGGACGCATTCTGGCACGCAAAAAATGTAATAGTAAGAGACAGCGTTGTAAGAGGCGAGTATCTTGCATGGTATTGTGAAAACGTTACCTTTGAGAACTGCAAAATTATAGGGACACAGCCGCTTTGCTACTGTAAAGGCTTAAAACTTATAAATTGTGAGATGGAAGATGCGGATCTGTGTTTTGAAAAATCAGAGGTGGAGGCAACGTTGACTACATCGGTCATCAGTATTAAAAATCCTGCGTCAGGACATATTTATGTGCCGGCTGTTACGGAAATTATTCAGGACGACGAAAATGCGCGTGGAGAGATTATCGTACAAAAGACGTGTCATTGCGCGTAAATTATATTGAAATAGGGAGCGGAGGAATATCAGATGGTTTATAAGAATTTTCAGGATTTACAGTTATCTGCCTTGGGATTTGGGGCAATGCGCCTTCCGGTCATAGACGGCAACGACGCAAAAATCGATGCAGAGACGGCGGAAAAAATGATTGCCTGTGCGATGGAAAGCGGAATCAATTATTATGATACTGCATGGGGATACCATGACGGCAATTCTGAGCTTGTGATGGGAAAGATTCTGCATAAATATCCCCGTGAAAGCTTTTATCTTGCTACCAAGTTTCCGGGATATGATCTTTCTAATATGGATAAAGTGGAAGAAATTTTTGAAAAACAGCTGGAAAAATGTCAGGTGGAATACTTTGATTTTTATTTATTTCATAATGTCTGCGAAATGAATATTGACGCTTATCTGGATAAAAAATACGGTATTTTTGAATATTTGATCAAACAAAAAGAAACCGGACGCATTCGCCATCTGGGCTTTTCCGCACATGGCAGCTATGATATTATAAAGCGTTTTTTAGAGGCTTATGGAGACTATATGGAGTTTTGCCAGCTGCAGATCAATTGGCTGGACTGGTCATTCCAGAATGCAAAGGCGAAGGTGGAATTATTAAAAGAGCATCAGATTCCGGTGTGGGTTATGGAACCGCTTCGGGGCGGAAGACTGGCGAAACTATCTGACAGGGAAGCAGGAACATTAAAAGCACTCAGACCTGAGGAAAGCATCCCGGCATGGGCATTTCGCTTTTTACAGACGATTCCGGAAGTCAGGGTGGTACTTTCCGGTATGTCTGACATGGAACAGCTTCGCGGGAATATCAATACATTTGAATCGGAAAAACCGTTGACAGGCGAGGAATGGAAAGCCTTGGAAAAATTGGCGGAAGAAATGACGAAGCAGGATGTCCTTCCCTGTACGTCCTGTCATTATTGTGTGACGCACTGTCCAAAAGGATTAAATATTCCTGAATTATTGGAGCTGTATAATGAACATACTTTTACAGGCGGCGGATTTATCGCGCCGATGGCATTGATGGCAGTGCCGGAAGATAAGAAACCTGGCGCCTGCATCGGCTGTAAGAGCTGTGAAGCTGTCTGCCCGCAGCAGATTAAGATTTCTGAGGCAATGGCCGATTTCCATAAAAAATTAAACGGATAACAGAGGAAGACGGAAGATGCGCAACAATAATCCCTTTATAAATGAATTTCCATTTTTATATGAAACGCATATGCATACCAGTGAGTCGAGCGCCTGCGCTATCGCAGGAGGCAGGGAAATGGCAAGAGCGTACAAAGACGCCGGCTATGCGGGAGTGATTATCACCGACCATAATTGGGGAGGGAATACCAGGATAAGCAGTGAACTTGCATGGAAAGACTGGGTGGAGGAATTTTTTAAAGGATATGAAGCCGCGAAAGAAGAAGGAGACAGGATTGGACTGGACGTTTTCTTTGGATATGAGGCGGGATATAACGGGACAGAATTTCTCATATACGGACCGGATAAGGAGTGGATGCTGGCCCATCCTGAATTACGGGAAGCGTCCATAGAGGAACAGTATCGTCTGATTGCAAAAGACAGGGGTATGGTCATTCATGCCCATCCTTACAGAGAAGAATGGTATATTCCCGAAATTTTATTATTTCCTGAATCTATAGACGGAGTAGAAGGGATCAATGCTGCGCATTCTAATTCTGAGAGTAAATTTCATAATAAGCCTGAATTTAATACGAGAGCGGTTGCCTATGCAGAGAAATATAAAAAGCCTGTTACGGCGGGATCTGATATGCATTCCACTGAACTTCTGGGAGGGGGAACGGCATTTAGGACCCGTCTGAACAGTATCGGGGATTATATAAAGAGGATCAAATCAGGACAGGAATATGTGTTGACGGATGGAGAAAATTGGTATGACTGTACTGGTCAATGCATCAATGAGGCGGAAAGCGAAGGAGGACACAGGTATGGCGGATTATGACGTGATTATTATTGGTGCAGGGCCGGGAGGAATTTTCTGTGCTTATGAACTGATGAATCAAAATAAAAATTTAAAGGTATTATTGGTAGAGAAGGGACGTTCCATAGAAGAAAGACAGTGTCCGAAACGGACGACAAAGCAGTGCGTAGGCTGTAATCCCTGTTCTATCACCACCGGATTTGCAGGCGCGGGCGCATTTTCAGATGGAAAGCTGTCGCTTTCACCTGATGTAGGGGGAAATCTTCCTGCTATTTTGGGATATGAAAAAACAATGGAGTTAATAAAGGAATCCGACGACATTTATCTGAAATTCGGCGCAGACCGAAAAATATACGGAGTGGATAAGGAAGAAGAGATCAGAGAGATCCGTAAGAAGGCAATTAATGCCAATCTGAAACTGGTGGAATGTCCGATCCGTCATCTGGGGACGGAAGAAGGCTATAAAATATATCAAAAGCTGCAAAAGCACCTGGAAAACGAAGGCGTGACACTTTTGTTTCATACAATGGTGGAGCAGATTTTGGTAGAAGAAGGACGGGCGGTCGGCGTGAGGACTGACAAAGGCGATACTTATTATGCAAAAGAAATTGTCTGTGCAGTTGGGCGTGAAGGCGCAGCCTGGTTTCGGGGAAAATGTGAAGAGATTGGAATCGAGACGACTCCGGGTACGGTAGATGTGGGCGTAAGGGTCGAAGTACGGGATGAGGTCATGCAGTTTCTGAATGAAAATCTTTACGAGGCGAAACTGATTTATCATACCCCTACTTTTGATGATAAAGTACGGACTTTCTGTACCAACCCTTCGGGAGAAGTGGCAACAGAGTATTATGAAGGCGGGCTTGCCGTTGTAAACGGACATGCCTATAAATCCAAAGAGTATAAAACAAATAATACAAATTTTGCGATTTTGGTATCCAAAAACTTTACCAAGCCTTTTAAAACGCCTATCGAATATGGAAAACAGATCGCCCAGCTGTCCAATATGCTCTGCGGCGGTAAAATTTTGGTGCAGACCTTTGGAGATTTCAAGAGGGGAAGGAGAACGACAGAGGAGAGGCTTTGCAGAAATAATCTGATGCCCACATTAAAGGATGCAGTTCCGGGAGATCTTTCGCTGGTATTTCCCCACAGGATCATGGTGGACATTGAAGAGATGATTATGGCGCTTGACAAAGTGACGCCGGGAATTGCGGCGGAGGAAACGCTTTTGTATGGGGTAGAAGTGAAGTTTTATTCCAACCGTGTAGTGGTAAACCGTGATTTTGAGACAAGCATTAAAGGACTCCGCGCCATTGGCGACGGCGCAGGCGTGACCAGAGGACTCCAACAGGCGTCAGCCAATGGGATCAGTGTGGCAAGAAGTATTTTAGGAGCATAGAGACAGCGTTTGTGTGCAGGATGGAAAGGATATGGGAATGGTTTGATGAAAAGGAATTACAAAACAAAATGGGCTGTCATCACAGTCTGTCTTGTGGTCAGTATGTTTGCACCGGCATGCAGTTCTAAATCGGGTGCAGATACAAAAGTGGTTCTGACGACTGGATTTGATAAAGATGAAATTTTCCGCATTGAAGGTATTTCCTGTACTTTGCCTGAAATTATGGTCTATTTAACGACAACCCAGAATCAGTATGAGAGTGTCTACGGTTCAAGGATTTGGGAAGCGGATTTAGATGGAATTACACTTGAGGAAAATGTAAAAGAAACGGTGCTTGCCAAAATGGCACAGGTAAAGACCATGAATCTGCTGGCGGAGCAGAATGAAGTAACACTGGATGAAAAAGAAGAGGAAAAAGTAAAAGAAGCCGCTCATGCCTATTATGAGAGCCTGAATGAAACAGAGATAGAAAAGATGGGTATTTCAGAAGAAACCATTGAAAAGCTGTACTCGGAATATGCGCTTGCAGATAAAGTTTATGAGTATATTATAAAAGATATTAACCCGGAAATCAGCGATGACGAGGCAAGGACAATTACAGTAGAACATATATTGATCAAGACTTATATGCTGGATGGAACAGGAAAGAAAATCCCTTTTACAGACACTGCGAAGCAGGAGGCTTATGAAAAGGCGGAAGAGATTCTGAGACTGGCGCAGACGGGAGAAGAAGACTTTGAAGCCCTGATTAAAAAATTCAGCGAAGATCAGACCGCCACATATTCTTTTGGGAAAGGTACGATGGACCCCGCATTTGAGGAGGCGGCATTTAATCTTGGAACGGATGAACTGAGCGATATTGTGGAATCGGAGTTCGGTTATCATATTATTAAATGCATTAGTACGTTTAACAGGGAAGAAACCGACGCCAATAAAGTAAAGATCGTGGAAAAGCGTAAAGAGGAAGTGTTTGGTGAGGAATATGACGAGTTTGTCAGTTCGCTGACAAGGAAACTGAATGAAACGTTGTGGGAAGAAGTGAGTTTTATTCGTGATGAAAATGTGGTAACAAAAAATTTCTTTGATGTATATGAGGAATATTTTGATTAAGACAGAGCCGCAGTTTTGGTAGTTTACAAAAATTTTAGAAATCAGAAAGTCCCGTAAATACGGGACTTTCTTGAAATTATTAGCACTCTATCTAAATGAGTGCTAAAATTCTATTGACTTAATTTGCAGAACGCACTAAAATAACAATAGCAAAACAAGTCATTGTTATTTTAAGTGAAGAAAAAAGAAAAGGAAGTGTGTAGAAATGGCAGCAAAACGCGGCAGCTTATCAATTAACAGCGACAATATTTTTCCGATTATTAAAAAGTGGCTGTATTCCGATCATGATATTTTTTACAGAGAATTGATCTCTAACGGTTGTGATGCAATTACAAAATTAAAAAAACTGGATATGATGGGGGAATACACTCTGCCGGATGGCTATAAGGCAAAAATTCAGGTGATCGTAAATCCTGAGGAAAAGACCCTGAAATTTATGGATAACGGTCTTGGCATGACGGAGGAAGAAGTAGAGGAATATATCAATCAGATCGCTTTTTCCGGTGCAACGGACTTTATCGAAAAATATAAGGACAAGACCAATGAAGACCAGATTATTGGTCATTTCGGACTTGGGTTTTATTCTGCTTTTATGGTGGCGGATGAAGTACACATCGATACGCTTTCCTATAAAGAGGGCGCGAAACCGGTTCATTGGGAATGTGACGGCGGTACGGAATACGACATGGAGGAAGGTTCCAAGAGTGACGTCGGAACAGAGATTACCCTGTTTTTGAATGAAGACTGTCTGAAATTCTGTAATGAGTATGAAGCAAGGAGCGTCATCAAAAAATATTGTTCTTTCATGCCTACAGAGATTTATTTATCCAAAGCAAACGATACGGCAACAGAGACGATAGATCCGGAAGAAAAGCTGGATACGGATACCGTTATTGAAACCATTAAGCCGGAAAAAGAAGAGGAAAAAGAAAAATTAAAGATTAAAAAACGTCCGGAACTTTTAAATGAAACTATGCCGCTTTGGGCAAAGCATCCGAATGAATGTACGAAGGAAGAATATCTGGAATTTTACCGCAAGGTATTTAACGACTATAAGGAACCTTTATTCTGGATTCACTTGAATATGGATTATCCTTTTAACCTGAAAGGTATTTTATATTTCCCGAAGATCAATATGGAATATGAATCCATTGAAGGTACGATCAAACTGTACAATAATCAGGTGTTTATTGCGGATAATATAAAAGAAGTCATTCCCGAGTATTTGCTTTTATTAAAAGGAGTAATCGACTGTCCCGACCTGCCGCTCAACGTATCAAGAAGCGCATTGCAGAATGATGGATTTGTAAAGAAGATTTCGGAATATATTTCCAAGAAGGTTGCAGACAAATTATCCGGTATGTGTAAGACGGAAAAAGAAGAGTACGAAAAATATTGGGATGATATCAGCCCGTTTATCAAATTCGGCTGTCTGAAAGATGATAAATTCTGTGAGAAGATGACGGATTACATTTTATTCAAGAATCTGGAAGGACAGTATATGACCCTGCCGGAGTGCCTTGAAGTGAATAAGTCCGATCCCGATGAAGCAGAAGAGAAGGATATTTCAGCAGTAGATGAAAATGGAAATAAGATCGAAGCAGAAGTAGTAGACGAAAGCAGTGAAGCGGCAGTTGATGAAGAAGGCAATAAAGTCGAAGCGGAAGTGGTAGACGAAAATGATGGAAGCGGTGAAGACGGGGAACAGGAAGATAACGAAGAAGATAAGAAAGAAAAGACGGTCTATTATGTCACGGACGAAGTACAGCAGAGCCAGTATATCAATATGTTTAAGGCAGCGAAAATGGACGCAGTCGTATTAACCCACAATATCGACCAGCCCTTTATTTCCCAGTTAGAGGCAAAGAACGAAGGAATTAAGTTCAAACGTATCGATGCGGATCTGGAAGATACTCTGAAAGCCAAAACCTCCAAAAAAGCAGAAAAAGAAATGGAGGAGCAGGCGGAAGAAATTGCCAAAATCATGAAGAAAGCGCTGAAAAAAGACAATCTTGCAGTCAAGGTGGAGAAACTTAAAAATAAGAAAATTTCTTCTATGATCACGTTATCTGAAGAAAGCAGACGTATGCAGGATATGATGAAAATGTATTCTATGGGCGGCGCCGGAATGTTTGGCGCAGATGGAGAAGGCGAGACGCTTGTGTTAAATGCGAACCATCCGCTCGTACAATATGTAATGGAACACAAAGACGGGGATAATACAAAGCTGATTGCAGAACAGCTTTATGACCTTGCTAAAATACAGCATGCACCGTTAGAACCGGAGGCAATGAGCAAATTTGTGGCAAGAAGCAATGATATTATGATGCTGCTTGCGAAATAGAAGAATACCATACATTCTACTCTTTATTAAAAGCCTGAAGAAAAAAGTCTTCAGGCTTTTGTATACGTTTATTCAGTAATAGTTCAGCCTCCCGCCTGTGGGCAGATCAGGATTCTAACGTCACCGCGCTTTCGCTCTGTTCCAGACGTAACAGTACTAGGCTCAAAAATACTTCGCCAAGTGCTGACGTCTTCCAAAGGGTTCCTTTTAGAATCCTGATCTGCCCACAGGCAGGAGGCTGAACTATTACCTTATTTACGCTTGTTTACGCCAATGCAACCTGTAATTGACATCAAAAAACTTAAAAGCAACACAAAATTGATAGAGTTTACATTCTCACTTTTCTATTATAATTTTATCATTTATAAATGAAAAAAAAGAAAGGAAATATTTTACTATGAGTTTAGGAGAAAACTTACAATTTTTAAGAAGAAAAGATAATATTACACAGGAGCAGCTGGCGGAGCAGCTTGAGGTATCCAGGCAGTCTGTATCAAAGTGGGAATCGGATACTACTTACCCGGAAATGGATAAGCTGCTGCAAATATGTGAAATTTTTCATTGCAGCATGGACGATTTGGTAAAAAAAGATATCAGTATGATTTATGTAGAGGATAAAGCACACTATGATACGCATATCAATCAGTTTAGTAAAATGACGGCATTGGGAGTCGGGCTGATTTTATTTGGACTCAGCGTTTCTCAGTTTTTGGAGATTGGGCTGTCGCCGGAATTAAAGGAACTTACCACTGCGGTGTTTTTCATCTTTTTGATTATAGCGGTTGCGATTTTTATTGTTATGGGACTGCAGCACAGTGAATTTGAAAAGAAAAATCCATATATAGAAGATTTTTACACGGAAGAGGAAAGAGATCGGTTTAACAAAAAGTTTCCGATTATGATTGTGACAGGTGTAGTGTTGATTTTATTTGGAGTCATTGTCGAGTTTGTGGGTGAAAGTCTTCTCCCTGAATTGGACGAACTTGTGGATTCGGTTTTTTTCCTGTTTGTTACGGCAGCAGCTCCTGTTTTGGTATATGCAGGGCTGCAAAAAGGGAAGTACGATATCAAGGCATATAATAAAATGCATGATAAGGAAACGGAAGAATATAAAAGAGACCAGATGCTGGGAGCCATATGCGGCTGTATTATGATGACGGCATTTATCATATATCTGATCTGTGGATTTGTATTAAAAAATTGGGGGATGCCCTCTGTTCTTGTTTTCCCGATATTCGGAATTATCTGCGGCATAGTAAGCGTGATTATGAGTTTGAAAAGATAACTATAAGGAAAAATTTTATACCAGAAGTTGTAAAAAACAGTACGGGATACCTCATATTAAGAAGTATCCCGTATCTTTTACTCGCCATGTATATGCAACACAATACCTTCATTCAGATACCCTGCACTGCCCACAAACTGTATTATGGAATCGGTCAGTACAGCTTCATCCGAAAAATGCACATGCCCGGCAAGGACACAGACAACAGGCGAATCTTCAGCTAATATTTTTTCCTGAAAAGCGAGCGTATTGGCATCCGGAAAGATACCGCCTTTATCCGCCATGCCAATAGAAACGGGACTGTTCCATACTGTAGCAGCCTGTTCAAGCAGTGTTTCCGTGGAAAAAGGCACATGCAGCAGGACAATGACAGGTTTCCCTATTAAAAGCGCTTCTTCTACTATGGGAAGCGCATCTGCTTCTACCTGATTGGAACTGTTATCCACACAAAGAATAACCAGTTCTTCATATTCCGTAATGGAAGCAGCGGGATTTTCCTTTGTAAAAGGGGCAAACAGGGGGCGGTACTGCTCCCTGCCTGCCGGCGTCATATATTCCCAGGGATAAGTCCAGTCATGATTTCCCAATGTAAAGGCGTAAGGCATTTTCAGAGTTTCCAGATTTTGCGTGAGTAATGTCAGGTTTGCTTCGGAGGGAAAATCGATAATGTCTCCGCCTAACAGTACCATGTCCACTTCGGTCCGGTTGGCATACGCCATCCATTCAGGAAAATTTTCACAGGAGTCTGTGCCGTCTGCATCCTGGAACAGACCGGCACGCGGAAGTGCGTTTTCAGTCACCTGTTCCTCTTCTGTACCGTCTAAAGTAATCATATGAGTATCCGTAAGAAATAAAAAGCGGTAGTCTTTTGTAATACCCGGAATAACCAGCGTCTTTTGTGTAATATTCAGATGGGAATCCTGGCTTTCCTCCAGAATCGGTTCAGCATCGTAAACAGGAGTTTCCATAGGATCTTCCTCGCTTTTCTTTAAAGTTCCACAGCTGCATAAGAGAGAAAAAAGCAGTATGCAGACAGACAACATTTTTCCTTTTCTATAATACATATCGATAACCATGCCTTTCCACAGCCTGCAGATATGGTGCATAAACATTTTAAAATCAGCGGAATATCTGTAAACTAAATGAATTTGCTATTATGTTATCACAAATAAAAAAAAATGCCTATTATAAAATCATTGTTAAAAGTGCACAAATTTGAATAAAGGCATTTACGTATAAGTTACAAAATTATAAAATCCTACTTGCCAAATTGTAGTAATAATGCTATTATGAAACCGTTCTCGGGAACGTTACCAGTAACGATACCGAGAACGGTTTCAATAATTTCCTGTACAGAGAACATGCGCAGGAAACAGCAAAGAAAAGGAGAGGTATATTTTATGAAAAAGAAATTATTAAGCACACTGCTTTGTGTATCCATGATTTCAGCTATGCTCATGGGATGCGGCAGTGACGGTAACACCGACAGCAAGACGCCGGAAACAAACGCAGCAGACAATAAGGAAGATGCGACGGCAGGAAATGATGCACAGGATTCAGCGGGCAATGACGCAGAAGCGCCGGCAAATACATCAGGCGGCAGTGTGTATTATTTGAATTTCAAACCGGAAGTAGATGAGACCTGGCAGGAGATCGCAGCAGCCTATACGGCGGAGACCGGTGTAGAAGTAAAGGTGGTTACAGCAGCAAGCGGTACATATGAAGAAGTTTTAAAATCTGAAATTGCAGGCAGTGATGCACCCACATTATTCCAGATTAACGGACCGGTAGGATATTCAAACTGGAAAGACTATTGCATGGATCTGACAGATACAGATCTGTATGCATCCCTTTCTGACCAGAGTCTTGCTGTTACAGGCGATGACGGTAAAGCATACGGCGTTCCTTACACGGTAGAAGCATATGGTATTATTTACAACGATGCGATTATGCAGAAATATTTTGCAATGGACGGCGCAGTTGTAACAAGCGTAGATGAGATCAATAATTTTGATACGTTAAAATCAGTAGTAGAAGATATGCAGTCTAAAGCGGCAGACCTGGGAATTGACGGCGTATTTGCATCGACTTCTCTGATGCCGGGCGAGGACTGGAGATGGCAGACACATACTGCAAACCTTCCGATTTATTATGAATTTGAAGAAAAAGGAGTCAGCGATGCAGAGGAGATTGCTTTTTCTTATGGAGAGAACTTCAAAAATATTTTTGACCTGTACATCAATAACTCAACCTGCGCACCGGGATTACTGGGAAGCAAGGACGTAGCGTCTTCAATGGCGGAGTTTGCTTTGGGAAAATGCGCAATGGTACAGAACGGTAACTGGGCATGGAGCCAGATCGCAGACGTAGACGGTAATGTAGTTGCAGAATCGGACGTACATTTCTTACCGATTTATACCGGTGTAAGCGGAGAAGAAAACCAGGGATTATGTATCGGTACGGAAAACTACTGGTGTGTAAACAGCCAGGCTTCCGCAGAAGACCAGCAGGCTACTTTGGAATTTGTAAAATGGCTGATCAATTCTGACGCAGGAAAAGATTACATGGTGAACAAATTAGGAAATGCAGCGCCGTTTACCACTTTCGGCGATAATGAAAAGCCTTCTGATCCTTTGGCAAAATCCATGTTAGCATCTATGGAAAGCGGAAAGACAGCAGTGCCGTGGGCATTCACTGTTTTCCCGAGCCAGGATTTCAAAGATGATTTCGGTGCAGCCTTATTAGAGTATTGTAACGGAAATATGACATGGGAAGATGTAACCTCTCTTGTTGTAACAAGATGGGCGGAAGAAAAAGCAGCGGTTGCAAATTAGGTTTTGAAGACAGACACTTCGCAGCTTTGCCTGCGGAGTGTTCTTTTAAAATGGGCAGTCTTTATAAAGGAGATCAATCATGGAGAAAACATTAAAAAAATATTTTCTTGTTTTTACACTGCCGACTCTGGTAGCATTTGCGTTTGCATTTATTATACCGTTTGTACAGGGAATTTATTTGTCATTCTGTAATTTTACAACGGTTTCCAATGCAAAATGGGTAGGTCTGGAAAATTATAAAAAAGCGTTCGGAAGCAGTCAGGGCTTTATAAGTGCATTTGGATTTACTGCCGGGTTTACGGTAATCAGTATTATAACAATTAATATTATCGCATTTTCACTGGCGCTTCTTCTGACTAGAAAAATAAAAGGTACAAATCTTTTCAGAACCGTATTTTTTATGCCGAACTTAATCGGCGGTATCGTACTTGGCTATACATGGCAGCAGATGATCAATGCGATTCTTTATTCCTATGGAAAGACGATCGTATCTGATGCAAAATTTGGTTTTATTGGTTTGGTTCTTTTGATGAACTGGCAGATGGTAGGATATATGATGATCATCTATATTGCAGGACTGCAAAATGTGCCGACTGATCTGCTTGAGGCGGCTCATATAGACGGTGCGACCGGATGGCAGACACTGATTAAGGTAAAACTGCCGATGGTAATGTCTTCTATTACAATTTGTGTCTTTCTGACTTTATCCAACAGTTTTAAACTTTTTGACCAGAATAAAGCGTTGACAAACGGCGCGCCGATGAACAAAACGCAGATGCTGGCCCTGAATATTTATGAAACTTTTTATGGAAAAACAGGGTTTGAAGGCGTTGGTCAGGCGAAGGCGGTTATGTTTTTCGCAGCGGTTGCAGTGATTGCGCTGATTCAGTTATCATTTACAAGAAGTAAGGAGGTAGAACAATAATGACAAGTAAAAAGAAAAAAACAACAGATGCAGTTATTTTTGTTTGTTTGCTTGTATTTGCGCTGATTGTGTTATATCCTCTCTTCTTTATTTTGAATAATTCCTTTAAAGGGAAATTTTTTATCAGTTCCGATCCCTTTTCTTTTCCGAACGCAGAAACGTTTTCCGGTTTCAGCAACTATGTGAACGGGCTTACAAAAACAGGACTTTTAAGCGCGGCAGGCTGGTCGTTCTTCATTACGATTGTCTCCGTAGCGCTGATTATTCTGTTTACTTCCATGACAGCATACTATATTACAAGGGTAAAATCTAAGATCACTTCCGCCTTGTATTATATGTTTGTTTTTTCCATGATTGTGCCGTTTCAGATGGTAATGTTCACAATGTCTTCACTTGCAGATAAATTTCAATTGAAAAATCCGCTCGGTATGTGTATTCTATACTTAGGGTTTGGTGCAGGACTGTCGGTGTTTATGTTTTCAGGCTTTGTAAAATCAATTCCGCTGGAGATCGAGGAAGCGGCAATGATCGATGGGTGCAATCCGCTGCAGACATATTTTGGCGTGGTATTTCCCATTTTAAAACCGACGGCAATCACCGTTGCCATTTTAAACGCAATGTGGATATGGAACGACTTCCTGCTCCCTTATCTTGTGATCGGCGTCAGTACGAAGTATAAGACAATACCTGTAGTGATACAGATGTTAGTAGGCTCAAACGGTAACAAAGATATGGGTGCGCTTATGGCGATGCTTGTATTATCCATAGTCCCGATTATTATTTTTTATCTGACATGTCAGAAATATATTATTGAAGGTGTTGTTGCCGGTGCGGTAAAAGGTTAAAACGTCCTGATCTGCCCGCGGCAGCGGAAATGGAGGAGAAGATATGAGGAAAAGCGGTATTCTTTTACCAATATCCAGTATCCCGTCAAAATACGGGATCGGAACTTTTTCCAAACAGGCTTATGCATTTGTGGATTTTTTAGAGAGGGCAGGACAGACATTGTGGCAGATATTGCCCCTTGGACCTACGGGGTATGGGGATTCCCCGTATCAGTCGTTTTCAACTTTTGCAGGAAATCCGTACTACATCGATTTGGAAACGCTGATAGAAGAAGGGCTGATCAAAAGGTCGGACTGTAACAAATATGATTTTGGGGATAATGATAACTATGTAGATTATGAGAAGATCTATCATTCCCGTTTTAAAATTTTAAGAAAAGCATACGAGAACAGCGATATTAAAAAGGACGGGAAATTTAAGAAATTTGCAGAGAAGAATGCGTACTGGCTGGAAGATTATGCACTTTTTATGGCATTAAAGAATGCGTACGATGGAAAAAGCTTTCTGGAATGGGATGAGGACATTAAGCGGAGAAAACAGGAGGCGATGGAGGAAGCAAAGAAAGAGTATGCCGATGAAATTCTCTTTTTCAAATTCCAGCAGTATGAGTTTGCAAAACAGTGGGAAGGGCTCAAAAAGTATGCCAATAAAAAGGGTATTGAGATTATAGGGGATATTCCGATTTATGTGGCTCTTGACAGCGCGGATACATGGGCAAATCCTGAGCTTTTCCAGTTTGATAAGGATGGAATGCCGATCGGGGTTGCGGGATGCCCGCCGGATTCTTTTTCCGCAACAGGACAGCTTTGGGGAAATCCGCTTTATAAGTGGCCGTATCATAAGAAGACAAATTATGAATGGTGGATGAAGAGAATCGCTTATTGCTATGAATTGTATGATATTGTGCGCATAGACCATTTCCGTGGGTTTGACGAATACTACTTTATTCCTTATGGGGATGAAACAGCGGAATTCGGACATTGGGAAAAAGGTCCGGGATACAGTATTTTCGAGACCATGAAAAAGGAACTGGGAGAAAAGAAGGTGATTGCGGAAGATTTGGGATTCCTGACGGATACGGTAATCGAACTTGTGGAGAAATGCGGTTATCCGGGAATGAAGATTTTGCAGTTTGCTTTTGATTCCAGGGAGGAAAGCGATTATCTTCCGCATAATTACAAGCGAAACTGTGTCGTATATACGGGAACCCATGATAACGATACGACTTTGGGATGGTATCAGTCCTTTAATAAGAAAGATAAAGAATTTGCAAAGAAATATTTACATATTGTATCCGAGGAAGAGGTGGAATGGGAGTTTATCCGCGCAGCGCTTGCAAGCGTGGCAGATACGGCGATTATACCGATGCAGGACTATCTGGGACTCGGCGCCGAAGCAAGGATCAATATTCCTTCCACGCTCGGAATCAACTGGAAATGGCGTATGGGAGCAAAAGACTGTACAAAGAAACTTGCGGACAGAATTTATAAAATCTGTAAACTATATGGAAGAGTCACGGAAAAGACGGATTCCAAAAAAGAATGATTTTACGGTTCACGGCTTTGTGTTTGTATGCACAGAGCCGTAATTTTAGAGAAAGGCAAGGTTCTTAATGGCAGAAATTACGATAAAAGATATTGCCAGAAGATGCGGCGTAGGCGTAAGTACCGTATCCCGGGCGATTAACAATCATCCTGATATCAATCAGGAAACCAAAAAGATGATTATGGATGTGATACAGGAAAGCGGATATATCCCGAATAACAGCGCAAGAAATCTGAAACGTGTTGATACAAAAAGTATTGCGGTGCTGATTAAGGGCATTACCAATCCTTTTTTTAGCAGCATGATTAAGATCATTGAAGAAGAAACGCAGAAAAAAGGCTATTCTATGGAGCTTCGGCATGTAGAATCTTATGAGGATGAAGTGGATATTGCATTGGAGCTTGTAAAGGAAAAAAGGCTTCGGGGAATTGTTTTCCTGGGAGGGTATTTTTCCCACTCGGAAGAAAAACTGGGAATGTTAAAAGTTCCTTTTGTATTTGGTACGGTAGGCGCTGCGCCGGAAAATATTAATAAAGCTCTATACTCTAATGTTGCGGTGGATGATTTTAAAGAAAGCAAAAAGATGACAGAATATCTGATTGGACTTGGCCATAAAGAGATTGCAATCTTAACGGCGGAGCCTGGAGATATCAGTATCGGCAAGCTGCGTCTGGAAGGATACAAAGCAGCGTTAAAAGAACACGGACTGCCTGTAAAGGAGAATCTGATCCGTAAAATGGAAGAAGGAACGGAGTCTTATTCTATGGAAAACGGTTATCAGAAAACGAAAGAGCTGATTGAGAGCGGAGAATCTTTCAGCGCCATTTACGGAACGGCGGACAGTCTGGCAATTGGAGCGATGCGGGCGCTTTTGGATGCAGGAATCCGGATTCCTGAGGACGTATCGGTAGCGGGGTATGATGGAATCGAGCTGGGCGACTACTACGCGCCGAGACTGACGACAATCAGACAGCCGGTGGATGAAATGGCAAGAGAGATGATTAAGCTGTTGTTCCACATTATTTCGGGGAAAGAGGAGCATAAACATCTTGTATTTGCAGGAGAACTTTTAACAAAAGAGTCTACAGCAGAACCGGGAAAGAAGTAAAAGATACAACATGCGGAATCAGAGATATTTCATAGACTGTAAAGTCAGGAAATATCTCTGATTTTTTGTCATTTTATGTAATTTTTTCTATTAAAAAGAGAAATATAAAGAAATATACCCAGACAGGCACATTCGTATTACATTAAAATTTATTTGTGCATCCAGCATTTTGTGAAGAACATTTCATAAATTATGAAAGTGCTAAAGTGAAAGATAAAGGAGTAAAAACATAAAATGACGAAGGTAAATTCATTGCATTTAGACGACATTATGGACGCAGATGAGAACCTGCGCAGCGCTGTAGAAGGATTGCGGACAGACACGGAATTAACGAAGGAGATCGCAGGCAGCTCAGAAATTTTAAAGCGGTATATAGATCATTTTGAAAGAATGTCTTTGTTAATCAAAAGCTATTCGGATTTTCTGACAGAAGATTCAGACCGGATTTATCATGCCGCGCTCAGTTTACTGGAATTTGACGGCGGGATGATTTCGTAGACGGAGAAAGGAAGGCGATTAAAAATGGATAGTCGTACCATACAGGAGATGGAACAGGTAGAAAAAGCAATACAAAGCCATATTTTGGAATGGTCCGTACAGATGAACGGAATCAGAGAGGCGTTTGACAGTTATGTTTCGTGCATGAAAACGAAAGTTAAATCAGATACGGCGGCGTCAGTTGAGAATTATATGGAAGACGTTCATAAATATCTGATTGGTCAGTTTTACAGTTTATTTGTTGAAATGGAGAGCAGGATCATACTGTATGTGGAAGGTTTTCCAATGGAAAGCGAAACCGTCGATTCGCTGTCGGAGGAAAGGACGGAATATGATAAAGAGCATTTGAGCGAAGATTTTTGCATGATGGAAAAGATGATGGACGAGCTGGAAACCCTGATTAAGAAATGCAGTGAAATCAATACCGCAGAAATTGAATGCTATCAAAAAGGAGGCATATGGAAATATGGAGAAACATGGGAATTGGAACTGTCAGCGAAGGAGAGGGCAGCCTGTTCAAAGAAAAACAGGGAAGCTTTGCAAAAAGCATTGAGGGCTTATAAGGAACGTTTAGCAGGCAGATAAGGCATATCATTTCTTTCTACTTTTCTTAAGAAAATTTTTCGTTTTTATCCCACTTCATTTTTTGTTTTTTTGTATATCCTAAGAACAACAAAAGAAGCGAGGTGGCGATGTCATGAATTTAGAAACGATAACATTATATTTTACCCAATATGGCGCAATTGCAATTTTTGTAATTGTATTATTAGAATATATGAATCTGCCGGGATTCCCGGCAGGGATTATTATGCCGTTGTCCGGCGTATGGGCGGCAAAAGGCAATATTAACTTCTTTTTAGTGATGCTTATCACTTTAGCTGCGGGAGTACTCGGAAGCTGGATTTTATATTTTCTTGGATTTACGGGCGGAAATCTGCTTTTGGAAAAATATTTGAAGAAATTTCCAAAACAAAGGGAGGCAGTCGAGAGAAATTTTGAAATGATCAGACAGAAAGGATGCTTTGGAATATTTTTAAGTAAACTGATTCCTATGGTCCGCACCCTGATTTCCATACCGGCAGGCGTTCTGAAAATTAATTTTATGAAGTATACGATCAGTTCCGCGTGCGGGGTTTTCGTGTGGAATCTTGTTTTCGTAGGGGCGGGATATTTTCTGGGCGACGCTGTGTTCAGTTATTTAAAAATCTAAAGAAAAAGAAGATTTGGAGGGGAAACGTATCAATATGAAAATAGCGATGATGACCAATAATTATAAACCTTTTATTGCAGGAGTGCCGATTTCCATTGAGAGACTGAGTGAGGGGCTTAGAGCGGCAGGACACGAAGTGGTTGTATTTGCACCGGATTATAAAGAGCAGAAGGAAGAAGAAAATGTAATCCGCTATCATTCCTTCATGAAAGGAATCTTAAACGGAGTGTCTGTGCCGGACAGCCTGGACGCAAAAATAGAAAAAGAATTTAAAGAAGGAGAATTTGATCTGATCCATGTGCATCATCCGATGCTGATTGGAAGGACGGCGCTCAGGCTGTCGAAGAAATATAATGTACCCCTGTGCTTTACATATCATACCAGGTACGAACAGTATTTACACTATATTAAGGCGCCGTTTCTAGCCAGGTTTGTTCCATATTATGTAAAGGAATATATCAGTCAGTGCGATATGGTTTTTGCTCCTACGCCGCTGATGCAGGAGTATATAGAGGAGACAGGCGGGGCTGTTTCCTGTGAAGTACTGCCCACAGGTTTGGAAGACGAAAGTTTTATAACAGACAGCCATGAGGCACAAAGACTGAGAAAAGAACTGCTCGGCGGAAAGAAATATTTATTTTGTACGGTAGCCAGACTGGCGAAAGAAAAAAATGTGGATTTTTTATTTCGTGCGCTTGCCATGAGAAAAAGAGAACAGGGATCTGATTTCAGGCTGGCGGTCGTAGGGGATGGCCCGTATAAAATGCAGCTTTTAAAACTGGCGGAAGAATTGCATATTCAAGAGGAAATTATTTTTGTCGGAAAAGTACCTAACGGACAGATCAAAAATTATTGTAAGGCGGCGGATTTGTTTTTATTTGCTTCTTTGTCAGAAACACAGGGCATCGTATTGCTGGAGGCTATGGCAGCAGGAACGCCTGTATTGGCAGTCAGGGCGTCAGGCGTCTGTGATGTGGTGGTCAATGGGAAAAACGGATATATGACATATTTGTCAGAAATCGAGTATTGTAACAAGCTGGATTCTATGCTGAAACAGGACCGCACCTATATGGAACGGGGCGCGGTTGAGACGGCGAGAAAATACGAAGCAAAAGAAGTTGCCAGGGCAGCAGCCGTGTATTATAATCTGGCGATTCAAAATCATAAACAGGAAAAGGATAAAAATACCGGGAGAAGCAGAAAGTGGCGGGTTGCAGGTTTCAGCCTGAAATAAGCAAAGTATGTTTTTCAGGGTGACACGAAACTTTTAAAATATGATATACTGGACTGAAAAAGAAAGGAAGTACAGAGTGTCTCCAGGGCAGGCATTCAGGACATATGGGAGGAAGACAGAATGGAAACATTTCGTATTTTAATTGTAGAGGACGACAAGGAGATCCGGGAAGGAATTGAAATTTATTTAAGAAACCAGGGGTATACTGTGTCACAGGCCGGGGACGGCGTGGAAGGATTGGAAAAAATAGAAAGGGAAGAATTTCACCTTGCCATCGTAGATATTATGATGCCGCGCATGGATGGTATTACTATGATGATGAAAGTAAGAGAAAAAGGATACGACTTTCCGGTTATCATGCTTTCTGCAAAATCTGAGGAAGTGGATAAGATTATGGGTTTGAATATGGGAGCTGACGATTATGTGACGAAACCTTTTACCACAATGGAACTTCTGGCAAGGGTCAATTCCCATCTGCGCCGTTACAGGAAGTATTTAGACGCGGTAGGCGGCAGGCAGAGTAACGATAAAATATTGTGCGTAGGAGGGCTGGAGTTAAATGAAGATACTGTGGAAGTTACAGTAGATGGTAATCCGGTGAAGATGACGCCGTTAGAATTTAAGATATTGCAGCTTTTGATGAAAAATCCCGGCAGGGTGTTCAGTGCGGAAGAAATATATGAACGCGTCTGGAATGAACAGGCGATCAATACGGATACCATTATGGTACATGTAAGAAAAATTCGGGAGAAGATAGAGATCAATCCGAAGGAACCGAAATATTTAAAGGTGGTGTGGGGCGTTGGATACAAAATTGAAAAGCAGTAATAAGGCAAAACGGACAGGGATACTTCTTTCTGTTCTTGCAGCAGTCATTATGGTATCACTGTTTCCGCGTTTTGACAAAAGAGCGGAAGAGTACTATGAGTCTGCATGGGGGGAAGGACTGGAAGGGGAGTTCTTTGCTTCTGCGCTGATACAGAGTAACTTCATACTTTATAAGGATGTATTGGACAGAAGCGGAGATAAAAAATATACCTATCAGGAATTATACATGGAAGAGCGGCTGGACCATGTGGAAGATGCAGACAGTTTCAATGAGCTGGGGCCGGGGACGGTAACAGGAAACGATATTTACGGTGCATCGGAATATGCATCCGGGGAATATGTGGGTGCAGGACGGCTTAACAGTATTCTGGAACTGTATGTGGAGCAGATGCAGAACGCCGCCGCAGGCATCAAAGGGATGTATGTGGAAGAAATTCAGACCCATATGGATTACTGCGTATTGGACAGAGCAACCGGTACGGTCCTTAAAAATACGGCGCTTTCCATTGAAGAACTGGCGCAGACAGGTGAAAGCGAAGACTATGCGTATTATATCATAATGAATTATGACGAGGCAGGAAATTTAAGCGGTATCAACGTAAAGAGCTGGGATGCAGACCGGCTGTTAAAGAATGTGCAGATCGCGGCAGGAAGTAAGATGGGAAGATTCCTGACAGAGAGGGAAGAAGTGGAAACTTATTTTCTACGCAGCGAGGAGAGCGATAAAGTAGAACAGATACTCACGATCAGGCAAAAAGGTCCGGCAGACGTAACTTTTATTTATGCCATGACAGAGGAACAGGTGCAATTGTTTGCTGAGGGAAATGCGGGATACCTGCTTAGTAATTTTGGTCTGCCCTCCCGGGAATATACTTATTATATGTCAGGAGCGGACAGTGTCTATATGCTGCTTTTGGCAGGGATTTTGTGCATAACCGTATTATTCGCTTTGTGGAAGCCGGAAAGACTTGAGGGAAAGGAAAAGAGAAAAGCGCCTTTTGAAATTGTAGTTGTTCTTGCAGTTATTTTATGCGGGCTTGGTATGCACATTGCACTGACCATTGTGCAGAATGCAGGTAATGACAGCATTTTGAATTGGATGAATTTAAATCTCCCTTTTAATATGAAAAATACTACAGCCTTTGAACTTCTGGAAAAGGGGATCAGCGTATTGCTTTTTACCGCTTTATTTGGCGCAGGATATTGGTGTTGTCTGGAACTGTCGGATATGATAAAAGGACTGAAGGAGTATATTGTTACCAGAAGTCTGCTTTACCGGTATTGGAGAGAAATCTATGGATTCTTTAAAAGAATCTATGAAAAATTTAAAAATGAAATTATGAGCGTGGATTTGGGAAAGGATAATAATAAGACTCTGCGCAAGCTGATTTTTATGAACTTTGTTCTGCTGGCGATTGTCTGTTTAAGCTGGGCGTTTGGAATCTTTGCGCTGATTATTTATTCTTTTATCCTGTACGGGCTGTTAAAGAATTATTTGTTTAAAGTACAGAAGCAGTACGGAAAACTTTTAGATGCCACGAACTCTATTGCACAGGGAAATCTGAACAATGAATTTAAAGAAAATTTCGGAATTTTTGAATCCTATAAGGAGGAGCTTTATAAGATCCAGGGAGGTTTTAAAAATGCAGTGGATGAAGAGGTAAAGAGTCAAAAGATGAAAACAGAACTGATTACAAACGTATCCCATGATCTGAAAACGCCGTTGACGGCAATCATAACCTATATTGATCTTTTGAAGGAGGAAAACCTGACCAAAGAGCAGAGAAGGGAATATCTGGATACACTGGAAAGAAAGTCGCTCAGACTGAAAGTACTGATAGAAGATCTGTTTGAAGTGAGTAAGGCAACCAGCGGCGCTGTTAAGTTAGAGCCGGTTCCGGTGGATATATGTAATCTGATGCGGCAGGTATATCTGGAGCATGAGGAAAAGATGAAGGAGGCTGGGCTTGATGTACGGTTCAGAGTGCCTCCGGAAAAGATTATTTTACAATTGGATTCGCAAAAGACTTACCGGATTTTTGAAAATCTGTATACGAATATTATAAAGTATGCTATGACAGGAACAAGGGTATTTATTATGGCTGTGCGTACCGTTCCGCTGTATGAAGGGGGATCGGACGGCGTGCATATTGAACTGAAAAATATTTCCGCGAGAGAAATCGAAGGAGACCCGCAGGATCTGACAGAGCGGTTTGTGCGGGGGGATTCTTCAAGAAATACGGAAGGCAGCGGGCTTGGGCTTGCAATTGCGAAAAACTTTGTGGAACTGCAGGGCGGAAAGTTCTGGATAGAGACGGATGGAGATTTGTTTAAGGCTGTGATTGAGTGGAGGTAGAAAGGGAAAGACAGGAACAAAGAAAAGTAATAAAGGGGTAAATTCCCCTTTATTATTTTTTTTTCTTATGCTAGAATAGAATAGTAATGCTTAGACTGAGGAGTCGATATTATGAGTGAAAATGAAAATATAGAAAAGAATGAGTCAAGGAATTTTATTGAACAGATTATTGATAAGGATTTGCAGGAAGGCGTCTGTACGACGGTGCATACCAGATTCCCGCCGGAACCCAACGGGTATCTTCATATTGGACACGCCAAGAGTATCCTTTTAAACTATGGGCTTGCCAAAGAATATGGCGGTAAGTTTAATATGCGTTTTGACGATACGAATCCGACGAAGGAACGGGTAGAGTTTGTAGAGTCTATTAAAGAAGATATTAAATGGCTGGGAGCGGACTGGGAGGACAGACTCTTCTTTGCCTCTGATTATTTCGGGCAGATGTATGAAGCGGCGGTAAAGCTGATCAGGAAGGGAAAAGCTTATGTATCCGATCTGACGGCGGAGCAGATCCGTGAATACAGAGGGACATTAACAGAAGCAGGAAAGGAAGATCCGAACTGTAACCGCAGTATAGAAGAGAATCTGAAACTGTTTGAAGACATGAAAAACGGTGTCTATAAAGACGGAGAAAAAGTGCTGCGCGCCAAAATTGATATGGCTTCACCGAATATGAATATGCGCGATCCTGTCATTTACCGTGTAGCGCATATGACGCATCATAATACGGGGGATCAATGGTGCATTTATCCTATGTATGATTTTGCACATCCGATTGAGGATGCCATAGAAGGAATTACCCATTCTATCTGTACTTTGGAGTTTGAGGATCACAGACCGTTATATGACTGGGTAGTCAGGGAGCTGGAATATGAGAATCCTCCCAAACAGATTGAATTTGCCAAATTATATCTGACCAATGTCGTAACGGGAAAACGATATATTAAAAAGCTGGTAGAAGACGGCATTGTGGACGGTTGGGACGACCCCAGGCTGGTGTCCATTGCAGCGCTTAGAAGGAGAGGTTTTACGCCTGACTCCATACAGAAATTTGTAGAACTCTGCGGAGTATCCAAAAGTAATTCTTCTGTAGATTATGCAATGCTGGAATATTGTATCAGAGAGGATCTGAAATTATCCAGACCCCGAATGATGGCGGTTTTAGATCCGATTAAGCTGATTATAGATAATTATCCCGAGGGACAGACGGAAAGCCTGGAAGTTCCCAATAATCTGGAGAACGAGTCTTTAGGGACAAGACAGATCACATTTAGCAGAGAACTGTATATCGAAAGAGAAGATTTTATGGAAGAACCCCCAAAGAAATACTTCCGCCTTTTTCCGGGGAATGAAGTACGCCTTATGAATGCCTATTTTGTGACCTGTACGGATTTCGTAAAGGATGAAAACGGTAAAGTAACAGAAGTACACTGCACTTATGATCCGGAGACAAAATGTGGAAGCGGATTTCAGGGGAGAAAAGTAAAAGGTACAATTCACTGGGTATCGGCTGCGGATGCTGTAAAGGTGCAGGTGCGTCTGTATGAAAATATTATTGATGAAGAAAAAGGGGTATATAATGAGGATGGCAGTTTGAATCTGAATCCAAATTCACTGACGGTACTGACAGACTGTTATGCAGAGCCGGCACTGAAACAGGCAAAGGCCTATGACAGTTTCCAGTTTGTAAGGCAGGGGTTCTTTTGTGTGGATGCAAAGGATTCCAAGGAGGATGCGCTTGTATTCAACCGCATAGTCTCATTAAAAAGCTCATATGTTTTACCAAAATAAAGGTCTGGCAAGTAAAAAGCGGAGGGAAAGAAATGGCAGGTATTTTATCAGGATTGGAAAAATTGGGACTTGGCAATCTCACAGAAGCGAGTTTGTATGATGAATCCAAAAAGAATGAAAAAGGGGAGGGGGAAAAAGCGGCTCCCGTAATTCAGGAACAGGATTTTCTTTTTGAGAAAGCGCAGCAATGTCCGGTATGCGACAATGAATTTAAGGCAAAAACAGTTAAAATCGGCAGGGCGAAGCTGAAGGGAACAGATATGGATCTTCGTCCAAAATATGAGTCTATCGATTTATTAAAATACGATGTAATTGTCTGCCCAAAGTGTGGTTATGCAGCATTAAGCAGGTATTTTAAATACATGACAGGCGCGCAGGCAAAACTGATTAAGCAGAATATTACACCGAATTATAAAGGGAATACCCATACAGGCGAAGTGATCAGTTATGAGGAAGCGCTGGAAAGATATCAGCTGACGCTTGCCAATGCGATTGTAAAGAGAGCAAGAGCAAGTGAAAAGGCATATATCTGTTTGAAATCTGCATGGCTGATCAGAGGATACGGAGAAAGCCTGGATGAAAACGCAGCGGATTATAAAACAAAGAAAGACGAATTGGATGCACAGGAAAACGAATATTTACAAAATGCTTTGGAGGGATTTTTGGCAGCAAGGCAGTCAGAGACTTTCCCGATGTGCGGCATGGATGAACAAACAGTGGATTATCTGATTTCTGTTATGGCGATTCGGTTTGAGCAGTATGATGTGGCTTCTAAATTAATTGGCTCTATTATTACTTCAACAGCAGCAAGCCCGCGTATGAAAGATAAGGCGAGAGACCTGAAAGAAATTCTCGTTCAGAAGATCAAAGAGAAGAACAGCGCTAAGAAGTAAAAAATGATATATCATAAAAAATAAAAAGGCACAGTCAATCAAGAAGTCTGTGTCTTTTTTATATGATAATTAATATGAACCGACAGCCGTAAAGTCATACTATTGATGATTCGTATTATGCCATGAATGACAGAACATCAGTTGCCGTCATAAGCATCGTCTTCATCTTCGTCAAAGAATTCTTCCACTTCTGCCTTGGCAGATTCAGCAGCTTTTTCCAAATTGGAAAGCGCTTCTTTTGCAACACTCTCATTAGAATTTTCGGAAGAAGATTTTGAAGAATCTTTTTCTTTGGCATCCATATCTAATGATACATAAGAGCGTTCTTTGGTATCGGACTGATTGTCTTGATCAGCGTTGTCGCTGAAATCGTCAAAATCGTCATCCCCGTCAAAATCATCATCTGAAATCTTTTCCTTGTTCTGGAAATAGTAATAAGCTCCTGCTGCAACAGCTCCTACAGCAGCGCTGAAAAGAAGGAACTTGCCGAACTTCTTTTTTGCCATATCCGTACTCCTTTCAAATCAATTGTATAAAAATATATTAATACTATTTTGGGAAAATGAAAAGAGAATATGTATTAAAAAATAATAAATTTTCCAATTACACCAAAATTAAGTAATTTTTAATATAAGAGAGGATGCCTGTTATTGAAGAAAAGTCAAATTTGTGATATAGTTACCTTCACAGTGAAGGTTTTTTGATAGACTATAATGGTCAATTTGCAGATAATCGGGGTTGTAGATGGGAGTATGCATGAACAGTAAATTTTTTGATCTTGCAAAGGAAAAACAGGATCGTATGATAAATGCCGCGCTGAAAATATTTGCAAAAAACGGATATAAAGGCGCAAGTACGGATGAGATTGTAAAAGAAGCGGGGATCAGTAAGGGACTTCTTTTTCATTATTTCGTAAGTAAACTGGGGGTATACACTTTTATTTTTGACTATAGTACGAAATATATGACATTAGAGTTGACTACATCAGTCGATAAGGAAGAATCTGATTTTTTTGAGATTTATAAGCAGATAGAGTCTGCCAAAATGCATGCGTTAAAGAATTATCCTTATATGCAGGAGTTTCTGTATAGTACAGTATATGAAGACGTAAGCGAAGCGCTTTTGGCAATTGAAGATAAAAAGACTGCGCTTACGGAAGTTTATGGCGATTTGTACAGCAGGATGAATACGGAAGTGTTTGGAGCGGAAGTGGATACAGAAAAACTGCGTAAGATGATAGATTTGACAATGAAAGGACTTATGGAGGAACATTTCAGGGAGGGGTCTTTTCAACCGGAAATGCTTTTTAAGGAAGAGGCAGACTATCTGGATATGATGCGGTCGCTTACTATGAAAGTATAGGGGAGGATAAGCCAATGAAAGAAAAGTTATATACCATTCCGTTAAATGATGCGGTAAATGCTATGGACGAATGTCCTTTTTGCTATGTAGAGAGAAACATCGAACAGGATTTAATGGATTTTTGTCTGGGATCGGGTTCTTCGTATATGGAAAGCGATGTCAGGGATGCAACGGATCAAGAAGGATTTTGCCGTATGCATTTTAAAAAGATGTTTGATTATGGAAATACGCTTGGTAACGCCTGGATATTAAAGACGCATTATAAGCGGATCAATCAGGAACTTAAAAAGATTACTTCCGCCTATTCTCCTTCAAAACTGTCTCTGCGGGACAGACTGAAAAAGAATGGTGAGCAGACAAATCCGGTTGGCATGTGGGTAAGGGAAAAGGAAGAATCCTGCTATATTTGTAATCGCTATAAGGATACTTATGCAAGATATCTTGATACTTTTTTTGTAATGTATCAAAGAGACGAGGAATTCAGAAAAAAGATTGCATCGGGGAAAGGATTCTGCCTTTCTCATTTTGGAGATTTGTGCGAGGCAGCGGAAGTGCGGCTGAATGAAAAAGAAAAGGCGGATTTTTTCCCAATGCTTTTTAAAGTAATGGAAGAAAATATGAACCGTCTGTATGAAGACGTTTCCTGGATGGTAGAAAAATTTGATTATCGAAATCAGGATGCGGACTGGAAAAATTCCAAAGACGCGATTCAGAGAGGAATGCAGAAATTGAAGGGCGGGTATCCGGCAGATCCGGTTTATAAGATGAAGAAATAAAGTATCCTGCAAAGATCCTTGCAAAATCAGGCTCAAAAGTGGAAAATCCGAGACAGATTGCCTGCTTCCTTTGACTTTTAGTGTCGGTCATTTATAATAAAATCAAATGATAACCGGTCAGAGAAGGAGGATAAATATGGGAAAACATAAAGATTTTGATTTACTGGCATTAGGAGAACTGCTGTTACGTCTTTCACCGCCAAATAATGAACGTCTGGTGCGTGGAGATACTTTTCAGAAACAGGCGGGCGGTGCGGAACTCAACGTGGTATCAGGCGTGTCGTTACTGGGGCTTCGTACCGGGATTATTTCAAAACTGCCGGGCAACGATATGGGTACATATATTAAAAACAGAGTACGTTTCTGCGGTGTCAGCGACGATTATCTGATTTATGACGACACACCGGACACAAGACTGGGAATCTATTTTTACGAAAATGGAGCCCATCCGCGTAAGCCGAACGTTGTTTATGACAGACGGCATACTTCGATTAACAATATTCACATCGACGAGTTCCCGGAAGAACTGTACAAATCCACACGCTGTTTTCATACGAGCGGTATCACGCTGGCGCTCAGCAGTCAGACAAGAGAAACGACGATAGAGATGATGAAACGGTTTAAAGAAAATGGCGCGTTGATTTCTTTCGATGTAAATTTCAGGGGAAATCTCTGGACAGGCGCACAGGCAAAAGAATGTATAGAAGGAATATTACCCTATGTGGATATCTTTTTCTGCTCTGAAGATACTGCCCGCCTCACTTTCTTAAAAGAAGGGGACGTGGAGTCCATCATGAAAAGTTTCACAAAGGACTATCCGATTTCCATTGTGGCGGCCACACAGAGAATTGTGCATTCGCCGAAGATCCATACATTCGGTTCCGTTATTTATGAGGCAGAGACGGATTCTTTTTATACGGAGCCGGCATATGAAAATATAGAAGTAGTGGATAGGATCGGAAGCGGAGACGCTTATATTTCAGGGGTGCTTTACGGGCTTTTACAGTACGATATGGATTGTCGGAAGGCACTGGAGTACGGGAATGCCACCAGCAGCGTGAAGAACACGATTCCGGGAGATCTGCCGTCCTCTGATTTAAAAGAGATCGACAGAATCATTCAGGCGCATAAGGCGACAGGAAAGCAGATGGAGATGGACCGGTAGGAGTTTGTGATGAAGAAAAAGCGGTTAATAGGAATGATGTTTTGGTTGGCGCTTCTGACGGGATGCGTAACGGGAGAACAGCGTGCGGCAGAGGAAAGAAGCAGCGAGCCGGAAAAGCGGAGTGAAGAGGCGGTTAAGGAAAATAACGATGCGGAAGAGAGTTTGACAGAAGAAAATGCGGCGGAGGAAGAGAAAATAGCAGAGAGTGCGGCAAAAGCCGCAGAAGAAAAAACGGAAGACGCTGCATTTTTAGAGGGAATCATGCAGCGGGGCTGTTCGATTTTAGAAGACGATGAGGCATTTTATGCATGTAATGCCTACAGAATCTATAAAATGGATAAAGAGAGTCAAAAATGGAGTGTGTTGTGGGAAAGCAAAACTGCAACAGGAGAAGAATATGGGCTTGATTCCGGCAGCGCCGTTCTGATTGGGGATACGATTTATTTTGCGGGAAACATGACCGGAAAAAGTTCTGATACCGCTTTATTCAGAATCAGGACAGACGGAAGCGGGGAGGAATGCCTTGATGAGTTTGAAGTGGATATGAATACGCTTTTTTTGAGAGACGGAATTTTATATGCCACAGCTTACGGCGGCCATCACGCAGGGTACGCGTTAAAAGAAGACGGCAGTGTGGTCAGATTGGACAGCATGGAACATACACTTTATGAGAAGGTGCCGGAAACTTACAATGAACAGAGCTACTGCAATCATGATAACCGTTACTTTTCTGTGCCGGAGAGTTATTCTGTATATGGTTTTTTTCTGTTGAAAAATGAGAAGGGCGAGTTAGTGAAAATGGAGCCGGAATCGGGACAGGAAACTGTACTGGGGAGCGACCAGCTGTGGGCTTATAATGAAAATTATCTGCTGCTTAAGGAATATATGGAAGAGGGAAACAGATGGCATTTAGTGGATGTTAATACTCTGGAATCCCGGATAATCGCAGAGGGAGACGACGACGCCGTTACAATGGACGAAGACTACATTTACTGGAAGAGGCATGGAGATTGGGGAGAAACGCGGGAAATTTATGAAAGGATGTCTATAGAAACCGGAGAAATAACTCCTTTTCTGGAGATTAACAGAGAAAATTTTATTTTAAACAGCAGGCCTTCTTATGCATGTTTAGCGCCGGAAATTCACGACGACTATTTGTATTATATTTTGGAAGAGGATTATAAACTTTATATCAGGAGAAGAAACATAAAAGATCCCGGGCAGGACGAAGCGGTTGGAGAAGCCTATTACGACAGCGGCATTGGCGCTCTTGGGCATGTGGAAAAATATAAAGAGGAAATATACAGTACGGCAAGGCCGGAAGTGGAACTGGCGCATATCGAACTGGGAAGATTAGTGGTCGACGGAAATTTTGCCGGCGCGAATGAAATCAACCGTATTTTAAAAGAAAAGCAGGACAATATCATAGCCTATGCAGAAGAAACGGCAGGCGATTTCAGGGAGGAAGTTCTGGAAAGCGGGAGGCTGGAAGAGTACGCTGAATTTAACGGAAGTTACGCCATGATGGAATACGATTATAGGAGTGATCTGACATGGATTCCCTATTTTGACGGACGCTATGCAAGCTTTTATATGGAGGGAAGTATCTATGAGGGCCAAATTCATGGAATGCCCTATCATACCGGTTTTACCTTCGATCTGCAGACGGGGAAACAGCTTACGCTGCCTGATATCATCGGAAACAGTGAAGAGGAATTAAAACAGATTGTAACGAAGTACTTCAAGGAGTATATTGACAGGAATCCGGAACGGTTTTGGGACGACGCCGTTCAAATTGTCAGGGAGAATACAAGTTTTTATTCGGATTTTTATCTGACGGAGAAGGGAATCTGTTTTTACTTTGGACCATATGCCATAGCCAGTTTTGCGGACGGATTTCAGGAGGTAAGGATACCTTATTCGGAATTTGACATAATAATGGAGGGTTTTTAGTGAAGTATGTAGATATGCATTGCGATACGCTTTACAAAATGCTGCAAAAGAAAAAGAAGGGAGAGAACTACAGCCTTGCAGAGAACGAGGGGCATATTGATTTGGGAAAATTAAAAAAAGGAAACGCGCTGCTTCAAAATTTTGCCATGTTTGTGGAATGGAAAAAATGTGATAATCCGAAAGACGAGGTACTCCGTATGGTAGATCTCTTTTATGCGGAAATGGAAAAAAACAGGGATTGTATCCTTCCGGTAAAAACCTATGAAGAAATACTGGAAAATGAAAAGAGCGGAAAAATGTCAGCTCTCCTTACGATCGAAGAAGGGGCGGCATGCCTGGGGGATCTGGATAATCTGGAACTGTTTTATGATCTGGGAGTGCGCATGATGACGCTTACCTGGAATTATCCCAACGAGATCGGTTTTCCCAATCTGCCAAAGGTTTCCAAGAAAGAAAGCGGGACGGACCAGGAAAAAACGGAGGCGGTATTTGATTATAAGACGCCGGATACAGAGCATGGGCTGACACCGTTTGGGATTCAAGCAGTTCAGAGGATGGAGGAACTTGGTATGATCGTAGATGTTTCCCACTTGTCAGATGCGGGATTTTACGATGTACTGCGGGCAACGAAAAAGCCTTTTGTAGCAAGTCATTCCAATGCCAGAAAGATCAGTCCGTGGGTACGGAATCTGACGGATGATATGCTGCGTTCTCTGGCGGACAGAGGCGGCGTGGCAGGACTGAACTTTTGTGCAGATTTTCTGACGGAAGTAGAAGCGGGGACCTATAATCCGGGAACGATGGAGGCGGTGGTTACCCATGCAAGGCATATGTTCAATGTGGGCGGCAGCGAATGTCTTGGAATTGGCAGTGATTTTGACGGAATAGACACCAATGAAGGAATCCCGGACTATTCTTACATGCCTGCATTGGAAGAGGCCTTTAACCGGGCGGGGTTCAGAGAGTCTGAGTGTGATAAGATTTTTCGCGATAATGTGCTCCGCGTATATCGGGAAATCTTATAAAAAAGTATCCCGGCAGACGACAGTATCAGCGTAGCACAAGTTTACCGGCATCCGGTGCGCAGCGCACGGAGTAAATCGGCAACCGTATCAAAGCAATAATTGGGAGGAAAGGCAGTATCTGCCAGATCCTCCTTTTTTGCTTCTCCGGTAAGAAGGACGCAGGTATCTACGCCGGCATGGATGCCGCATGCAATATCGGTATAAAGCCTGTCGCCGATAACAAGAGTTTCTTCTTTGGAAAAGCCGGTATCCATAAGACACTTTTCTACAACCGAAGCGTTGGGTTTCCCTAAAAAGACAGGTTTCTTTCCGGTTGAGGAAGTCAGCATTTCACAGATTGCGCCGCAGTCAGGTACGAAACCGAAAGGCACCGGACAGCGAAGATCCGGGTTAGTGGCATAAAAAGGCAGGTCTCTTGTGGAAAGCAGTTCACAGGCGATTTCCAATTTGCGGTAGGTCAGTTCGTTGTCAAAACCTGCAAGGATACAGGAAATATCCGGTTCCAGCTCTTCCGTAACACATAGCCCGTTTTTTTGCAGTTCTTTTATAAAAGATTTTGTGCCAAGACAGTAAATCTTTTTATTCTTGAAATTTTTCGTTAAAAACTGTATCGTCATGCAGCCGGAAGTAATAAACTGATTTTCTGTTGCAGTAAGCCCGAAACAGGTCTGGAATTTATCGACATAATCCGCGCCGCTTTTGGTGGAGTTATTTGTGATAAAACAGGAACTGCCGCCAATCGAAGAAATGTAGGAGAGAAGCTCCTTTGTGCCTTCATATAAGGTATCTCCTATCGCAATGGTGCCGTCAATGTCAAATAAGAATAGTTTTTTATCTTGTAAACTCATAAGAATCCCCCGTGCCGTCTTGTATGATCTATTCGTATCATGAACGATTATGCAGGAGCTGTCAAGAAAGAATTGAGAAATTCGCCAATATCTGTTACGATAAATAAATATGATGGAGATACTGTTACCAGATTGCGTAAATCTTAAATTACACCGGAAATGGAGAACGATCATGTCATTACAGTTTTATTTTGGCGGTTCGGGTTCAGGAAAAAGCAAAAGATTATATGATGACATCACGATCCGTTCTTTAAAAGAACCGGACAAAGATTTCCTCATTATCGTACCCGATCAGTTTACGATGCAGACACAGAAGGATCTTGTGGAGAATGAAAACGGAAGGGGAGGAATCCGAAATGTAGATGTCTTAAGTTTTGGACGTCTGTCTCATCGTATCTTTGAAGAAACCGGAGGGAATGAGAAGCCGGTGCTTGATGATACCGGAAAGAGTCTGGTGCTTAGAAAGATTGCGGCAGGAATGGAGGACAAGCTGACAGTCATAGGAAAAAAACTGCAAAGACAGGGGTATATTCACGAAGTGAAATCTGTGATTTCCGAATTTATGCAGTATGGAATCGGGGAAAAAGAGCTGGAAAGGATGATTGACTATGCAGGTCAAAAAGGTGCGCTTTCCTGTAAATTAAAAGATCTGCATATTTTGTATCGTGAATTTATGAATTATATTGGAGAAAAATTTATTACCACGGAGGAAACGCTGGATTTACTTTGTAATGTACTTGGCAGATCAAAATTAATCGAAAACAGTGTGATTGTTTTTGACGGGTTTACAGGATTTACACCGATTCAAAATAAAGTGATTCTGGAACTGATGAAGTTTGCAGACGAAGTGATTGTGACGATTATCATAGATGGAAGTGAAGATCCTTTTTGGGAAGACGGGGAACAGAAACTGTTTCATTTAAGTAAAAGGACGGCAGGCAGGCTGCAAAAACTTGCCCTGGAAAATGGAATAGAAAGAAAAGAAGATGTGTATCTGAGGGAAAAACCGGTTCCACGCTTTAGGGATAACCGTGAAATGGCACATCTGGAAAGCCGTTTGTTTCGTTATCCTACTGCAGTGTATCAGGAAAAACCGGAAAATATCAGAATTTTTGAGGCGGGTACGCCAAAAGAAGAGATCAGACAGACGGCTTCCCTGATAGAAGAACTGATCAGGACAAAGCGGTATGCATACAGAGATATTGCAGTAGTGGCGGGTGATTTGAATGCCTATGCGCCTCATGTGGATGTGGAATTTGAAAAATTTGGCATTCCCTGTTTTGTGGACAGAACGAAAGGAATTGTTCTAAATCCCTTTATCGAATATATAAGAAGTGCATTGTCCATATTGGTCAATGACTTTTCCTATGAAACGGTATTTCACTATTTAAGGAGCGGATTGACCGGATTTACAAAGGAACAGACAGATCAACTCGAAAATTATGTACTTGCGCTTGGAATACGGGGAAAAAGAAGCTATAGCAGGATGTTTGCCAGAATGCCGGGAAATATGGAGGCGGAAGAATTAGAGGAACTGAATCAGATGCGGGATGCGCTTATGCTGCAGCTTGCGCCCCTTCTGACGGGGGGAGAGACTGCAAGAGATCATGTGATCTCTCTTTATTCCTTTATTGCAGAGAATGAGATACAGAAAAAACTGGTTTCTTATGAAAATATTTTCAGGCAGGCAGGGGATCTGGCCAGGGCAAAAGAGTACGCGCAGATTTATCGTCTTGTTATGGATCTTTTAGATCAGATCATTGGTCTTTTGGATGATGAGCCAATGGAAATGAAAGAATTTTTGGATATTTTAGATGCGGGTTTTTCAGAGATTCAGGTTGGGACCATTCCTCAGGATGTGGATAAAGTGGTTGTGGGAGATATGGAAAGAACCAGATTGAATCAGGTAAAGGTTTTGTTTTTTGTAGGGATCAATGATGGCAATATACCCAAAAACAGTGGGAAAGGCGGTATTATCTCTGATATTGACAGAGAATTTTTGAAAGAAGCAGACTTTGAACTAGCCCCCACGCCCAGACAGCAAATGTATATTCAGCAGTTGTATTTGTATATGAATGTGACAAAGCCCACAGAAAAATTGTTTCTTTCTTTTGCAAGGGTTGGAAATGATGGAAAATCCCTGCGGCCTTCTTATTTCATTGAAGCCTGCAGGAAAATGTTTCCCCTTATTCCGATAGAAAACCTGCAGGAGAGACCGCTGGAGGAACAGACTGCCACCAGAAGGGACGGGATCGATTCTCTGACGTCCATGCTTCGCTGTTATGCCGACGATCTGTTGAAAGAATCGGAGGAAAAACGTTTCTTCACATTTTATGCGTCCTATCTGGAAGAGGATACCTGGCGGAAATTAGTGGATTCTCTCACGGATACCGCGTTTGCTTTTTACAAAGAAAAGCCTCTTGCAACAGCGGTGGCAAAGGCATTGTACGGGAAAATCCTTGAGAATAGTGTCAGCCGTCTGGAAACTTATGCGGCATGTGCCTATGCCCATTTTTTACAATATGGCCTGCTGCTGAAAGAGAGGGGAGAATATCGTTTTGAAGCGTCGGATCTTGGAAATGTGCTGCATGGCGTGTTAGAACTGTTTTCCTGTAAACTGGAAGCCGGGGGATATACTTTTGTTGATTTTCCGGAAGAGATCGGCAGACAATATGTGGAAGAGGCGCTTGAAAGTTATGTGGCGGACTACGGTGAGACCATTCTTTTTTCCAGTGCAAGAAATACGTATATGATTAACCGAATCCGCAGAATTTTACTTCGCAGTGTTTTTTCCATTCAGGCTCAATTAAAAAAAGGTGCGTTTCTGCCCGACCGGTTTGAAATGTCTTTTTCAAAATCAGAGGATATTTCCGCGCTTCATATTGCGCTTTCAGAAGAGGAGCGGATGAAGTTAAAGGGAAGAATTGACAGGATAGATACTTATGAGGAAGAAGATGCCATTTATGTAAAAGTCGTAGATTATAAATCCGGAAATAAGCAGTTCGATCTGGTATCTCTTTATTATGGACTGCAGCTGCAGCTTGTGGTTTATCTGAATGCGGCAATGGAGGCGGAAAAGAAAAAAAATCCCGATAAAAAAATCATTCCGGCCGCCATTCTTTATTACCACGTTTCAGATCCTATGGTTACGCCGGATAGAGAACTTTCACCGGAGGAAATAG
This sequence comes from uncultured Lachnospiraceae bacterium, assembly GCA_947650155.1. Classification (GTDB taxonomy): domain Bacteria; phylum Bacillota; class Clostridia; order Lachnospirales; family Lachnospiraceae; genus RGIG3002. The sequence goes on from CANSUS010000002.1 coordinate 60,707, forward strand.
AAGAACAGATATTGGCGAAGTTAAAAATGAACGGCATTGTCAACGAAGAGGAAAAGATCGTGAGACTTCTGGATCAGACTTTTGAGACAAAATCAGATATTATCCCGGTGGAGAAAAAGAAGGATGGCAGTTTTTCAGCAAGATCTTCTGTAATGAGCAGTGAAGAACTAAAGCAGGTTTCTGCTTATGTAAACCAGAAAATTTATGGAATCGGAACCCGGATTTTACAGGGAAATATAGAAGTAAACCCCTATGAAAAAGGTACGGAAAATGCATGTACCTATTGCAGTTACAAAGCGGTATGCGGATTCGACGAAAAGATCGACGGATACCGGAGAAGAAAACTGGCCGGAATGACACAGAAAGAAGCAATGGAGAAGATCGTGGAAGAGGAAAAGAAATGGAGAGAACAGGAAAGCTGATCCGGTAAAGGAATGGAGGAGTCATATGGGAGTCGTGTATACAGAAGACCAGAAGCGGGTCATTGACCTGCGGGACAGAAATATACTGGTATCAGCGGCAGCAGGGAGCGGCAAGACAGCAGTGCTGACGGAACGGATCGTGGCAAGACTGAGAGATGAGCGCGACAGGCTGGATATAGACAGGATTCTGGTGGTCACCTTTACCAATGCTGCGGCGGCGGAAATGCGGGAGCGGATCAGGAAGAAAATAATGGAGTGTCTGGAAAAGGAGCCGGAGAATGAGCATCTGCAAAGGCAGGCGGCTCTCATTCATAATGCGCAGATTACAACAATTGACAGTTTCTGCCTTTTTGTCATACGAAATAATTTTAATGATATCGGGCTGGACCCGGGATTTCGGATTGCGGATGAAGGGGAGCTTAAGCTGTTAAAACAGGATGTGCTGGCGGAACTTTTAGAAGAAAAATTTGCTGCGGCGGAGGATGAATTTCTCTACTGTGTGGAGTGTTACAGCGCCGGAAACAGGGAAACCGTTCTGGAAGAGAATATTATGAAATTATACGATTTTTCTATGAGTTATCCATTTCCGGAAGAATGGCTGAAAGAAAGAGAGGCCGACTACCATATAGAAAGCGTGGAGGAATTGGAAGAGTCGGCCCCCGGGCAGGCAGCGATGCTTGCCGTAAGCCGTACGATCAGGGAGGGGATTGCAAGCATAGAATGGGCAATTGCGGTGTGCGAACAGCCGGACGGACCTTATATGTATGGAGCCGTTTTGGATCAGGAAAGAGAAATGCTTTTGCAGCTTGCAGAAATCAGGAATCTTTCTGAAATGGAAGCAGCGATGGAAAAGGTGCGGTTTGACAGACTTCCCTCTAAAAAAGATGATTCAGTCAGTTCTCTAAAAAGGGAGAATGTGAAAAAAATCAGAAACGAGATGAAAGAAAGCATACAGGAAATCAAAGAGAAAATCTTCTTTCAGCCGCTTAGAAAGAGCATAGAGCAGAGCGTTTACTGCGAGCGGGCTATAAAGGGGCTGATTGACCTGACGCTGTGCTTCAAACAGAAATTAGATGAAAAAAAGCGGGAAAAGAATCTGATTGATTTTTCAGATATGGAACATTTTGCTTTGGATATTCTGATCAAGAGAGGGGAGAACGGGGAGATTCTGCCTACGGATACGGCAATGGATTATCGCGCATATTTCAAAGAGATTATGATTGATGAATATCAGGATTCCAATCTGGTGCAGGAGTATCTGTTAGCAGTTATTTCAGGAGAAACACAGGGAAATTATAACCGGTTCATGGTAGGAGACGTAAAACAGAGTATTTATAAATTCAGGCTTGCCCGTCCTGAAATCTTTATGGAAAAATACCGGGAATATGAAATAACAGACAGCAAAAAGCAGCGTATCGATCTGCATCAGAATTTCAGGAGCAGAAAAGAAGTAATTGACAGCGTTAATTTTATATTTTATCAGCTTATGGGAAGTGAACTTGGAGGAATTTCTTATGATGAAAAAGCAGCGCTTTTGTTTGGTGCAGAGTTTCTTCCCGCGCTGCCTGAAAAACGGGAATGGAACAATGATACGGAGCTTCTGATTGTGGAAAAACCAAAAAAAGAAGAGGAACTTTCTGCAAAGATGAGCGAGGCTTATGTTGTTGCGAAAAGAATCAAAAAACTGTTGAAAGAAAATTATGTTACGGATCAGGAAAGCGGGAAGCTTCGGCCGGTTTCCTATAAGGACATTGTAGTGCTGCTTAGAACAAACAGCGGTTGGGATGAAGAATTTAAAAAGGTCTTTTCAGAAGAAGGGATACCCTCCTATATTACATCCAAAACAGGATATTTCAAGACAGCAGAGATACGAACTATTTTGCAGCTTCTGCGGGTTCTTGACAATCCGCTTCAGGATATTCCATTGTTTGGCGTACTTCGGAGTGTGTTTGGCGGTTTTGATGACGAGGAAGTCTCACTTATTAAAATACTGACGGACGGTAAAGTAAAAAAGGGAAGTCTGCTTTATGAGAGATTGAAATATCTGGAAAAAGAAACATTGGAAGAGGAAAATCTGCAAAAAAAAATCGTACATTTTCTGGCAATGATCGAGAGGTACAGAAATATGGTGACCTGTTTACCGATTCATGAGCTTTTGCAGACGATTCTGCGTGAAACGAATTATGATCTTTATACGGCGGCTCTTCCGGGCGGAGAACAGCGCAGAGCGAATTTGGAAATGTTTCTGGAAAAGGCAGCGGCCTTTGAACAGACAAGTTATCACGGGCTTTTTCATTTTATTCGGTATATGGAACAAATGGAAAAATATGATGTGGATTACGGGGAGGCAGGAACGTTTGAAGAGGAGGCGGATGTGGTGCGCATTATGAGTATCCATAAGAGCAAGGGACTGGAATTTCCCATTTGTTTCGTTGCGGGCCTTTCCAAAAAATTTAATATGCAGGATACTGTAAAACCGATTATATCAGATATTGACATGGGAATCGGCACAGATTATATTGATCCGGATGCCAGGATACGAAATCAGACGCTGCGCAAAAATATCATAGCAGGAAAGATGCAGAACGACAACATTGCTGAGGAAATGCGAATTTTGTATGTTGCGCTTACCAGGGCGAAAGAAAAACTCATATTGACGGGCTGCGTGGATAAACCGTTGGAAAAGATTGCTTCTCTTTCTAAAATTCTTGTTTACAAAGAAAGGCTGCTGCCTTATTCTGTAATTAAAGGATCTGGAAGCTATATGGATTTGCTGCTTGCATCATTGATCAGACATCCCGCCATGCAGGAGATTTTACAGGAAGGAGGAGTGGAGAGCAGTCTGCGGGAAAGTCCGGAGGACTGGGAAAAAACAGGAAATGCGCCGGTTAAAATTCAAATAATCGGGATAGAAGAGATTGTGGGGGCAGAGGTGGAAGAGCAGGCGCTTTTTGCCGGAAGAAAAGAAAAGCTTGCCATGCTTCGGCAATTACAGATAACGGATCAGAAAGAGAAAATTTCTGAATTGTGGAGAGATGAGGAATTTGACAGGAGTCTGAAAGAGAAGTTTTCTTTTGTATATCCTTATGAAAGTCTTTCGGGACTTTATACGAAAACAACGGTTTCCGAGTTAAAGAAGGCGGGACAAAATGAGGAAATGGATTTTTCATTTCATTTGATTGAAGAGGAAGAAATCGTACCTTATATTCCGGGATTTATGAAAGAAGAAAAAAAGGTTTCCGGTGTTACAAGAGGAAGCGCCATGCATAAGATGATGGAACTGATCCGTCTGGAAACTGTGACAGACCGCCGAGGAATCCTTGCCCAGATGGAGGAAGAGAGGAAGGCAGGGAGACTGAGCGAAGAATTTTTTCATGCGGTCAGGGTGGATAAAGTAGAGGTTTTTTTGCAGTCAGATTTATGCAGGCGGATGAAGCGTGCGGAGCGGTCAGGTCTTTTGTACCGGGAGAGTCCGTTCGTATACGGGATCAGCGCCAGGCGTCTGAATCCAAAGTTTCCTGAAGAAGAGACCGTTCTGGTGCAGGGAATTGTGGACGTGTATTTTGAAGAGGATGGAGCGCTGGTAGTAGCGGATTATAAAACAGATGTGGTTACAGAAGCAAAAGAACTGACAGAACGTTATGCCGCACAGCTTGGTTACTATGCCGAGGCATTGGAAAAACTGACAGGAAAGCTTGTAAAAGAAAAAATAATATATTCTTTTTATCTAGGGGAACAAATTTCCCTGGGGAAGGAACTTCCCCGTGGGAAGGAACTTCCCCGTGGGAAGGAACTTCCCCGTGGGAAGGAACTTCCCCGTGGGGAACAAAGTTAAAAAAAGGAGGAAGAGGGCATGGAAACAATTTTTATTCTGTATGATAACGAAAAACTGGAAAACCCGGATTCGGATGTCATATATGAAGTGCCTGACAGAATAGAAAAGTATACTGATAATGAAATATATGATAATGGTTTTGACTATATTTCCCGATCACAAATCGGAATATGGCTTTCAACGGAGTCGGCGGAAGAGAATTACGGTAAAGTCATCACCTATTTAAAGGATCATCTGATCCACAGAAATGATATGGAAGGAACTGTTCAGATTTATATTTCTGAGAAAGACACCTATTTGCCGGAAGAGTGCAGACTGGTCTATGATGGTGAAAAGGTGTTTGCGAATGACAAAATACGATTGGAGAAAAGAGTACAGAAGGCTACGGAAATCACTTTGAGGTTAATAGGGATGATTACACAAGAGAACCCGGCTGTGCTAAAGGAGCTGGAAGAGAAGATAAGCGGACTGGAAGATATGGATGAACAGTGGCAGCACTGTATTGATGTCATGAAGAAATATCATTATGTATGTCAATGTGATTTCGGATTAGAACGGGCTGAATTTGTGAAACGGATGAGAGAACTGGAAGGAGTAAAAGCCGGTAACCTTCCGGTGAATGAAGCAATATTTGAAGAAGGGAAAAAAATAAACGCGTGGTGTAACAAATTAGACGAACAGTGGGAATCCACCGAGTTCTTCCTGGCAGCTTTTTCGCTGGAAGATAATACGATCATAGCGTTTCCGTACAGGGTGGCTATCATGGATGATTTAGTCTTTACTGCAAGAGAAATAGGGGTTCGTATCACTTATGTGGCGGAAATATAAGCGTGAAGGAAATCACTAAGCCTGACGTTTTTTGTGTAACTTACGGTTCCGCTGAGTGATTTCGGACTTCACATAAGAGCAGGGACTATTTTATGCCACTGCCAGTGCTTTTACTTTGGCCAGTGCCTTTGCTACAGGCGGAATGGCAAGCAGAATAATGGTAGCGATCATTTCCGGTAAGATGTAGCTTAGATTGTAAGTAGTGGAGGCGGTCATGGCAAGCAGGTTTCCATGAGCATCGCCCACATATTCTGTATAAAAAATAAATCCTGAAATTTCGTGAAAAAGAAAACGTCCTGCTGCGCCTGCTATGTATCCATACATCAGTCCGTGTTTTTTATTACTGAAAAAACCGGAGAGTCCTAAAGCGCCGAAAGCAAGAGGGTAATCTAAAAGCACCTGCAGAGGATGGATAAAGTAAGGGCCGGTAATGAACTGCAGGACGCCGTAGGCAACGGCAGTAACAAGTCCGATTACGGGACCGTACCAATAACCGACAAGACAGATGATAAGCATGGAAAAGAGCGTAACAGAACCGCCGTTTGGAAGAGATGGCAATTTGATCACGACGGATATTACAGTGGCGAGCGCCAGAGCCATAGCACAGAAAACAAGCTGTTTGGTTGTAAATTTACTTTTTGACATAAAAAATCCTCCTTGATTACGCAGGAGGGGATCAATCACAATGATAAATGTGACAATGATGGAAGGTATGATTGTTTTTTGGTTACAGGACATTATAAATAATGTCCTGATATGTCACATTTATATGCGTGCTTCCTTACGCCGGTATTATCCGGTTCAAGTAGTGAGGGTTAGAACCAAAGGGTTCAGTCTCAGCAAAAGCTCCCCTAGCGTTTATTTTGTTTGTTCGTTGATACTATACTTGCTTTTACGAAAAATGTCAAGTAGAAGTTTTTTCTAACTGTGCGGATAAGTTTTCATACCACTTATCCCATTCGCTCCATATATAATCTTCATTGAGCAGTGCATTTATAATATACGATCTGGTAGGAGATTCGCTTAACTCAAGCATAATCAGTATCCATCCGTCCCGGATAATATTATCTTGAATAAAACGGAAAAAGTATCTTGCCGCGTTTTCTACGGTCGGCGTCAGAGTATCAAACGGTGCGCATTCATTCAAAAGTTTGTCCTGATATTGTTCCATGATCTGGTCCAGCTTCCGCTCAATACTGACAAACGGCGTCATTTTATCCTGGTCGGAAATAACGCTTAAAATAATTTCCCATGTATGCGGATGGATTTCTCCCGGTTTATCGTCTATGATAATATAATGATTCATGTTCAAATAAAATTTGAATTTATACTGTTTGTATATCTGGTCCATTTTTAATATCCTCCTGTTCCGCTTTTTTTTCCGGTTTTTCCAAGATATTTAACAGCAGTTCCCTTAACCGGAATATGAAAAAGAAATCTTTTCTGACTGTTGTCGCCGCCAAATCTACTTCTTCTGTAAAAGTCAGTGTTTTCCAACTGCTTTTCCGCTTGATAGAATTAATAATTCCGGCAAATCTTACAAAAAATGCAAATAAATTATAAATTGGCATTGCCAATATATAAAGCAGCTTTCTGGCATAATACCGCCTGATAGGAGGATAATCCTTCAAAAAAGAAATAATATTCAAATAGTATAAAAAGGAACTGAATACATAAAGTAAATAAATCAGGAAACATGCGATCACAATATTGTGGAAATTATAGTTCATGCATCCTAAGGCAAATAATACAAAATACCAAATCATTCTCGGAAATGCAAAGGTATGGTCTGTCATCAGAAGACGTATCACATAATTACTGAAATATCCGGTTAACGGTCTTTTCAGTTTGTTTTTCAGAAACATATGGGATACTTCCAGTTCGCCAATCTGCCATCTCTGTCTTTGCGTGTAAAACTTATTGATATTGTCAATCGGATCTACCATAAAAATGGCGTCATTGCAAAGATGCACCTTTTTTTTCAGAATGGAGCGGATCTGAAATGTCAGGTGAGTATCTTCACAAATTGTATTTGTATTATACAAAAAAGTTTTCATCAGCACCGACTTACGAAAAGAAGAGAAGGCGCCGGACAGGGTATAGATGCTGTTAAACTGGGATTCAAAATTTCTTCCGGCGAGAAAAGCCTGTGCATATTCCATAAATTCCATTTTTCTAAACTGCCGTAAAAAAAATCCCCTTGTACTGTCGATCAGCTTTGGCTCTGTCAGAATGACTCCGGTCATGCAGTCTACGTCTGTTTCCGTTTCAAATTTTCGGACAATATTCATCAGTGCATGCTGATCCAGAACACCGTCGCTGTCAATATTAATAATATATTTACCCGTACTGTTAAAGATTGCCTTGTTTAACGCTTTGGATTTTCCCTGTTTGGAATGCATCCACCACATAGACAGAGTGGGAAAATCCATCTGCGCTCTTTGGAATATAGAAAAACTGCTGTCTTTTGAGCCATTGTCCACTAACATAATTTCAATCAGGTGATCCGGGTAAGTGGATTCATGGATGGACTCGATACAACGGTATAATGTCTGTTCAGAATTATAAACAGGAATCATCAATGTAATATTTGGTAAAAAATCCAGCTTAATATCAGTTACTATCCGGGTTCGCTTGAACAATAAAATGAAGAAATTGCCAATTGCCGGTATAATTTCGATCAAAAGCGGAATGATGATCCAGGCAGCCCAGAAAAAGAATTCATTTGCCAATTTCGCTATCATAACCAAAATCTCCTATTCGCTGTTTGCGTATCTGTGCTTTTGTGAAGACATAAAAGTACAGTATGATAGAAAGGGCGTAGAACAGCAGCCTTCCTACAATTGTATGGGCAACATAGTAAGAATCGTTTCCGAATAAATGGATAATCAGACAAATGGAGAAAAGACGGATAATATTCGCCGTAATAATCCATAAAATGCCGATCAGTGATATCCATAATTTCTCTTTCAGATTATAAACTGCAAAAAAGCAAATTAAAGAAATAAATACGAGTATTTCTATTACACCGCCGCATTCAAAATCTACATATAGAGAAATAGGACCTTCCGCGTTTTCCACAAAGAGAATAGAGTGCGATGTATATGCTTTGAAAAAGCCAAGCAGATTACCCAAAAGGCCGGTTAAATAGCAGGTCAGTGTAGTTAATATATCAGTCAGAACATTCCGAAGCAGTATAAAGGAAAATAAAAAGACACCGATACTGCCTGTCAGAAAATAGAAAAAGTCAAGTTTTTTTCGTTTAAAAACCGTCAGAACATAAATCCAAACAACTAAAAGTATGATATAAATGACAGCAGATGCAATATTTGAAAAGCTCATGCTACTCCTCCTCCCTGCGTATTTTCATATCGTTTTTGTATTCGGCTGCAATATTCCAGAACCGTATCTTCCGCAACCATGTTGTAGGATGCGCCAAGTAACAGTTTTTCTCCAATGCAATAAACGGATATTGGGCTGTCGCCAATCTCCAGGGAAAGAAGCTGCATGCCGTTTGCTTCAAAAAGCGGTTTTAAATCTTTATAAAACACGTTTCCAATATTTTCCAATGTAGGTACCATATCTTTCCACATGGGAAGCTCATTTAAGCGGATTCCCTGATAACGCTTAAAGTAATCTCCTATCGTATGTTCGCTGCCTAAAAAGGCAGTGTGTTCTGTTTGCTTTTCAATGACATACATGCCCACACGAAACGTGTGAGCATGCATTTTTAAAGGATCATTCAAGTCAATATTGTGCATTGCATTGAAAGTTACATGGTATAAATATGCTTCATGTTTTTCTGTCATGTAAATGCCCTTTCCAGTTCATTTTTCTTTTTGATGAGTACATAGCTTGCCGGAATGCCCAAAAATGCGGCGGCTGCAAACGGCACAGAACCGGTAGGCGAACCGGCGGCAGAAATAGGGCGGTACATTAAATTAGGCGTAAAAAACTGAATCATACTGAAATTATCCAAATTAATGTTTCCGTTTTGTGCCTGAAGAGCTGATAAAGGAATTTTTAATTCCACTTCATTGTTAATTCCGTTTTCTGATACATAATAATAAGCGCATGCACCGTCTACTATGCTGTAGGAAGAAGAAGAATCTCCGTTTCTGATATCGATGACATAAGTTCCGCTTTCTGTCACTGTTCCGGTGATAGGCGTGCCGTCAGGCCAGGTAAGCTGGAATTTGGCGCCAACGCCGTCGATATAGAAATTAAAATCTTCTCCGTTTGCATGGGAACCGTAAATCGCAGCATATTTGATTTTTAAATAAACGTTCGCATCATCACAATACATCTGCATTTCATGGCGTACGTTACTGTCGTATGTACCTTCTTCCGTTTTATAACAAATATCTTCCCCTGTTACAGGATCTGTTGTCCAGCAGCCGTTCTGCCAGCAATTGGAGGAATTATCCCAGTTATATTCATAAGATGCCGGAATGTCGTCCCATCCGCTGAAATTACCGTCAACTGCAGGGGCGGAATGACTGGAACCCTGCGTGCCTTCTAACATAACCGGTGCAGGAGCAGCGCTTCCCTTGCTGATAATCAGAATCAGATTTCCATTCTCATCCACAGAACATCCCATAATAACATTAGCTTCATAGGTATCAGAGTTCTGGTACTGCTTAATTACATTTGTTTCGCCATCATAGGTATCTACAACGGTTAAATAATCAACGCCGACCAGAGCAGATGGAGTAATGGTTTCTCCTTTTTTATTCATAAAAGTATTTTCAGCGCTTGCTGATTCCGTTTCAGCTTCCGTGCTTTCTTCCGGGACAGTTTCTGTTTCCGGCTCTTCAGAAGCGTTTTCTGTATTCTGTTCTTCAGAAGCAGTTTCTGTATTCTGCTCTTCAGAAGCGTTTTCTGAACTCTGTTCTTCGGAAGTGCTTTCTGTACCCTGTTCTCCGGAAATGCTTTCCGCAGCAGTTTCAGTTTCTTTTGCAGTTTCCGGTTCTTTTTCACCGGAAGAAGATTCCGTATTCTGGTTTTCAGAAACAGGAGTTTCTGTCTGCCCATTTGTACCGGCTGGCTGTGAGTCCGGCAGACTGCCTGATAAACTTTCAGAGGAAGGTTCTTCCAGAGATTCCTCAGTTGTGGATACTTCTGTTGCAGAAGTATTTGCTGCATACACGATACTCATGTTCGTGCAGGCAAGCGAAGTGGACAGTAAAAGTGTCAGTAATTTGCTTCTTTTTTTCATAATTGCCTCCATTTCAATATATTTTTAAAATTTTAAATTTTACAAATTCAGGATGCAGCATTTTCAGAACTATCCAGTATAACATATACGGTAATCCATAAAATGCCTGTTGCGATCAGCCCCAAAATGCTGATCAGAAGTCCGGGGCGGTGTCCCGGATAAACGATTTGAAAAGTAGTTTCCCCCTGATTCACAACAAAAAGATCTTCCTGAGTGGATATAATTCTGTCAGCTATTAATGTATCGACACTGGCAATATTACAATTAACCCCGTCCATAAACGTTTGCACTTTGATCTGTGAAGCGTTTTGTTCTACTTTAGCAGGCACGATAACCGGCTGCGGCAGATCGTCCGGTGAAAGAAGCATTGCTTCATTCAAAAACCGTAACAGATCCTGGTTGTGAGTAGTCAAATAGTAATAAATCAGGTTAAAGCCCATAAAAGTGATATTGGGATCGTAGTTTTTACCCAAATAGGTCAAGTGGCTTTTATTATCATAAGTAGTTTCTTTTAAGATTTCATCACAGCCGGAAACATATACTGTGTTCCAGAGTCCCTGTCCCTTTGCTGTGAAATCAAGCTTGAACTGATTGCCGTTATCATTTTGCAGAATAGGGAAATCTTCCGTAAATTGTACAAACTGTGCATAAACTCCCATAAATTCATTTTTACCGGTAAGCGCATTTACCGGAATATGCTGCATATCAATGTAAACTTCCGTGCCTTTTCTGGAAAGTTCTTTTAACAGATTTTCAGCTTTCGTTTTATCCCGATATGTAAACCCGGATAAGTACAGTTTTTCATATTTTGAGAGTTCCTCTATCGTATAATCTTCCAGACAGCTGCTCCGCCCAAACTCGAAAGAGGGATAAATATAGGCAATGCAGGCAGCATTGTCACCAATCGCCAGATTTTCATACTGCGTAATGACACCGTAACTGCCGGTTACGTCTTCTGCCTTAAAAATAACTGCTTTGTCGTTCTCAGCCTCTACAACATATCCATTGCGCCCGGCGGCAGAAAGCAGAACATCATAGGAGCCTGCCTCAGGCAGTAATTCTTTCAGGATCACAGCCACATCATTTCCGTAAAGCAGCAGCCGGTCAAACATATAATCATAGAAACCGTCGGCAAATGCTTCATTCAGATTCATCTGATTACGGACCGTATGGGAATTTTCAAAATCCCAGCCATACATTGTCTTTGCACCGTGGGAAACAAAGTACCAGTGGGGATAAGCGCCGAGGGTTGTCTGATCAATCAGTGCAATACGATTTCCTGCACAGGAAACTGCATCGGCAAGTAAATAATCGGAAACCATGTTTTCCATCCGGCTGACAACCGTCTCTCCCTTTGGAAGTGAGCGTATCAGCAGGGGACTTTCTACGACCAGTACGGCAAGCATAATGATAAAAAAGATGACTCGCAGTTTCTCCCAGCATAACAACGTGATCAGAAACAGGACAGTAATAGGAATAAGATACCAGTATGCTTTTTGCAGGATCACGGAAGGAATTAACTTTCTGACCGGCTCCATAACGGGCAGTGATAAAACCAATCCAATGATCGTCATTAAAAATCCTGCGAATCGGTTTCTGTCGGAAGTAATCAGGCAGAGAAGGGCGATAATGAAGAAAGCAGTTCCTATAGAAATATCCCAGTTTCCCTGCAGGGAATAAGGTTTACTAAGCAGCCCACCTGAAACAGCAGGATAGAGAAAATACCCCATTACCAAATAAAGCAGTAAGATACTGCAGGCGGCAGCCGACTCAAATTGCCATGATCTTTCAGAGAGTGCATGAAGAAAAAGGTAAAGGATTAGGACAATGCCGAAAGTAATGGAGAGGACATAGTGAGACAAAATAAAAATACAAAAAAGGATGGAAAAAGGCAGTAATGCCAGTCGATGTCTCCATTTAATAAAGTCGTGGATCAAAAAAAGAAGTAAGGGCATCATAGCCAGACCCATAACGATATCGAAATTTTCCTGTAGTATTGTAATGAAAACCGTAGATGGCAGAAGAAGAAAAGCAAGTCCGGTCAGAAAAGCCGGAAACATTCTTTTCAGCCTTATGCCAAACAGGAAAAAGCCCATCTGGGCAATAAATGCCATTATGCCGTAAAAGATACAAATGCTGATGTGCATATCGGCATGAAAAAAGCGGGACAGAGATACAATCAGCATATAACTGCCGGCAGGAGAATAACGAAAAATCTCATAGCCATTGTACCAGTGCCTGACGTACAGAGGAAAAGGCATTCCCTTATCCATAGCGTCTGCAACCACATTTAGTTTGTACAGCTGTGCATAAAAGGCCTCTCCCTGCAAATCTATTCCTGAATCGTACAGAAAAAAACCAATGCAGACAGCAATCCCGGCGGAACATAGCAGAGCTGTTATGTAGTTTGCAAATTTGTAAATAAAACTGCTGTCATTTTTCATTTCTATTCCCCTGACGTGCTTTAGCACGCTTATACCCCTATACGCTTCAGCGCACGATTGATCTTCCTTATGTTCATGGTGGTTATATAGTACTTTATTGAATCTTTGACTATTTTATCACAATATCTTTCCGGTATCAATTCCAAAATGAAAAAATTAAGTAAAATAAACTAAAAAGCAAGTAAATGTTTACATAATGTCTTCAAATAGGGGTATATAGCATTTTGTTTTTAGAATTTTGTACTTTTAAAACTCATTCTATTGAAATTTCTAAATACCTGATGTATAATAAAACCAGTTCGATATCGGTTCCGGGAGGAGTGCAGTTATCTGTACCGCCAGTGTCTAGGTTCAAACACATGCTTATCCCGTAGAACACTTGGCGGCCGGTATCTTTATGCAGGATTAGTACATCGGTAGTATATCAGCTTCCCAAGCTGAGGAGGCGGGTTCGATTCCCGTATCCTGCTGTTTTGACAGACTGAAGTAACAAATGCTTCAGTCTATTTTATTTCAAAAGTATCAGCGAGCAGCATCCAGTTAGCGCGAAACAGCTTCATAATCTGCCAGTAACCCATTCCCCTCAATCTATATTCTGAGATCAGACGGAATTTTTCCTGAATGCTTCTGACATCTTCAAACCATACTTCATGTTCCACTCCATTTTGTACATAATTGAAATAAGGACTTTTCGCTGTTTCATCAAATTGGATGACCGCCTGATTGGCAACGGCAATGTCAACTGCTTCCATATTTCCGATGGTACGTGCGGCGGAAACGCCTTTGGTAAAGGGCAGCGTCCAGTCGTAACCATAGTTGGGGATTCCAAGATCGATCTTTTCAGCGGGAATTTCCGTTATGGCATATTCTACGACTTCGCGGACTTTATTGATAGGAGCGACTGCCATAGGCGGTCCATAAGTATATCCCCACTCATAAGTCATTAAAAGAACGCTGTCTGCCGCAGCGCCAAGAAGTCTGTAATCTTTCCCGGCATATAAAAGGCCGGGCTGATCGGCAGAGGTTTTCGGAGCAAGCGCTACAGAAACTGTATATCCTTTTGGAGCAGCCTGGGTTCTTACATTTTCTACGAAGTTTGCAAAGGGAATCCGGTCTTTTGCCAGAATATATTCAAAGTCAATATCAATTCCTGCAAATCCTTTTTCTTCCATAACAAAAAACATTTGATCGATCAGGGTCTGCTGTAATGCGGGATCATTTGTAAGCACACTGATCAGCTGATTATTGAACATGCCGGATTCGTCAAACGGGGTCAGAGTGAGAATTGGCTTTACGTCCTGCTGCAATGCTTTCTCAATCATCCAGTTGTCATTTACAGCGGGGGGAATTAAGTCGCCGTTTACTGAGAATCCATAAGAAAATACAGAAAGCGTAGTCAGATAAGGCAGGGTTTCGGTTAATACCCAGTCTCTTATGTAAGGATAGGCATAGCCGTTTACACTGACAGCTCTTTTTTCCTGTCCGGTACTTTCATCAGGTATGAGAAGTGCCTGACCAACTGCAAGCCGGTAAGGGGGTAATATTTGGTTGGCGTATGCAAGAGTCTGCATTCCAACTCCAAATTCTGCTGCAATTGTTTCTAAGGTATTGCCGGAATTTACTATATATATCTGCATAGAAATACATTTCCTCCTTTATAATAAAAATATTGTGAACGGTATATCGTTTTCCTGTTGAAAAGGATATTCTATGCTATAGTATTGGAAAATACTTTGTCCTGTGAATGGGAAAGAAGATATGGGAAGCGATAAAATAAAACGCAGCTTCCGTAAAACCTGTGCGGTTTTAAAGAAACTGCGTTTTGTATGTAACTGCATTTTTTATGCTGTTCAGTCTTCTTTGTAGTTTACGATTTCATCGATCAGTCTGGGAAGCTTTTCATCCATTTCCTCATCTTTAAACTGACAGGTGCCGACAGCTTTATGACCGCCGCCGCCGTATTTTAACATCAGGCTTCCCACATTTACATTGGAAGTTCTGTTTAAGACGCTGTAGCCGACAGCGGCAGAGCAGCCCAGTCCGCCTCGTCCGTTTACAATCCATACGGAAATATTTTGTTCAGGGTACATACTGTAAATAAGGAAACGATTGCCGGAATAAATGGGATCTACGCCGCGCAGGTCGGAGATGATAACGTCCTTTTCTATGCGGGTGTGAGCACGTACCATTTCTTTGAATTTGGCATCCTGCTCCCTGTAGATGGCAATTCTTTCTTTTACATCCGGCAGATCAAGGATTTCAGCCGTATTCATGGTTCTGCAGCACTCCATCAGTTTTTCCATCAATTGATAATTGGAAATGGTAAAATTACGCCATCTGCCAAGCCCGGTTCTTGGGTCCATCAAAAAACCGACCAGAATCCACCCGGTGGGATTTTGAATTTCGTCAATGGTCAGATTGCCGGAATCTACTTTATCAACGGCTTCCATCATATCGTCAAAATGGGAAAAACGTTCTTTGCCGCCGTAATATTCATAAATAATCCGTGCGCAGGAAGGGGTGATGCGGCTTTCACCTTTATATTTGCCGGCTAACTGATTACGCTCATGTTCACTGGAATGGTGGTCAAACCATAAACCGCAGCCCTCTACAAAAGGCACGTTGGCTAATACGTCATTTTCTGTAATTTCGACAAGACCATCCTGAAGATCTTTGGGATGAGCAAATTTCCAGCTGTCAATCAGACCGATTTCTTTTAGCAGGGCGCCGCATGCCAGACCGTCAAAATCGGAACGGGTAACTAATCTCATATTGAATTCTCCTTTGCTTGATAATAATCTTTTCTAAAAATAAAGTGTCTAAAAAAATTATATAAGAAAGTATGTTTTTTTTCAAGCGGATTCCTGAGAAAGTCAAGCGCCGACGTCTTCTAAAGAGGTTCTTTCAGAATTTTGATCTGCCGGATGTATTTTCTTTTTTGTCTGCCGGATGGATCGTGACCGCGTTCCTGCTTTTTGGAAGAAAGGTTTTCGTTTACCGCCGTTTTAACAGGTGGCTTTTTAAGAATAACAATAAAGTAGAGGAAAAAGAACAGCTGGACACCCTTCTTTTGTGCCGGGAAAAATTACGGATTAGAAGGCAGGTGGAGGTATATGGCAATCCGTTCATTCATTCGCCTATATTGACGGGATTTTTTTATCCTGTGATCGTGGTGCCGGCAGGAAGAATTCCTTTGGAAAAGTTAGAGTTTGCTTTTATGCATGAGCTGATTCATTTGAAAAGACGGGATATGTTCTATAAATGGCTGGTACAGATTGTAATTTGCATCCATTGGTTCAATCCTTTTGTGTATCCGCTTGCAAGAGAAATTGAAAAAGCCTGCGAGTTATCCTGTGACGAGGCAGTTGTAGCCGCTTATGACGAAACGGCGAAAAAAGCTTATGGAGATACATTGGTGTCCTTTATACGGGCCAAAACGGAAGGAGAAGCATCTTTTGCGGCAGTAACACTGACAGAGGGAGTAAAACAGATTGAAGAAAGGTTAGGTGAAATTATGGATTATAAAAAGAAAAGTAAGGGGTGCAGGTTATGCATGATCGGATTTGCAGCGGCAGTATGCGTTTGTTTTATTGCATTCGGCGCCTATTCTGTTCCGGCAGAAGCGCAGGAGAGTATGCTTTGGGAAAGAATCAGAGAACTGGAAGCAGGGGAGGAGGAACAACGGGAACTTGACAAAGTGGAAGAGCAGCTGAGAGAATGGGAGGCGCAGCAGAGCAAAAGAAGAGGAAAAGAAAAGGTTTTATTATATTCTGAAAGAAGAAGCGGATGAAGAATCGTGGGATTGGGATGACGAATGGGATAGCGGAAAAGACCTGTGGTACTAGAACTATGGACAGGAGGTGAAAATGGAGAGTGAATCACTCTCCATTTTCGCCTCCCGGTCCGTCTTTTCTTGGAACCTCATCCGGTATGATATCCTGCGGCAGGTCTTCTTTCGGGATATTGCCGTCATCATAAAGATTTGCGGGTCTCTGGCCGTTCGGCGTGGTTTCAATATGCTTGTCTTTTTCCAAATAGCTGTTTTTGTCCATATGCACCTTCCTTTCAGTAGTAGTTTTTCCAGATGAAGGAAAATTATGCGAAGTATAACAGTCCAGCCTCTTGATCTGCCGGCAGGCGGAGGATGGACCGTTACTGCATAAGTGGGAGAGTAAAAACTTCTTGCTAAATCAGGCCGTAAATGCTAACATTTCATAAAAGCATATATTCTAAAATCTAAGCGAAAGCTTTCTAATATTCTATGTCATTTCAGAAATCTATGCTTTTAACTCACAAAAATTTAAATAGCAGAAGGTTTTTGAAGACGCCTTCTGCATACAGGAGGAACAGAATATGGAAAAGGATTTGAAAACAAAGAGCTATCTTTCTGATCCGGGAAGATTTGCAGATCTGATCAACGGGGTAATGTGTGCGGGCAAAGAGATTGTCGCACCTGAAGAATTGCATGATATGGACTCTTACACGGGGACATTTTATTGGACAGGGGTAAAGGATAAAAAGGGATCAGGGCAGCGGTATCGGGATTTGGTCAAGAAGGCGGCATTTGGTATTAATTTTATGGTAATCGGGATAGAGAATCAGGAAGAAGTCCATTATTTAATGCCATTACGCTGTATGGCATACGATGTGGGCGAGTATGAGAGACAGGCGGTAAAGATCAGAAAGAAGGTCAGAAAGCAAAAAGGGATTTCTTCCGCAGAATTTTTATCGGGTTTTACGAAAGAAAGTTTATTGCAGCCCTGTGTTACGATAGTGGTGTATTATGGAAAAAATTGGGATGGGGCGAGGGATCTGTATAGCATTCTTGATTTTACGAATATTCCCGAAGAACTTAAAAATGTGGTAAATAATTACCGTATCCATATTTGCGAGGTGCGTAAATTTATAAATACCGATGTTTTCAGGACTGATCTAAAGCAGGTTTTTGACTGTATCCGTTTTGCGGACGATAAAGAAAGTTTATATGAACTAATCATGAAAGATCCTGATTATAAAGAATTGGATGAAAAGGCTTATGACGTCATCGCAGAATACGTAGATGCGGATGAATTTATGGATGTGAAAAAATGTATACAGGAAGGAGAAACAGTAAATATGGGAAGTGCGTTTAAGGAAATTATGCAGGATGCAAGAAAAGAGGGGCAAATAGAGGCAATTATAGAAACAAGCAGAGAATTTGGCGCTGCCCGTGAGGATACCGTGGAGAGGCTGATGCGGAAAGTACAGCTATCGGAGGAAGAGGCAAAAGAATATTTAGAAAAATATTGGCCATAAAAAAAGAAAATTCCTTGTCAAGCCGGTCCGCAGGTGTTAAGATTGCAAGAAACATATACAGATAGATGGGAGTAAAGCGGATATGCTGGAATATTTATTGTTTGATCTGGATGGTACGCTGACGGATTCCAGTGAGGGAATTACAAAATCCGTACAGTATGGATTGAAAAGCATCGGAATTGAAGTGGAGAATCTGAATGATCTGCTTGTATTTATCGGTCCGCCTCTGGATTATAGTTTCCGGGAATATTATAAACTGGATGAGGAACAGGCCAGACAGGCGACCGTCAAATACAGAGAGCGGTACAAAGAGATCGGTATGTATGAAAATGCGCTTTATCCGGGCATGGCGGCGCTGTTAAAAGATCTGCATAAACGAGGAAAGCATCTGGCGGTGGCGTCCAGTAAACCGGAAGTATTTGTCAGGCAGATCCTGAAACATTTTAACGTGGAGCAGTATTTTGAAGTAATTGTGGGCAGCGGACTGGACGGAAGTCTGGGGACGAAGAGCGAAGTAGTAAAAGAAGCGCTCAGGCAATTGTTTTCAAAAGATAAAGACAAGCCCTTTACTTTAACGGAAGAGCAAAAAGAAAGTACGGCAATGATCGGCGACCGCCATTTTGATATAGAGGGCGGCAGGGCGAATGAAATTGTAACCATAGGCGTGGAATACGGTTTTGCAAAAGAAGGAGAATTTAAGGAAGCAAAGGCGGATTACATTATTAAAACGGTAGAAGAACTGCATGCATTTTTACTCAGAGGCAGCGAAGATGCGGATGAAAGACGCATGAAAGACTACAATAAAGTACAAAAACACAGTGAAATCAGAAAGAAGGCGGCGGCAAAGCGGGCGGAAAGGGAAGCCAGAAGAGGAGCTTCGTCCTTTACGAAAGCGCTGGACATCCTTCTGCCGATGCTCGTTTATTTTGCAGTCTATGATGTGGCGGGCATTCTCTTTTCTTTTCTTGCAAGTTTGATCGGAGAAAAAGCAGGCGGGAGCTTCTATGAGGGAATGCTTGCAAACGCCGGCACCGTAAGGGGAATTTTAGTCATTTTAAGTCTTACCGTCTCTATGGCGGCGCTTTATCCTATGGCAAGATGGGAATTTTTTTTGAAAGAAAACGGTGCGCCGGAAAAGAGAACTCCGGTGAAAAAGAAACGGGAGGAAACAGGGAAAAAGATACGGCAGGGGATTGTCTTTGCGGTGACGGCCGTCAGCGCTTCTCTTGCCCTGAATCTGCTGTTCAGACTGCTTTCCGTTGCGGATTTGTCAGGGCAGTATGAAGAGATTGTGCAGAATCAAAATTCTGTGGCGCTGAGCGTAGGAATTATTCTCTATGGGATCTTTTCGCCTTTGGCAGAGGAAATGCTGTTCAGGGGATTGGTTTATAACCGTATGAAGTTATATTTCCCGTGGAAATTATCTCTGGTATTTTCCGCATTGTTTTTTGGCCTGTATCATGGGAATCTTGTACAGGGAATGTTTGGATTACTACTTGGCATTGTAATCGCGTGGTATTATGAATGGTATGGAAAATGGTATGTGCCTGTGATCTTTCACGGACTTGTCAATTTAACTTCCTATCTTTTGCTTCCGCATCTTCCGGGAGGAAATTTTGCAGGAGAAGGAGATAGCTATTTAGGATATTTAAATTGTATCATTTTTATGACAATTTGGATATGCGGCATGGTTTACGCAGTAAAATCTAAAAAAAGCTAAAATAATTTCCGGGTATTTTTATGTGGATTCACTTGTTTTTTATGTGAAATTTATAAAAAATAGGAACAATTCTCAAACAATAATAAGAATTAACAAATAATCAGACAATTTGAAATAAAAAGTTGTTTACACAAGAAGAAAATTGTTGTATAGTATACCTAGTTTAATGAAATAGTGCATCACAAAAAACGTGTTAAGTCGCAAAGAGGCGCCGAAAGGGGTTCTTGCGGCTTTTTTTATGCGCGGCGGGTGGAAGGATAAATCTTCCCTGCTCGATTGTTTGTTATGGATGATGCCTGTTGTTTATGGAAGGAGAAAGCTATGTTTGATGCAAAATTAACGGTTCCTGAAGCGCCGCTTTACAGATCAGAATTTGAGCATGATAACTGTGGAATCGGAGCCTGTGTGAACATTAAAGGACAAAAAAGCCGTGAAACGGTAGAGAATGCGCTTAAGATTGTGGAAAATCTGGAACACAGGGCAGGAAAGGACGCAGAAGGAAAAACGGGAGACGGCGTAGGGATACTGACGCAGATTCCCCATAAATTTTTCAAAAAGGCAGTGAAACCGCTTGGAATAGAAATCGGAGAGGAAAGGGAGTATGGAGTCGGCATGTTCTTTTTCCCGCAGGAGGAACTGAAAAGAAACCAGTCTAAGAAGATGTTTGAGATTATTGTAGAAAAGGAAGGACTGGAATTTCTAGGATGGAGAGAAGTCCCGATTTACCCGAATGTGCTGGGACATAAGGCAGTGGAGTGTATGCCTTATATTATGCAGGCATTTGTTAAAAAGCCCAAAAACGTGGAAAAGGGACTGGAATTTGACCGCAGGCTTTATGTGGCCCGCCGTGTGTTTGAACAGTCCACGGATAATACTTATGTGGTTTCCCTTTCCAGCAGGACGATCTGCTATAAAGGCATGTTTCTGGTTGGGCAGCTTCGGACCTTTTTTGCAGACTTACAGGATAAGGACTATGAATCGGCAATTGCCATAGTGCATTCCCGGTTTTCCACGAATACCAATCCGAGCTGGGAGCGTGCGCATCCGAACCGGTTTATCGTACATAACGGCGAGATTAATACGATCAGGGGAAATGCGGATAAAATGCTTGCAAGGGAAGAGACGATGGAGTCTGAACATCTTCGCGGGCTGCTTCATAAAGTGCTTCCGGCAATCAATAAAACGGGTTCTGACTCGGCAATGCTTGACAATACTCTGGAGTTTTTAGTAATGAGCGGAATGGATCTGCCTCATGCGGTTATGATTACCATACCGGAACCGTGGGAAAACAACAAAACCATGTCTCAAAATAAAAAAGATTTCTATCAATATTATGCGACTATGATGGAACCTTGGGATGGTCCTGCCTCTATTCTGTTCTCTGACGGAGATATTATGGGCGCCGTACTGGACAGAAACGGACTGCGTCCTTCCAGATATCTGATTACGGAAGATCATCAGCTGATCCTTTCTTCAGAGGTAGGAGTGCTGGATATCGATCCGACGAAGATCGTAGTAAAAGAAAGGCTCCGCCCGGGCAAGATGCTTCTGGTAGATACCGTAAAAGGGGAAGTGATCGACGATGCACGGCTGAAAGAAGAGTATGCCGCAAGACAGCCTTACGGAGAATGGCTGGATAATAATCTGATCGCTTTAAAGGATCTGAAGATCCCCAATGAGCGCGTTCCTGAATTTACAAAAGAAGAACGCCAGCGGATGCAGAAAGCATTCGGTTATACTTATGATGAATTAAAGACCAGTATTCTGCCGATGGCAAAGACCGGAGGCGAAGCGATTGCGGCAATGGGAGTGGATACGCCCCTGCCGGTACTCAGTAAGACACACCATCCGTTATTTCATTATTTTAAACAGATTTTTGCACAGGTAACCAATCCGCCCATCGATGCAATCCGGGAAGAAGTAGTGACTTCTACGACGGTGTATGTGGGAAAAGAAGGGAACGTATTGGAAGAGACGCCTGAAAACTGTAATCTGCTGCGCGTCAATAATCCGATCCTGACGAATACGGATCTGATCAAGATAAAGAGCATGAAGGCGGAAGGGTTCAAGGTAGAAGTAATTCCGATCACTTACTATAAAAATACCAGTTTAGAGCGTGCCATTGACAGACTGTTTGTGGAAGTTGACAGAGCGTACCGTGACGGAATCAATATTTTGATTCTGTCCGACAGAGGCGTAGATGAAAACCATGTGGCGATTCCGTCTCTTTTAGCGGTTTCAGCGCTGAACCAGTATCTGGTAAAGACCAAGAAAAGAACGAGGGTTGCGCTGATACTGGAGTCGGGAGAACCGAGGGAGGTTCACCATTTTGCCACGCTTTTAGGATACGGCGCCTGCGCAATTAATCCCTATCTGGCACAGGAGTCTATTAAAGAGCTGATCGATAACAGGATGTTAGATAAGGATTATTATGCGGCAGTGGAAGATTATAATAATGCCGTGCTGCATGGAATCGTAAAAATTGCCTCCAAAATGGGGATTTCCACGATCCAGTCCTATCAAGGAAGCCAGATCTTTGAAGCGATTGGCATTGATTATGAAGTGATTAATAAATACTTTCCGAACACTGTATGCCGTGTGGGAGGAATCACATTAAAAGATATTGAAACAGAAGTGGATGAACTTCATTCTATGGCCTTTGATCCGTTGGAACTGAGCACAGATCTTACTTTGGACAGTCCGGGACACCATAAGATGAGGAGCGGCGCGGATGAGCATCTTTATAATCCGGCAACGATCCATTTACTGCAGGAGTCTGCAAAACGCGGAGATTATCAGATGTTTAAGCAGTATACCGCACTGGTCAATGATGAAACGAGTGTGAAAAACCTGCGGGGATTGATGGACTTTAATTATCCTAAAACAGGAATACCGATGGAAGAGGTGGAAAGCGTAGATTCTATTGTAACCAGATTTAAAACGGGGGCAATGTCTTATGGTTCTATTTCCAGGGAAGCGCACGAGACTCTGGCGATTGCCATGAACCGGCTTCACGGCAAATCCAATTCCGGCGAAGGAGGAGAGGATTTGGAAAGGCTGACAGTGGGAACGGACGGCGTGAACCGCTGCTCGGCAATCAAACAGGTGGCAAGCGGACGGTTTGGCGTCACAAGCAGATATCTTGTCAGTGCAAAGGAGATTCAGATTAAAATGGCGCAGGGGGCTAAACCGGGAGAGGGAGGACACCTTCCCGGCGGTAAGGTCTATCCGTGGATTGCAAAGACCAGACATTCCACGCCCGGCGTAGGTTTGATTTCTCCGCCGCCTCATCATGATATTTATTCCATTGAGGATCTGGCACAGTTAATCTATGATTTGAAAAATGCGAATAAAGAGGCGAGAATTTCCGTAAAACTGGTTTCCGAGGCAGGAGTTGGTACTGTTGCTGCAGGTGTGGCAAAAGCAGGAGCGCAGGTCATTTTAGTATCCGGTTATGACGGAGGCACCGGCGCGGCGCCCCGCAGTTCCATCCATAACGCAGGACTTCCGTGGGAACTGGGACTTGCGGAAACTCATCAGACGCTGATTAGGAACGGACTGCGAAATAAGGTACGGATTGAAACGGACGGAAAGCTGATGAGCGGGCGGGATGTGGCAATTGCCGCAATCCTGGGCGCAGAGGAATTTGGCTTTGCAACGGCGCCGCTTGTGACGATGGGATGCGTAATGATGCGCGTCTGCAATCTGGATACCTGTCCGGTGGGGGTAGCAACCCAGAATCCGGAACTTAGAAAGAATTTTAAAGGCAAACCCGAATATGTCATGAATTTTATGCGCTTTATTGCAGAAGAACTTCGCGAATATATGGCGAAACTGGGTGTCCGGACAGTGGACGAACTGGTAGGACGCACGGATCTTTTGAAGCGGAAAGAAAAAGTATCCGAACAGAATCAAAAAGTAGACCTTGGTTTGATTTTGTCCAATCCTTACAGGCCGGACAGTCAGAAAGTTACTTTTGATCCGAAACAGGTCTACGATTTTGGGCTGGAGAAGACGTTGGATGAAAAAGTGCTTTTAAAACAGTTGGATAAAGCGATTTCGGCGGGCCAGAAGAGAAGCATTGAAGTGGATGTTACAAATACGGACCGTGCTTTTGGCACAATTTTAGGTTCAGAGATTACAAAACGTCTTGGAGACGAAGTAGAAGAAGACACTTACCATGTACTCTGTAACGGAGCGGGCGGACAGAGCTTTGGCGCTTTTATTCCGAGCGGGCTTACTCTGGAATTGGTAGGAGACAGCAACGATTATTTCGGCAAAGGACTTTCCGGTGGAAAATTAGTGGTATATCCGCCTAAGGGAAGCAAATTTAAGCAGGATGAAAATATCATTATCGGCAATGTGGCTCTTTATGGCGCAACAAGCGGAAAAGCATTTATTAACGGTGTGGCAGGAGAACGCTTCTGCGTCAGAAATTCCGGCGCGAATGCAGTGGTAGAAGGAGTAGGCGACCACGGCTGTGAATATATGACAGGCGGACGTGTGGTAGTTTTAGGTAAAACAGGCAAAAACTTTGCAGCCGGCATGAGCGGAGGAATCGCTTATGTACTGGATGAGGAAAACGATCTGTATACAAGACTGAATAAAGAGATGGTCTCTTCTCATGAGATTACTTCCAAGTATGATGTTTTGGAATTGAAAGAGATGATTAAGGAACATGTGGCGCTGACCAATTCGGTCAAAGGCAAAGAAATTCTTGATAACTTTGGAAAATACCTGCCAAAATTTAAGAAGATCATTCCACATGATTATGAGCGCATGCTGAAAGCCATCGTACAGATGGAGGAAAAGGGCTTAAGTGCGGAACAGGCACAGATCGAAGCATTTTATGCAAATATCAAAACGAAATGAGCCTAAAGCGACGGGAAGAGATTTTGCTTTGGCGGATTGAGAGGTAGTTATGGGTAAACCAACAGGATTTATGGAGTATGAGAGAGTCACCTCCAGAGAAATAGAACCAAAAAAAAGAGTCAAAAATTTTAACGAGTTTCACGAGCATCTTTCTATGGAAGAGCAGCAGCTTCAGGGCGCCCGCTGTATGGAGTGCGGAGTTCCATTCTGTCAGGCGGGGATGAATATCTGTGGAATGACAAGCGGCTGTCCCCTCCACAATTTAGTACCGGAATGGAACGATCTGGTATACACAGGAAACTGGGAACAGGCCTATGAGCGTCTGAAAAAGACGAACAGTTTTCCGGAATTTACCTCCAGAGTGTGTCCGGCGCTCTGCGAGGCAGCCTGCACATGCGGACTGAATGGAGATCCGGTAGCGACGAAAGAAAACGAGTACGCTATTATTGAAAATGCTTATAAAGAAGGTTATGCGGGGGCCAAACCGCCGAAGGTTCGCACAGGAAAAACGGTAGCGGTAGTGGGCAGCGGACCTTCCGGGCTTGCAGTGGCGGACCAGCTGAATAAAAGAGGGCATTATGTTACGGTATTTGAACGTTCTGACCGTGTCGGCGGCCTTTTGATGTATGGGATTCCCAACATGAAACTGGAGAAACATATTATTGACAGAAAAGTCAGAGTGATGGAAGCGGAAGGGGTAAAATTTGTGACAGGAGTTAATATTGGAAAAGAAGTGAAAGCCTCCAAACTCCTTGCCGAGTTTGACCGTGTGGTACTGGCCTGCGGCGCTTCCAATCCAAGAGACATAAAGGCGGATGGACGGGATGCAAAGGGGATTTACTTTGCCGTTGATTTCTTAAAGGCAAATACAAAGAGTCTTCTGGATTCCGGTTTTGAGGATGGACAGTTTGTCAATACAAAAGGGAAAAACGTCGTGATCATCGGCGGCGGCGATACCGGCAACGATTGTGTGGGAACGGCCATCCGTCATGGGGCAAAGTCGGTGACGCAGATCGAAATGATGCCCAAAGCGCCGGATGAAAGAAGCGAAAACAATCCCTGGCCGGAATGGCCGAAGGTCTGCAAGACCGATTACGGTCAGGAAGAGGCGATTGCGCTCTTTGGTCACGATCCCAGAATTTACGAATCAACGGTAAAGGAATTTATAAAGGACAAAAACGGTAACTTAAAGGCAGTTAAGATTGTAAAACTTTCCTGGGAAAAGGATAAAGAAACGGGCAGAATGAACAGCAAAGAACTGCCCGGCAGCGAGCAGGTGCTGGATGCGGAAATCGTTTTGATTGCAGCAGGATTTCTGGGCAGTGAGAAATATGTGACAGACGCTTTTAAAGTGGAGGTAAACGAGAGGACGAATGTAAAGACGGAAAGCGGAAAATATGCCACGAACGTGAAAAATGTATTTACGGCGGGCGATATGCACAGGGGGCAGTCTCTGGTCGTATGGGCGATCAGAGAAGGAAGAGAAGCGGCCAGAGAAGTGGATGAAAGCCTGATGGGATATTCCAATCTGGTGGTACAGTAAAGTTTTACAATAAGTTTTGTGATGTACGAAAAAAAGCGAAAATATAATGATACAATTGTGCTTAAAATGTAGAAAAAAACAACTAAATAGTATACAAAATATGGGAAAGGAGGGAAAATTAGAAAAATATAAAAAATACCTTAAAAAAGTTTGTAAATTCTATAAAATAGAGTTATAATTAGTTTGATTTACAAAGCATTGAAAATTTAAAGATAGCATATAGAAAGAGGGACGGGCATTATGACAGAAGAACAATATAAAAGAGCAAACGGAGCAGTATTTCCAATTGTAGAGATCATATATGGTTATATTGCATTATCCATGATTTTATGGGCGGTTTCGCAGGATGCTACATGGCGGACATGGGTACAGTTTGCTGTGAGTCTGCTTGTTATGCTTGTCTCAGCGGGGGCATACTTTACCGGCAGGGCGACAAAACGCTGCGGTGTTATTATGATGGTAAGCGCAGCGGCTGCATATTCGGTGATCAGTCTGATCGGTACGACAACCGGGACATGGACTTATGCACTACCGGTATTATTTGCAACGATGGCATTTTTGAATGTGAGACTTATCATTGGCGGAAATGCAGTGGTACTGACTGCTAATGTTATCAGACTGATTCTAAATATGCAAAGCGGCAACAGTGCAGTGCTGACGGATATGGTGCTTGCGATGATCACATTGGCGCTGGCGGCTTTTGCCTCCATCCGGGCGGTGATGCTGTTAATTCATTTTAATAATGAAAATATGGAAAACATTTTGGATGCATCCCGAAAGCAGGAAATAAGTAATAAAAAAATGGCTCTTGCAGCAGATAATATAATAAAACATTTTAGCAGCGCGACGGAAATGCTGGACAATCTGAAAACCAGTATTGACACGAGTAATTTTGCCATGAGCAATATTGTGGAAAGCACGGAAAGTACAGCGGAGGCCATTCAGAACCAGGCGGCTATGTGTGCAGATATTCAGGACAGCATGGACAAAGCGGAAGAGGGCACGAAGAAAATGCTGGAAGCGTCTGAGAGTACGGATGAGATGGTAGACGAAGGATCAGCAGTGGTCAGAGAACTGAAAGAGCAGGCGCAAAATGTAGAGCAGGCAAGCAGTATCACTGTGGAAGTCATAGAGCGGCTTACAACAAAGGTGGAGGAAGTACAGAGCTTTGTCGGTTCTATTTTAAGTATTTCCAATCAGACGAATCTTCTAGCGTTAAATGCTTCTATTGAAGCGGCTCGTGCCGGAGAAGCAGGAAAGGGATTTGCGGTGGTTGCCGAGGAGATCAGACAATTATCGGAGCAGACCAAAGCCGCATCGAATAATATTACGAGTATTATTGCGGAATTGAATGAAGACACGAAGCGTGCTAACGAGAGTATTGAAAATTCCGTTGCGTCTGTGAAGAAACAGAATGAATTAATTGAAAGTACAAGAGAAAAGTTTGAAAGGGTAGATGGGGAAGTTGGCGAACTGGCCCGCTATATTCATGAAACGGAAGAAATTATTGAGGGTATTTTGGCATCTACGGCTACTATTTCGGACAATATTACGCAGCTTTCCGCGACCAGTGAAGAAGTGGCAGCTTCTTCTACAGAAGGGCTTCGTACCTCAGAGGCAACGGTAACAGATATGGTTAGAACGAGAGAAATACTGGAAAATATATTCCTTCTTGCCCAAGATCTTCAGCAGTCGGAATAACCTGTCAATTTCTATCAATATATCCTTTTCCCTCATGTTATGAACTCTCATAAGGGCAAAAATAAGGGAAAGAAAAACCTGTAACAAATTATAACATGAAATGAACAGGACAGGAAGAACTGATTGGAATGCTTTCACAAATTTCTCCAAAATACAAACAAGAAAGGGCTGATAAGATATGAGATTTATTTATGCAGAGTAT
This sequence comes from uncultured Lachnospiraceae bacterium, assembly GCA_947650155.1. GTDB lineage: Bacteria > Bacillota > Clostridia > Lachnospirales > Lachnospiraceae > RGIG3002. The sequence goes on from CANSUS010000002.1 coordinate 88,787, forward strand.
AACATGCTCCATAACTGTATTGATGTAACTACTTTTGATGGATATGTTTTACGGATAGACTGCGGAAAAGCGGAAGAAGGATTGAAAACAACACCATGCTCTGAATGTGCCTTAAATGCTTTGGCAATAGACACCCCTCTTGAATATGCAACACTATACCTTGATAGTTGTATGCAGGCATGGGTATATGCGAAAGATTCATTAGAATTGTGGTAACATATTTTTCTTTGTACGGAGAACTGGTCAAAATATAAACCAGTTCTCTCTTTATTTGTAAAAAGAAGAATATTTTAGTTTAGTCATGCCTGCCCTCGAGACCGTTTCCAGCCTCACATCCCATATTTCCCCTATATCAAGGCCGAAAAAAGGATTGACAAATTTTCTGCCCGGTGGTATTCTTTTAGATAAAGAGAGGCGGTTTTGTACCACTGGCTACCTGTTAGTCCTGAGTGGGTTACTCGCTTCTTTTTTTATGTCCACCAAATCATACAGGTACAATTTCCCTTTCCCCGTACAGTTTACCACCAGACAGCCGGAATAAATATTATAGTTTTCCGTTTTCACATCATTATCATATATCGGCATGGCAAACCGTGTCGTGTAGTAATACCAGCCGTTAGAGGCATCACCGGAATGTTTCTCTTTCCGGTTCTCTCGGAACCTTTTATCCGTTGCAATCCCCACCATTTCACGGATGCCCTGTGCCGCATTGGCTTTCGCCTTTGCCCTGCCGCCTTTCATTTTCCTTGTATATTTTGAACCGGAATATTCATCCGGGAAGTCTTTTCCCAAATAAATAATGTCGCCGGTCTCCACTATTTCCACCAATTCCCCGACAAAACGTTCCAGATACTTCTCCACCTCATTCCAGTCGATATTCTGTTTGCCTGAAAAAATAATGTCCGGCAGAATAACAACCTGATTGCCATTTTCATCCAGTGCGGTTTCCAGTGTTTCCATAATATTCCTCCCTAGTGTTGAAACCATTGTAACACGCACAAATATCAATGCACAATCGGAAATTATTTTTATTCATACTGCCTGTGTATCTTCACAAATAAATGTCCCAAAAACCACAATATACTTGCTATTGCTGGTGAACTGAACGCATTAGGATATCTGTACCCGCCGGAAAATGAAATATTTGTTAATGATATTCCCATGTCAAAACGGTTACAGAATGTCCTTATGCGGAATAACATGCTATACCTCTCACAGTTATCAATACATCCCAGAGAGGAAATATTGAAGTTCCGTAATATGGGCGAAGGTACAATGTCGGAACTTGACAGCATATGCCGAAAGTATGGCGTTCAGATACGCTCTCTTGCTTCTATCAGGGAGGCATTTGACAGTTGCCATTTTCCTGCAATGTTACATAACCTGTTCTTTCAGGGCAAAATATTCAGCATGGATGACTTTAAACACAAGACAGCCCATGATTTATATGTCGTTTGTCAGCGTGATTATGCCCTAACTATGAAAACATACTGCACACTAAAGAAAAATGGAGTTATGTTTGAAGATTGGGAGGACAAGTATCTATTTGAGATTCTTCCGAAGTAAAAAACTTCCTTAGATATGGCAGAAATACGAAATTTCCACAGTATCGCAATTTTCTGATTATAACAAGGAACAACTGAAAGAAATGACTTCTTTATTTCCTAAACTTCTGGATACCATAGGACAATACTGACAGATACCTGACAAAAAGGCAAGTAAGCCGATGAACTGCTTTACCTGCCTTTTTACTTTTCACTATCCGGTAACAACCCAATAAAAAATTCCGAAAAATCCACACCGTAAATTTTCTAAAGAAGCGGGATTCCGGCAGTGTTGATTTTTTCCAGATCTGTTTCATTCCAAAGCGAGCATTGTACTTCTCCAATATGTGCTTTTCGTAAAAAGAACATACAGATACGGGACTGTCCGATACCGCCGCCGATCGTATAAGGAAGTTCTTTGTTTAATACAGCCTTTTGAAAGGGGAGTTCGGCGCGTTCAGGACAGCCTGCCTTTGCCAGCTGTTCCAAAAGAGAAACTTCATCTACACGGATACCCATTGAGGACAACTCCAATGCAATATCCAGTACCGGGTAATAAACAACAATGTCAGCATTTAAATTCCAGTCGTCATAATCCGGCGCTCTGCCGTCGTGAGGTTCTCCATTTTCCAGTTTATCTCCAATCTGCATAATGCATACGGCGCCTTTTGCTTTTGCTATGTAATATTCCCGTTCTTTGGCTGAATAGTCCGGAAACATATCAGCCAGTTCCTGTGTTGTAATAAAGAAAATATCATGGGGAAGGATTTCTTCTATATAGTCATATTGAATAGACATATATTTTTCTGTTTTTCGTAAAACCTTGTAAACCGTGCGTACAGTATCCTGTAAAGCAGCTATAGTACGGTCTTTTTTTTCGATAATTTTTTCCCAGTCCCATTGGTCCACGAAAATGGAATGGATATTGTCAGTATCTTCATCACGGCGAATAGCGTTCATGTCCGTATAAATTCCCTCTCCGGCACGGAAACCATATTTTTGCAGTGCATAGCGTTTCCATTTGGCAAGAGAATGAACAATTTCCGCTTCTTTTTCATTCTGCTCTTTAATACCGAAGGAAACCGGACGTTCCACACCGTTTAGATTGTCGTTTAAGCCGGATGCAGGATCTACAAAAAGCGGCGCAGAAACACGGGTGAGGTTCAGTCTTTCAGCAAGCAGAGACTGAAAAAAGTCTTTGACTGTTTTAATTGCAATTTGTGTATCATGGAGATTGAGCTCGGGATGATAATCCCTGGGGATAATTAAGTTACTCATATTTTTATTTCCACCTTTTTATACATTTTCCAAGTACTATTTAAACTCTTTTGGGATAAGATTGCAAGCAGTAATTTCAAGATGCAGGCCGGATGTTGGACTGTTACGGGAGAGGATGGTTTTTTTGAACAAATATTGACATTGTCAACATATTTTTCTATAATATAGACACTGTCAATTTTAATGAAACGACTGTCTGGAGGCAGAAGGTTAAATTATTACAAGGGGGTGCGGAATGGAAAAGTTATCCTATCATCATGGAAATTTAAAACAGGAGTTGATACTTGCAGGATTAAAGCTGATTGAAGAAGAGGGAATCAGCCGACTGTCCCTGCGCAGAGCGGCTGCCATGTGCGGAGTCAGTCATGCGGCTCCCAAAAACCATTTCAGGGATAAAGAAGAGTTTGCAGAGGCAGTAAAAAACTATGTAACGGAAGAATTTACAAGATACTTACAGGAAGTCATCGATCAGAATCGTAATAAAGAGGAACTGATTCGTGATATGGGACGTGCGTTTGTCAGGTTTTTCAAAGATTACCCGCAAAGTTTTTCCCTGATTACCAATCAGAAAAATATCTGCATCAGTATGTCGGAGCATAAAATTGAAAAAAGTAATTACGCGCCTTTTGAGATGTTTGTGGAACAGGCAGGACCGGTGTTAAGAAGCCGTGGCGTAAAAGAAAATGAGCTTGCGCAGAAGATTTTGGAACTGTGGGCTATGGTATGCGGACTTGCGGGGATTTATGTGATGCAGGGCTTTCATTATGAAGGCGACTGGATGGAAATGGTAAATAAGATCATTTATTAATAAGGTCTGACAAAACTGTCGTTAAAAAGGAGGGAAAACAGTGCGGATGGAAGAGAAAAAGAAGCTGATTATTCAGGATGGCGGACAGGAAAGTGAAGAGTGGATACAAAAACATTTTATGAAACAGGGAGAGCAGACGGAAATCATTACGGAAACCGGAAAGATTCAAAACTGTATTGGCTGTTTTGGATGTTGGGTAATGACGCCGGGACGCTGCGTGCTTAGAGACGATTATAACAGAATGGGAGAAAAATTAGGGCATGCCGATGAACTGATTATTATCAGTGAATGCATTTATGGTACTTATTCGCCTTTCGTCAGAAATATTTTGGACAGATGCCTGCCGTATATTCATCCTTATTTTACAAAACGGGAAAAGGAGATTCATCATAAGGCCAGATATCAGAACAGATTGAAAGTTTCGGTCTATTTCTATGGGGAGTGTACGCCGGAAGAAAAAGAAACAGCGGTAAAGACAGTAAGGGCAAATGTACTTAATTTTAATGGGATCTTATATCATATTTCTTTTTCGGAAAGCAGGGATACGATTTTGTGTGCAGGGGAGGGAATGCAATGAAGATAACAATGATAAACGGCAGTCCGAAAGCCAAAAACAGTGCTTCGGAATCACTTCTTTCTATATTAAAAGGATATTGCAATCTGGCGGCGCCGGATCTTGTTTTGAATAAAATGGTAATAGAGGAGGAGAACATGGCGGAGATATGGAAGAGTGATGCACTGGTCATTGCGTTTCCGCTTTATATCGATTCTGTTCCGTCTCATTTGCTGCGCTGCCTTATACAGATTGAGGAGTATGCTCGTCTGCATGGACAGGAAAGAACATCGGAAGAAACAATAAAGGTGTATGTGGTAATCAATAACGGTTTTTTTCAGGGAAAGCAGAATATGCCTGCAATTGAAGTGATGCAGCACTGGACGAAACGGTGCGGATTTGAGTTTGGACAGGCAGTCGGAGTCGGCGGCGGAGGCATGATTAACTTTATAAAAAACGTCCCGGATGGACATGGACCGAAGAAAAATCTAACTTTGGCGTTAAGGGAAATGGCAGGAAATATATTGCAAAAGAAGTCCGGTGAGACAAAAGTATTTGAACTGAATTATCCGGCATGGGCATATAAATGGCAGGCGGAATACGGATGGCGCATGGCGGCAAGAAAAAATGGACTGAAAAGCAAGGATTTGAATAAAAGGGCTTGAAAATCGAACATATGTATGATATAGTGTAACAAACAAATGTTTGGGGAGCGCGCTATGGAGTATAAGATATGTGAAGATAAGACGATAGAAGAGAAGCTTACGATCCTTACGGACGCGGCAAAATATGACGTGGCATGTACCAGCAGCGGAGTGGAGAGAAGCAATGGAAAGGCGGGAATGGGCAATGCTGTGAAGGCCGGAATCTGTCATAGTTTCAGTTCAGACGGCAGGTGCATTTCTCTTTTGAAAATATTATTTACCAATGAGTGTATTTATGACTGCAAATATTGTTTAAACCGCAGATCCAATGATATTGTACGGGCCTCCTTTACGCCGGATGAGGTGTGTACGCTTACGATGGAATTTTACAGGCGCAATTATATAGAAGGACTATTTTTAAGCTCGGGTATTTTATATAATCCGACCTTTACAATGGAACTGATTTATCAGACAGTATACAAACTGCGGACAGTGCATCATTTTTACGGATACATTCATGTAAAGGCCATCCCGGGAGCGGCGCCGGAAGTGATACAAAAGACCGGTTTTCTGGTGGACAGGATGAGCATTAACTTAGAACTTCCGACAGCAGAAGGATTAAACCGGCTGGCGCCGAATAAGAGCAGGAAGACAATACTTGCTCCAATGAGACAGATACAGAATGGCATTGCTCAGAATAAGAATGAACTTGTATTATACCGGAACGCACCACAGTTTGTAAGCGGCGGGCAGTCCAGTCAGCTGATTGTGGGAGCAACGGCAGAAAATGACTTTCAGATTATGTCTGTAGCGGAAGGACTGTATCAGAAATTTGATTTGAAGCGTGTATTTTATTCTGCCTATGTGCAGGTAAATCAGGATAAAGATCTGCCTGCTCTGCCGGGAGGTCCGCCTCTTCTTAGAGAGCACCGTTTATATCAGGCAGATTTTCTGATGCGTTATTATGGTTTTCGGGCGGGAGAACTGTTAAGTGAGGAACGTCCGAATTTTAATGTTTTTCTTGATCCGAAAGCAGATTGGGCGGTCAGGCATTTAGAACAGTTTCCCGTGGAGATCAACAGGGCGGATTACAAGATGCTTTTGAGAGTGCCGGGAATCGGAGTAAAGAGCGCCAGAAGAATTATACAGGCAAGAAAGAGAACCAGACTTGGGTTTGAAGAATTAAAAAAAATTGGAGTGGTGTTGAAACGGGCGCTGTATTTTATTACCTGTGAGGGAAAGATGATGTACCGCACGAAACTGGAAGAGGACTATATTGTGCGGAATCTGACCTATGTAAAAGAAAAACTTCCTTTTGAAGTCGGCAGCGTGCGTTACGAGCAATTAAATTTATTTGATATGGCGTCAGATCCTTCCATTCATTATAAACAGATTTCACAGATTGATACGAAAGTTTTGTATGGATAGTATTCAGGCATTTAGTATAAAGAAGAAAAAGGCGGGAAAGATAGTAAATGGAAGAAAAAATATTAATTTGTGAAGATTCTCTGGAAGGGATTTTTACGGCAGTCTATCAGGTATATGCATGGAAGCTTGATAAGGATCATGTAGTTTTTCAAATTGGAGAAGAGGGAAATCTGCGGCTTTTTGCAGAATATATTACGGTGGCGCCGGAAGTAGAAAAAGCAGAGAAGGTCATATCCACTATTATACGGAAAATGGGAGAAGAAGTATATTGGGATATCTGTTGTATGCTTGCTTCAAGAGATCCGGAAAAAGGACAGGCAGTTTTTCGTACGATTGTTACCGCACTAAAGACCGGACAGGGCAGGGAGGTACTGTCGAACGTGAAGGAGCCATATATACAAAAAGCATTTGAACTTGCACGGAATGTGAATTGTGAGGTGCATCATCTGTATGGTTTTCTAAGGTTTGCGGAATTGGAGAATGGTATGCTTTATGCAAAGATTGGACCTAAAAATAACGTGGTGACACTCCTTGCGCCCCATTTTGCAGACAGATTTCCACTTGAAAATTTTGTGATCCATGATGTTGTAAGGCGGATATTCGTTCTGCATCCGGCAAAGAAGGGATGTATTGTAGTGACCGGAAGGGAATACGATGCATTTCAGCTTCCGGGAGAGTCAGAAGAAGAAATGTATTTTCAGGCACTGTTTGTTGAGTTTTGTCATACAATAGCAATAAAAGAACGCGAAAATTTGACATTACAAAGAAATATGCTGCCATTGAGATTCCAAGAATTTATGGTCGAAATGGGAAAAAAGTAATAAAAATGTTTCTTAACAGTGTAAAGATGAAAAAGTGACCTTGTGCATTATGCATAAATTGGAAAAAATAAAAACAGGAATAAGAGAAAAGTTGCCAAAGACTGTTGGAAAAGTCCGAAAATTCACTAAAATTCGTGCAAGAAATAACTCTTTACATTGCCGGATTTTGGAGTATACTAGCTATAAAAGCAGCAAAGTTAAATCTTAAATCCAGTTACTTTTGTATTGAATTCTTTATTTTTGAAAGGAAGGTTGACACGATGCAAAGAAAAATCAAATTGAGTGTGGATGAAGTAGAAAATTTTGTAAAGGCTGCATGTAATTGCAAGTTCGATATTGACATTTCTTACAACAGATATGTAGTAGACGCTAAGTCAATTTTAGGTGTTTATGGTCTGGACATGACAAAGGTACTGACTGTTAATTATGACGGTTATGATGCCGAATTTGAAAACTTCTTAAAACAGTTGGCAATTGCCAGTTAAGAAGATATATTGGTTTTACAATTTTAACTCATCCACGAGAATTGACTCCCTAAACAAGATAGAGTACTATCTTGATAGGGAGTTTTTTCATATGTTTCATAAAACACATGTTTAACCAGAGAACTCGCAGGTATGATCGGCGAATAAGGAGGCAGTTTTGGAGATTAAGGTATCAGTCCGCAGTCTGGTGGAGTTTATTTTACGTTCAGGAGATATAGATAATAGACGAATATCCTCTGTGGATAATGCGATGGCGGAAGGAAGCCGGATTCATCGTATGATACAGAGGCGGATGGGAGCGGATTATCATGCCGAAGTATCGCTGCGCCATTCTTTTGATATGGGGGAATACGTGATTGTTATTGAAGGAAGGGCGGATGGTATTATAGCAGACTCCCGGAACCCCGGGAAAGTTACGATAGATGAGATTAAAGGCACTTATAGAGATCTTACCAGAATGAAAGCGCCCATTGGGGTGCATATTGCTCAGGCAAAGTGCTATGCTTTCATTTACGCACTGCAAAATTCTCTGGAGAAGATTAAGGTAAGAATGACGTATTGTCAGATTGAGACAGAGGAGATTCGCTATTTTGAAGAGGAGTATGAATTTAAGACGCTGCAGGAATGGTTTATGGAGGTTCTTGCACAGTACAGGAAATGGGCGGATTTTCAATCTGAGTGGGGCAGACTTCGTCAGGAATCCATTAAGAATATGGAGTTTCCGTTTCCATACAGAGAGGGGCAGAAGGATTTAGTAACTTACGTTTACCGCACGATTTATCATAAAAGAAAACTTTTTATTGAAGCGCCTACAGGTGTGGGCAAGACAATTTCTACCGTGTTCCCAAGTGTGAAAGCGATTGGAGAAGGAATGGGTAACAAACTCTTTTATCTGACAGCAAAGACAATTACCAGAACCGTTGCGGAAGAAGCGTTTTCGATTTTACGGGAACAGGGGCTGCAGTTTAAAACAGTGATTTTGACGGCAAAGGAAAAAATCTGCTTTATGGAAGAAGTGGAGTGTAATCCGGACGCCTGTCCTTATGCCAGAGGCCATTTTGACAGAATCAATGATGCCATGTATGAACTGCTTACCGCAAGGGATTGTTTCAGCAGGGAAAGTATTGAGGAATATGCGGGAAAACATAAGGTATGTCCTTTTGAAATGTGTTTGGACATGAGCCTGTTTTCTGACGGGATTATCTGCGACTATAACTATGTTTTTGATCCCCATGTATATCTGCGCCGTTTCTTTTCGGAAGGAATCAAAGGGGAGTATCTCTTTTTAATTGATGAGGCGCATAATCTTGTGGACAGAGGACGGGAAATGTACAGTGCCGTGTTAGTAAAAGAGGATTTTCTTGCTTTGAAAAAAACAGTCAGACTCTATGATTCAAAGATGGAAAAGCAGCTGGAGAAATGTAACAGGGAACTTCTCCAATTAAAAAGAGAATGTGAAACATATAAAATAGTCGAATACATAGATCCGTTTGTGAGGGCGCTCACCAGACTGGCCTCTGACATTGATAAATTTTTAGAGGATCATGAGAGAGAAGAGAGTCCTGTGAAAAAGGATGTGCTGGAGTTTTACTTTCAGGTCACTCATTTTCTGGATATTTATGAACGAATGGATGAAAATTATGCCGTTTATACGGAAAATGAATCAGACGGAAGTTTTATACTGAAGCTGTTTTGCATGAATCCGGCGGTCAATCTCGCTGAGTGTATGGCAAGGGGCAGGAGCAGCATTTTGTTTTCCGCCACACTGCTTCCTATTCAGTATTATAAAAGTCTGCTTGGAGGGACAGCGGAAGATTACGAAGCCTATGCAAAGTCAGTATTTGATCCGGCAAAAAGGGCGCTTTATATCGGCAGGGACGTGACAAGTAAATATACAAGAAGGTCCCAGATGGAATATCGGAATATTGCCGCCTATATTCATGAAATTATAAAGAACAGACAGGGAAATTATATGGTTTTTCTGCCTTCTCACGCTTTCCTAAGTGAAGTTTATGCTGCTTATATGAACTATTACTGTGAAGAAGATCAGGCGGAATGCCTGCTTCAGGAAGATCATATGAATGAACAGGAGAGAGAAGAATTTTTAAACCGTTTCCGGGAAAATAATAGCATGGTGAAGGAACAAATGGTCACAGATACTATGTTGTCGGAAAAAATATTTATGGATATTGAATATGACGAGGACAGGACTCTGATCGGATTTTGTGTGATGGGCGGGATATTCAGTGAAGGAATCGATTTGAAAAACGACAGCCTGATTGGCGTTATTATTGTAGGTACAGGACTGCCGCAGATATGTAATGAAAGGGAGATTCTGAAAGACTTTTTTCAAAACCGCGGAGAACGGGGATTTGATTATGCTTATCGGTATCCAGGGATGAATAAAGTGCTGCAGGCGGCGGGGCGTGTGATCCGTACCGCGGATGATGTAGGAATTGTAGCGCTTTTGGATGAACGATTTTTAGAAATTTCTTATCAAAAAATGTTCCCAAGAGAATGGGAACATTTTGAATCGCTGGGAGTATTGGAAATTGCAAAGCGGGTAGAAAAATTCTGGAATGACTGGCTATGACATCAATAATGCAATTTCTTCTTTATACGGAGGAAGCGATTTTTCACTTCCGTCTTTGGCTGGAAGATAGGGAGTTTCTAAAATCTTTGGCACTGTCTGAAACTCAGGCATGTGTACAATTGTCTTTAATGTGGAAAGTCCGATTGTACCGTCTCCAATATTGGCGTGGCGGTCTTTTCCGGCACCCAGCGTATTTTTACTGTCGTTTATATGAATTGCAGCGATCTGGTCCAGTCCCAGTATTCGGTCAAAATCCTGCAATACGCCATCCAGATTATGTACGATATCATAACCAGCGTCATTTAAATGGCAGGTGTCCAGACAGACACGAAGCTTGTCGTTATAGACTACGCCGTCATAAATGGCAGCAAGCTCTTCAAAAGAGCGTCCGATCTCAGAACCTTTTCCTGCCATTGTTTCTAATGCAGCCAGACAATTTGTATCTCTGGTGATGACTTCGTTTAACCCTTTTATGATCTTTTGAATCCCTGCTTCGGCGCCGGCGCCGACGTGGGAGCCGGGGTGCAGGATCAGTACGCTGCTGCCCATAGCGGCAGTGCGTTCCAATTCTAAAGTCAGAAAATCCACAGCAAGTTTAAAAATATCAGGTTTTATCGTATTAGCCAGATTGATGATGTAAGGTGCATGTACAACAAAACATGTGATATTGTTTTCCTGCATGGCTGTTTTTGCCGCTTCAATATTTAAGTCCTTTATTTCTTTTCTTTTTGTATTCTGTGGTGCGCCTGTATATACCATAAAGGTATTTGCATGATAAGAAAGCGCTTCTTTTACAGAACCTAAAAGCATTTCTTTTCCGCTCATGCTTACATGGGAGCCAAGTAAAACAGAAGATTCCATAACACTCGTTATACCTTTCGATTAATCTAAAGATTGAAGGATATAGGCGGTGTAGGCGGGCAGTTTCATACCGCCGTCCATTGAAATTTCTTCCCCGGAGATCAAATCTTTAAAACGGGAACAGCCGGCGTTAAAATGAGCGGTAAATTCATCGGCATCTGCATTGATGGCGACAAAGACGCGTTCTCCATTATAATTACGCTCGATTACACACTGCTTATTTGTCAGAAGGGACGAAGCAAAACTACCGTAATTTAATGGTGCGGATTCTTTTTTAATAGAAGAAAGTACAGAAATAAATTCTGTTAAATCATTCCACAGCGGTTCGTCAAAGCAGGCTCTGAGCGCAGGATCGCCCTGACTTTTATCCGCTTTAGCCCCCCACTCGCTTCCGTAATAAATGCATGGAATTCCAGGCATGCCAAAGAGCAGTGCATAAATAAGCGGAAGATGTTTTTCATTGGTGAGGATGCTTGCAACTCTGGATACATCATGGTTGTCCACAAAACATAACAGATGCTTTCCTTTATAAAGAGTCCAGTTTTCAGGACCGAACTGTCTAAGCAGAGAATGATTGATTTCAAACATATTCATGCTGTTGAAGCTGGAATAAAGTCCTTTATAACATTCATAATTGGTTGCGGAATGCAGCATGGAATCGTTCATCAGGCGGTTGTAGTCGCCGTGGAGCATTTCTCCGACTAAGAAAAAGTCTTCTTTTAATCCGTCGCAAAAGCTTCTGAGTCTGCTTACGAATTCCGGTGAGAGACAGTAAGCCACATCCAGACGGATTCCGTCGATGTCAAAGTTATCAATCCAGAAACGTACGCTTTCCAAAAGATATTGAACCACCTCTTCATTACCGAGATTTAATTTTACAAGATCATAGTTGCCTTCCCACCCTTCGTACCAGAGGCCGTCATTATAGTTGGAATTTCCGTTCAGATCGATATGAAACCAGGAAAGATAACGGGAGTTTTCACGATTTTTTACCACATCCTGAAACGCAAAGAATCCGCGTCCCGCATGATTAAAGACACCGTCCAAAACGACTTTGATTCCGTTGTCATGCAAATGGTCGCATACTTCCTTAAAATCCTCATTTGTACCGAGGCGGCAGTCAATTTTACGATAGTCTCTCGTATTGTAACCGTGTGTGTCAGATTCAAAAACGGGAGAGAAATAGATTGCATTTGCTCCCAGTTTTTTAATATGTTCCGTCCAGTCTTTTACCTTTAAGATGCGGGAGGTTAAAACACCGTCGTTTTCAAACGGCGCACCGCAGAATCCCAAAGGATATATTTGATAGAAAACACTTTCATAAGCCCACATAATATTACCTCACTTCTTCATTAGATTTTACTGATATATTTTACCATATCAGAAGAAATGTGACCAGTAAAACGTGTAGAAATTGAGAGAACTGTCATTCGCGTTACAAGCAAGATATTGTAGATTAACATAATGTGTGGCATACGACAGATAAATATAAGAGGACACCTGTTTTTTTGCAAGGTAAATTGCAAGGAGTTATGCACATGGTTTGTGGATAAGTTTTGTGGATAAGCTTTAAAATAATGATAAATCCACAGTTTACACATAGTTATCCACAACAAACTAAGCAAAAAATTATGAATGTTATACTTGCAAAATTTGACAACTGTTGTAGAAAAAGGGAAAAAGATTAGGAAAAAGGGTCTATGACATAAAATATCGCAAAAAACGACATTATGTTACCTGAAAACATTTCACTTCTTTTAACTGGGGGCTGATCCCACAGAACGTCTTCACGGGCATGTTACAATGTTTATGGAATACAATTTTCGTAAATGTAATTTTATAAAATAGTTGTTGACAAATAATATTATATGGAATATAGTATAAACAGATACAATATTATACGCCATATAACATATACAAAATATAATATTGCATAAATAAATAATATTATAGGAGGTCAAAATATGGTTTTTAACACAGGTGCAGCGCTTTTAGATGCGATTGTGCTTGCCATCTGTTCCAGAGAACCGGAAGGGACTTACGGATATAAGATAACCCAGGAAGTCCGAAGTGTGATTGAAATATCGGAATCTACACTGTACCCGGTACTCAGGCGGCTTCAGAAAGAAGCGTGTCTGGAAGTCTACGATATGGCATGTGCGGGCAGGAACCGCAGATATTATAAGGTAACAGAACGCGGCAGAGTGCAGCTTAATTTATATGAAAGTGAATGGAGAAGATATTCGGCGAAAATTACGGGGATGTTTGAGGGAGGTTGCTATGAACAGATATGAATTTATGAGACAGCTTGAAATGTTGTTATCAGATATCACACCGAGCGAGAGGCAGGAAGCATTACAGTATTATAATGACTATTTTGACGATGCGGGTGTGGAGAATGAACAGAATGTGGTAAAGGCGCTTGGAAGTCCGGCTAAAGTAGCCGCGAGTATTAAAGCGGATCTGACGGGAAATGCAGCCGCGGGAGAATTTACAGAAACAGGATATAAAGATTCTTACAGCAGGAATCAGGAGATCATGAAATATGGGCAGCCGGATCAGAATACGGCGGATCAGGAAAAAAGTTCCCAAAGTGAGAACAGCGGAAACCAGAACAGTTCTTATTATAATAATCCGTACAGCAGCGGTTCTTATGCAAATAATCCTTATAGGACGAAATCTGCTGCAGATTCCGGAAATACCAGTAATACAAACGCACAGAATGGAACTTATCAGGGAAATAGCGGCAGCAGCGCTGATTTTAATAATAACGGCGGATATACAGGCGCTTCCGGTAAAAGCGGAATGAGCGGTACGACGCTGGCACTCGTGATTGTATTATGTATTTTTGGAATTCCCATTCTTCTTCCGCTTGGCATAGTGCTATTGGGAATCGTAATTGCAGTCGTGGCAGTAATCGCTTCTTTATTTATTGCATTTGCGGCAGTGGCATTTTCACTGATTATTGTTGGCGTTGTGCTTTTGGCAGTCGGGATTACGAAACTGTTTGCGATGCCCTTTGGCGCTATGTGTCTTGCCGGGGGAGGGCTTGCATGCATCGGTGTGGGCATCCTGTTCGCACTGTTGACAATCTGGCTTTGCGTCACGGTAGTTCCTGCGGTCATAAAAGTAATTGCAGATTCATGTCGTAAATTGTTTTCCAGACGGAAAACGTCAAAAGTATAAAGAGTGGAGGGATCAGGATGAATAAATTTGCAAAAGGCAGTCTGATGACGGCGATCGGCTTGCTGCTTGTCGGGATCGTCATATATACGGTAGGATTGATCGGCGGCGGGAAAGCTGATATCAGGGAAATGGAAACAAACGGAGACTTGGATTATTTTAAGGATCATTTAAAGGTGAGAATGCTGAATGGGCTCAATCTTGCCTGGTGGACAGACGGTTCTCTTCCCTGGTGGGATAATGATATAGATATTGATATGGACCTTTGGGGAGAAGAAGCGGACATAACACATCACAGAGCAGATGGTTCAGGTACGTCGGGACAATTAGTGTCGGGCGAAACCATCGACGTTACTTCCGTTACCGAACTTAATGTAGAATTGGGCGGCGGCTATCTCTACATCAACGAAGACGCTGCAGCCGATTCCGGCATCAAAATCAGTGTGGATGCGGAAGATGAGACAGCGGTTAACTATTATGTAAAAGGCGGTACGCTCCATATAGAAGGATTTAAAAATAAAAGGTGGAATGTGATATCTCAGCCCAATCAAAATATCATTTATGTTACACTGCCGGAAGGTTTTGCATTTCAGAAGAGTGAGTTGGAACTGGGCGCCGGTTATATTGAGTTACAGGGCGGTTCTTATGGAAAAACTTCCTTTGAAGTCGGGGCTGGTGAGATCTCCTGTAATGGAATTACAACGGGAAAACTGGAAGTTGAAATTGGCGCGGGAGCAATTGAAACAGTAGATATGAATGCAGAAGAACTTGACTGTTCCGTTGCAATGGGCTCGGCGACAATACAAGGAGGAACGATAAGCGGAAATATTGAGCTGTCCTGTGATATGGGAAACCTCTATCTTGAAATGGAAGGAAATGAAGACGAATACAATTATGATATTGAATGTGACATGGGGAGTATCGTAATCGGAAGCAGAGAATATTCCGGTTTGGGAAAAGACAAATACATCGATAACCATGCGGCAAAAGAATTGAAGGCGGACTGTGATTTAGGAAGTATTGAAGTTACTTTTATGAATTAGGACGCGGGAGTAAAAGTCCCAAATGTTTTTCAAAGCATACGCCTTCCGGTTCAGGAATGTGTAAAGCGGTTGAATCTTCCGTACATAAGCGGACGAAATCAGCCGCTTTTTTTACAGATTGTTTAAAAGGAACCTGATTCAGCGCATCACCGGAAATAATGGAAGCAAAAATATCACCTGTTCCGTGACATGTGTTACCGGAAATAGGAGTTTGATAAATATCGGGTGTTTTTTTGGACTCAAAAATATAATTGACGAATGTGTCATGTTCTTTGATCCCTGTGATGACGATTTTGTCAGGACCATTTTTATGCAGAGCAGAAGCGATAGAATATAATTCCTCCATTGTCCAGCCGCTTTCTTTGTAAGGCGTATCAGACAGCAAACATGCCTCCGTAATGTTGGGGGTAATAATGGAAGCATTGCGCAAAAGCTGTTTCATTTTTTCACAATGTTCCTTTGTAATTGTGGAGTATGCTTTGCCATGATCTCCCATGACCGGATCAATAATAATAACGGGAGATATTAAATCGATGTCGTTGTGAGGAGGAACTTCTTGTTGAATGTCCGCCGCTGGATCAGACTTTATTTTAAAACGCAGCTTTTCATATAGTTTTACCTGTGAATCTAAAAAATCATTTACAATTGTGATCTGTCTGACAGAACCTAAAAATCCACAGTAAATGCCGTCAAAGAGAAGTTTCATGGATTCCCACTGGGCAAGATAGTCCCGCATATTGTCTGTCAGATCTAAAAATTGATAAGTGGGAAATCCTGTATGATTTGAAAAAACAGAAGTAGGTACAGGACAGACCTGTACCCCCATTACATTTATAATAGGAAGGGACACTGTTGTAGAACAGCGTCCATATCCTGCAATATCATTTATCATAGCTAATTTTTTCGGAATCACATTATCACCCTTTCGCCGTCACTTTTTTCCTATTGTAATAAATAATCCGGCTTTTTTCAAGGCTGGGCGAAGCGCCATATAAACAACAACTGACACAATGGCAGAGGTAATGGCATTAATGGAAGTGGAAGCAATGTTCCAGGCGAGGGTTAATTCCGCCGCAGGTTTTCCCAGAATAAAGAGTTTATAGTAATATCCGATCAGCGGATCAAAAATTACGTTAAACAAAAGCCCGCCGCAGGCAGCAAGGACAGTAAATAAAAGTACTTTATGATTGTCCTTTTCCGTGGAAATTTTCCCGAGTTTATGTGCGATCAATCCTGTAATCAGGCCAATACAGAACTTTAATAAAAAAGTCTTAGGCGCATAGGTGACATAGACCGGATCAAATAAATCGCCGATTGTCATGCCGATCGCACCGCCGATGCCTCCATAGACGCCGCCGAGTAAAAGTGCGCCAAGAACGCAGACAGCGTTACCAAGGTGAATCGAGGTAGCGTCACCGCCGGGAAGGGTGATCTTAATCTGTAAAAATGTAAATATGACATAGGACAGGGCTGCCATAAGCCCGGTCATTACCAGTTTATAAACATGTTCATTTCTCATAATTAACCTCATTTCGTAATTTTTTGCGCATGCCAAGTTTGCAGATGCACAAACTTGATATTGAAAATTTTTTATAAGCTTTGTATATTATACAAAACCATTGGAAGATGGAAAGTGCCAGATCGAAAAAAAACGAGCATACCAGTTGTGTTTTTTTGAGGAATCAGTTAAAATACAAATAACTATTGTCTGCGGTAAGAAAGGGCGTGGAAGGATGGAAAAAAAGGGTGATTTCACACATAAATTGAAATATATAGGTTTAAATGCTATGGAATATCATACGTTATATACGGCACTTTCTATTTTTGTATGTTCTATTCATATGGTTATATTTCTGGCGTTTATAATAGGGAAAGCATATTTGCTTGCCGGAATTAATATAGGAAGTATTTTAATATATGTTATTTGTATTGCCCTGTCAAAGAAGAAAAAAATAAGAATGACTTATCATATTATTATAGGAGAAGTTTTTGTATTTTCCATTCTTATGACGCGAATGCTCGGAAGAGAATATTTATTTGCCATGTTTTGTATTGCTACGATTCCCTTTACCTATTTAACTTCTTATCTGCTGGAAACTTCTGGAGAGGGAGAAAAATACATTAAACCGGGTTATTACTGTATGGCAGCCATTGTTTTATTTTATTTAGAATATTTTATTTTAAGCGCTGATCCATATTTTTCGCTGCCCGAAGGAGCGGACGCCAATCTGCTTTTTTTTCAGGTGTTTAATTTTTCTGTCGCTATTTGCTGCAGTATGATCGGCGGATTTGCACTTTCCCGGGTAGCGGTGGAAAATATCAGAATTACCAAAAATAATATGCATCGTATAGAAGAACTGATGCGGGAAGCAGAAGAATCTAATGAGGCAAAAAGCAATTTTCTTGCTAATATGTCTCATGAAATCAGGACACCAATGAATGCCATATGCGGTATGTCAGATATGCTTTTGGATGAAGAATTGTCTGAGGAGGGAAAGGAACTGGCAGCGTCCATTAAGTCTTCCGGCAACAGTCTGTTAAGCATTATCAATGATATACTGGATTTTTCCAAACTGGAATCAGGAAAAATGGTCATTGCACCGGAAGAATATTACATATCCTCTGTTGTTCATGATTTACTGAATGTGGTGGAAGTACGGGTGAAGGATAAGCCGGTCAAACTGATTGCCAAAGTGCAGGATTCTATTCCAAGAAAGCTTTATGGTGACAGCGGGAGAATCAGACAGATTTTACTTAATATTATGGGAAATGCGACGAAGTTTACCCATGAAGGCAGTGTGACACTGGAAGTTTCATGGCAGCAGGAAGAAGAAAATCACGGCAGGCTTTTGTTCAGCGTGAAGGATACCGGAATCGGTATTAAAAAGGAGAATCTTGAGAAACTCTTCGATGCATTTGAACAGGTTGACCTTAATAAGAACAGAGGAATTGAAGGAACAGGTCTGGGACTTTCCATCAGTAAACTGCTCGTAGAGGAAATGGGCGGTAAAATCTGGGTGGAGAGCGAATACGAAAAGGGCAGCAATTTCCATTTCTTTATTAAGCAGGACGTTATTGACGCTGCACCCTGCGAGTATGGAAAGGGAGTACAGAAAACGGAGATCAAACAGTTTAAGATTACCTTTAAAGCGCCGGAAGCAAAGGTTATGGTCGTGGATGACGTGAAAGTGAATCTCCGGGTAGCAGCAGGAATTTTAAAGAAATTTGGCATTGTACCTGATTTAATTGATAATGCAGTCGATAGTGTAGAGACTTTGAAAAAGAGAAAAGATTATGATCTGATCTTTATGGATCACATGATGCCAGAGGTAGACGGCATAGAGGCAACGGGAATGATCCGCGGTATGAATGAGGAATATACCGATCAGGTGCCGATTGTTGCACTGTCTGCTAATGCAGTGAAGGGAATGGAGCAGGAGTTTTTTACGGCGGGAATGAATGATTTTCTGCCTAAACCGATAGAGGTTGCCAGGATGAGCGAGATTTTGCTGAAATGGCTTCCGGAGGAGAAGATTGTGAGGGAGGAAGAGTAAGAAACAGAAGTGTGAGATGTTGGCGGAGGGACGAAGAAAGGCAGGAACAGAGTGCGGGCAGCTCAGGATTCTAAAAGGAACCCTTTGGAAGACGTCAGCACTTGGCGAAGTATTTTTGAGCCTAGTACTGTTACGTCTGGAATAGAGCGAAAGCGCGGTGACGTTAGAATCCTGAGCTGCCCGCACTTTGAACCTGCGTCCGTAAGCCAGCAACGAAAATATCTACGAAAATATCTAATAAATCTCCTTGACAAACCTCCCCAATTTGACTATATTATATTTCATATAAACACAATGCAAATCAATACAATGCAAACAAACACAACGCAAAGGTAACGACAAAGAGGAGTACACATACCGTGCTTTTTAAAGAGAAGGAATCCGCTGGCTGAGAGATTCTGAAAGTAATATGTGGAAGGTAGCTTTGGAACCGGAGTGCTGAAAGGCGGAGTGCAAACAGTCTGAGTAAGTATTCACGATTTATCCCCGTTAACGGATAAGGCTCTGGCAGGAGTCTGTGAGGTAGGAAGTTTTCTTACGAATAAAGGTGGTACCGCGGTTCATTCGCCCTTTACTGAGTTTCAGTAAAGGGCGTTATTTTATGTGTATCTTACAGTGTACGTTTTAAGGAGGATTTTCATGAAGAAAGAATTAGCAAAAACCTATGATCCAAGCGGCATAGAAGAAAAATTATATCAAAAATGGCTGGATAAAAAGTATTTCCATGCGGAAGTAGACAAAAATAAAAAACCATTTACGATTGTGATTCCGCCTCCAAATATTACAGGCCAGCTCCATATGGGACATGCTCTGGATAATACGATGCAGGATATTATCATCCGTTTTAAAAGAATGCAGGGATATAATGCGCTTTGGCAGCCGGGAACAGATCATGCAAGTATTGCTACGGAAGTTAAGATTATAGAAAAATTAAAAGAAGAAGGTATTGATAAGGAAGACCTTGGCAGAGAAAAATTTTTAGAGCGTGCATGGGAATGGAAAAAAGAGTACGGTGGAAGGATTATTTCTCAGTTGAAAAAGATGGGCTCCTCCTGCGACTGGGACAGGGAACGCTTTACGATGGATGAGGGCTGCAACAGGGCAGTAACGGAAGTTTTCTGTCGCATGCATGAAAAAGGATGGATTTATAAAGGTTCCCGGATTATCAACTGGTGCCCGGTATGTAATACATCCATTTCTGATGCGGAAGTGGAATATGAAGAGCAGGCAGGGCATTTCTGGCATATCAAGTATCCGCTTATCGATGAGAACGGACAGCCGAGTACTACAGAATTTCTGGAATTTGCCACCACACGTCCTGAGACGATGCTTGGGGATACGGCGGTAGCCATCCATCCTGACGATGAAAGATATCAACATTTAATAGGAAGAAAGGTCATGCTTCCTTTGATGAACAGGGAAATGCCGATTGTAACGGACTCCTATGTGGATATGGAGTTTGGAACCGGAGTGGTAAAAATTACGCCGGCGCATGATCCGAATGACTTTGAAGTAGGAAAGCGCCATAATCTGCCGGAGATCAATATTATGAATGACGATGCGACCATCAATGAAAACGGCGGAAAATTTGCAGGCATGGATCGTTATGAGGCAAGGAAGGCAATTGTAAAAGAACTGGATGAACTGGGACTTTTAGTTAAGATTGAAGATTACTCTCATAACGTAGGTACGCATGACCGCTGCAAGACTACGATTGAACCTTTGATTAAAAAGCAGTGGTTTGTAAAGATGGATGAATTGATAAAGCCGGCGGCGGAGGCAGTGAAGAATGGTGAGATCGAACTGATTCCCGCCCGTATGGAAAAGACCTATTTTAACTGGACGGATAATATCCGCGACTGGTGCATCAGCAGACAGCTTTGGTGGGGGCACAGGATTCCAGCGTATTACTGTGAAGAATGTGGTGAAATTGTGGTAGCAAAAGGAATGCCGGAAAAATGTCCAAAGTGCGGCTGTACTCATTTGAAACAGGACGAGGATACACTGGATACTTGGTTTTCTTCTGCGCTGTGGCCTTTTTCCACACTGGGATGGCCGGAGAAAACAGAAGAACTGGAATATTTTTACCCTACGGACGTACTTGTGACCGGATATGACATTATCTTTTTCTGGGTAATCCGTATGATCTTTTCAGGCTATGAGCAGATGGGAGAAAAACCCTTTAAGACGGTACTGTTTCATGGGCTCGTAAGGGATTCTCAGGGAAGAAAAATGTCAAAATCATTGGGAAATGGGATTGATCCTCTTGAGATCATTGAAAAGTATGGGGCGGACGCTTTAAGACTCACACTGATTACCGGAAATGCGCCGGGAAATGATATGCGTTTTTATAATGAGAGAGTGGAGGCAAGCCGTAATTTTGCAAATAAAGTATGGAATGCATCCCGCTTCATCATGATGAATATGGACGGAAAAGAAATTACCACGGATGCAGCGACTTATTTAGAACCGGTGGATAAATGGATTTTATCCAAATTAAATACATTAGTAAAAGAAGCCACTGACAATATGGAGAATTTTGAACTGGGGATTGCAGTACAAAAAGTATATGACTTTATCTGGGATGAATTCTGTGACTGGTATATCGAAATGGTAAAACCAAGACTTTATAATTCTGACGATGTAAAGAGTCAGTCTGCAGCGCTCTATACGTTAAAGACCGTATTGATTGACGCGTTGAAACTGCTGCATCCTTATATGCCTTTTATTACGGAAGAGATTTTTGATACGATCCAGGAGGAAGAAGAGTCCATCATGATCTCCAGCTGGCCGGAATATACGGAAAACAGAAACTTTGCAGAAGAGGAAAAAGCAATAGAAACAATCAAGGCGGCAGTCAGAGGCATCCGTAATGTGAGGACGGAAATGAATGTTGCGCCCAGTAAAAAAGCACAGGTTTTTGTTGTCGGCAAAGAAGAAGAAATTTTAAAGACTTTTTCAGAGGGCAGGCTGTTCTTTGCTTCCCTTGCTTCTGCTTCAGAAGTGAAGATACAGGAAAATAAAGAGGGGATTGCAGAGGATGCGGTATCTGTTGTAATCCCGGGAGCTACACTGTATATTCCTTTTGCAGAACTGGTTGACATCAGGCAGGAGATTGAGAGACTGGAAAAAGAAGAAAAACGGCTTGGCAGTGAAATTGCAAGAGCAAACGGAATGCTGAATAATGAAAAATTTGTTTCCAAGGCTCCGGCATCAAAAATTGCAGAGGAAAAAGAAAAATTAGAAAAATATACGAAAATGATGGAAACCGTAAAAGAAAGGCTTGCGCAGATAAAGAAATAATAATATTTGCAGATAACTACTTGCAACAAAGTGAAAAATAACGGATAATAGTATAAAGATTAAATTTTACTGAAGGATCGTTTTTCGATTCTTCCCCCATATAATAAAGAAAAGAAGAGAAATGGGGAAGGGGGAAAGGTATGCCGGAATCTTTTGCATCCACAATGACAAGGGAAAAGTTGAATAAACCAGGAATTGAAATGCCGTGGGAAAGCCCCGGCAGTCCGTTAAGCGCTATTGGCAGGCCCAAGCCCGCAGAACAGCAGGTAAGCCAGCCGCCAAAGCAGGGAATTGAGAACGGTTCCTATGTGAGGATTGAGCCGGATAATATGATCGCGTGGCTTTATCTGCTTCCTCCTGCAGAGGGAGAGGAGAAATTCAGTAAAGACGATATTATGGGATTTTTGCGTAAAAACGGTGTCGTCCGCGGATTCCATAATTCTAATATTGCTGCAATCGTAAAAAAAGAAGTTTATAATAGAGAAATTAAAGTGGCGCTTGGAAAAGAAGCGGTAGAAGGCATTGACGGTTATTATGAATATAAATTTGCACCTACTGTTCATAAAGCGCCTGCTGTCAGAGAAGACGGATCTGTCGATTACACGAGCATGAGTACTTTGCAGAATGTACATAAAGGCGATGTGGTTGCAATTTATCACCACGCTGTACAGGGTGAGGTCGGATATAACATACGCGGGGCGGAGACAAGAACGAAGCCTGCCAAGGAACTGCCGCCTCTTAGGGGAAAAGGAATTTCGCACGAGCCGGATTCCGATATTTATATTGCTGTTCAGGAAGGCAAAATTGAGATTAAGGATAATAAGATCGACATTAAAAATACGCATGAAGTGCATGACGATGTGGATCTGATTACAGGAAAAATAGAGTTTTTCGGCGATATAGAGATCAGTGGAAATGTCAGCGCAGGCGTAATGATACGGGCCGGGCGTAATATTGTAATTAAAGGAACGGTAGAATCCGCCAATTTATTTGCAGGCGGCGACATTGTTTTAGAGCGCGGCATACAGGGCGGCAAGAAAGCGAAGGTCAGTGCAAGGGGAAGCGTTTTTGCCGATTTTATCGAGCATGCCGAAGTATCTGCTAAAGGTGATATCTGCGCCAATATTATTTTAAATTCCAAGCTTTCAGCTGAGGGAAAGGTGAAAGCAACCGGTAAAAAAGGCGTGATTATGGGCGGATATGTACATGGTCTTATGGGGATAGAGGCCGGTGTGCTTGGCAATGACGCGGAGATCAAGACGAATGTACATGCCGGATATGAACCGGAAGTTTATGAAAAATATATTGGTATGGCGGCAAAGGAAGAGGCGGCACAGGCAGAACTGAAGACGACAGTCGATACTATGTCCGAGCTTCTCAGAAAGAAACGTCTTCGCGCCGCGTCTATGACAGAAGGGGAAGAAAAGCGGCTGGCGGAATTAAATAAGAAAAAGGATGAATGTTTTGCCGTTTTGGACGATATCAATCAGGAAAAAGAAATTTTATCCGGACAGATAGAAAAGGGGAAAGATGCGAAAGTCATTACGGAAGGCGACGTTCACAGGGGCGTTATCGTAGGTGTGGCGGATTCCAAGTATATCGTGGAGCGTGATACAAGCTTTATGCAGTATGAATATTTAAACGGTATGGTGGAAGGCACGGTAAGAGTACTGTAGCATGAATGGAATAAGCAGTGAAAAAAGAAATCAAAACTTATGAGCAGGCAGTAGAATATATTTTAAATATTCCCAAGTTCACAAAGAAAAATGATATGTCTATGACGAAAGCTTTCTTAAGGGAGTTAGGAAATCCGGAGAAAGAGATGAAGGTCATTCATATTGCAGGCACAAACGGAAAAGGTTCCGTTTGTGCTTATTTGTGTGCAGTTTTGCGAGAGGCAGGATTTTGCGTCGGTATGTTTACCTCGCCGCATCTTGTAGAAGTCCGTGAACGTTTCAGAGTCAATGGGCAGGAGATAGAAAAAGAGCAGTTTTTGGATCTTTTTCTGAAGATTTACGAAAAATTGGACGGGGAATACCATCCTACCTTTTTTGAATATATGTTTTTTATTGCCATGCTTTTTTTTAAGGACAAAAAGGCGGAATATTGTATTCTGGAAACCGGGCTTGGCGGAAGGCTGGATGCAACGAACAGTGTGGAAAAAAAGGAAATTGCCATTATAACGAAGGTGGGATTTGACCATATGGAGTATTTGGGCAATACCTTGCGGGAGATTGCCGGTGAAAAGGCGGGAATACTGAAAGAAAATACGCCGGTGGTTTATTTCGCAGGCAGAAAGGAAGTCAATGAAGTCATAGAATCAGAGGCGGAAAAAAAGGGGTGCAGAACCTTTCCGGTTGTGCTGAAACGCGATGCTATTTGCAAAAATACGAATAAAAGCATTGATTTTTCTTTTCACAGTCGGTATTATGGTTATATTAGACTTGCGCTATCGACCGGCGCCAGGTATCAGGCAGAAAACGCGATGCTTGCGATGACGGCGTTAGAAGCGCTTGGTTTAAATAATGCAATTACAAAGACGCAGCTTAAGAAAGGATTTGAGAAAGCCTTTTGGGAAGGCAGAATGGAAGAGATAAAAAGAGGTGTTTTTGTGGATGGCGCTCATAATGAAGACGGAATAGAGGCTTTTTTAGATACAGCAGGGGAAGACGGCTGTAAGGGGACCAGACTTTTATTATTTTCTGCCGTGCGTGATAAGAGAGTGGAAACGATGGTTTCCATGCTGGAGGAAAGCGGGCTTTTTTCGCTGATCGGGACAGCGCCTCTTGCAAACAGCAGAACAGTAACAGCAGAAGAAATGAAAGACGCTTTAGGACAATATAAAGATTGCAGACATATTTTTTTTGAGACAGTAGAAGGGGCATTTGAAGAAATGCAGCGGTTAAAAGGCGAGAAGGATCATCTTTACATAGTTGGTTCTTTGTATCTTGTCGGTCAGGTGAAAGCATATATGAGGAGGCAGACAGATGATCAATTTTGAAGAAGAATTAAAGAAATTCCATCCAAGCCTTGAGGTAGAGGATGTAGAAGAGGCAATATATAATCAGGATTTAACGGATATGGCGGATCTTTTGATCAAGATGGTAAAAGAATCAGAGCCGGAAGAAGAATAAGGGGTAGCGTATGAATTGTTATTATTGCGGATGCCGCTTATCCGAGCATGATTTTTGTACCGGATGTGGGGCTGACGTTTCTGTATATAAGAAGATCATGTATTTATCCAATTACCATTACAATGACGGATTGGAAAAGGCATCGGTAAGGGATCTGACGGGTGCGGTCCGCAGTCTGCGTCAGAGTTTAAAATTCAACAAAAATAATATTGAGGCAAGGAACCTCCTTGGACTTGTATATTTTGAGATGGGCGAGGTAGCGCCGGCTTTAAGCGAGTGGGTAATCAGTAAGAACCTGCGGCCCAATAAAAATATTGCGGATGATTATATTAATATGATCCAGGCAAATGCAAGCCGTCTGGAAACGATTAACCAGACAAATAAAAAATTTAATCAGGCGCTTTCTTATTGTCAGCAGGACAGTCTGGATCTGGCTATTATCCAGTTAAAAAAAGTGCTTTCTCTAAATCCGAGATTTGTGAAAGCGCATCAGCTTCTGGCGCTTCTATATATCAATGACGAGGAATGGGAAAAGGCAAGAAAGGAACTGCGAAAGTGTTACCAGATTGACAGGAGCAATACGATTACCCTGCGGTATTTAAAAGAAGTAGACAGCGTGTTTGAAGCGGAGGAGACGCAGAAGTCAGGCGGAAAGAAACGGAATATCAGTGAGGAGTCCGTAAAATATCAGAGCGGTAATGAAACGATTATTCAGCCGGTAGGAGGAAAGGAAAAGGGTGGTTTTGCAGCGCT
This sequence comes from uncultured Lachnospiraceae bacterium, assembly GCA_947650155.1. GTDB lineage: Bacteria > Bacillota > Clostridia > Lachnospirales > Lachnospiraceae > RGIG3002. The sequence continues at coordinate 114,772 of CANSUS010000002.1, forward strand.
TTTACAGATTGGACTGGGAATTATCATCGGAATTGCAGCGGTATGGTTTTTGATTCTGCCTTCCAGAGTACAGGCAGAGCGGACAAAGGTAAATGAGGAACTGAAAAAGGTCAGCGAACAGTCGGATGCAAAATCTGCAACGATCGACGATTTGAATCAGCAGGTCAGCACTCTGACCACACAGGTTGAAACCATGCAGACACAGATGGACAGTTATGAAGGCGTAGACGGTACATTGTCGATTATGGATAAAATGATCCAGGCCATTCAGGCATATATGACTGCTCCCGATGATGCGGTGGCAATAGAAGAATATTTAGATGCAATCGAGCAAGAGGTTCAGATTGAGGAAACTTCAGAGTCCTTTCAGGCAATGTATGAGCAGCTGCGTAACGAAATTGGTCCTAAACTTGCAACGCAGTATTATGATATAGGATATGAAGACTATATGGCCCAAAGGTTTGCAGAGGCGATTCCGAGTCTGGAAAAGGTCGTTCAATATAATTCGGAAAACGGATATGCCCTGTACTATCTTGGAAATTGCTATAAAGAAGTGGGAGAAATTGAGAAGGCCAAAGAGATTTACAGAAGAGTAATCGCCGAGATTCCCAATTCAGAAAGACAAAGAAAATCCCAGCAGTTCCTGGATGAACTGGAAAGTATGGAATAGATTTGAATAACGCTTACAAAAGAGAACATAAAATTTATGTTCTCTTTTTTCTTTCCGTGCGTCCGGGATAAGTATAAATAACAATGAAGAAGGGAAGACTAAATGGTAAAATGCAATTGTTTGTGCTTGCACGGTATGCACAAATCTAAATAAAGCCGTGCAGAAATGAGGGAAAAGATGGAAAACATGGAAAAGATGGAACAATATTTTAAAGTGATTGATAATTATCTGATGGTAAAGCTGCCGGAAGAGATTGATCATCATCAGGCAGGATACATAAGCAAAAGCGTGGACAAACTTCTTTTAGAAGGCAGGGCAAACAGTGTTGTATTTGATTTTGAGGCTACCAGGTTTATGGACAGTTCCGGGATAGGCCTGATTGCCGGACGGTATAAAAAAGTGGTCTGCTTTGACGGAAAGGTCTATGCGATCAATGTGGACAAGCATATTAAAAGAATTCTTTACATGTCCGGTTTGGACAAAATGATCGAAATAGTCTGTAAGGAAAAAAATTAGAAGAGGGATGGATGGAAAAATGAACAGAATGAAAATGGAATTCAGGGCACTATCTGCCAATGAGAGTCTGGCAAGAATGACGGTAGCAGCTTTTATGACGCCGCTAAATCCGACGCTTGAAGAGATTTCTGATGTAAAAACGGCAGTTTCAGAGGCAGTTACAAATGCGATTATTCATGGATACGGTGAAGACAGAGAATCGGATGAAATGGTGGAAATGAGCTGTTATATCGAAAAAGACGTTCTCCATGTGACGATCAGCGATGAGGGAGTGGGAATTGAAAATGTGGATAAGGCAATGGAACCTTTATACACTACAAAACCGGAATTAGAGCGTTCCGGTATGGGGTTTTCTTTTATGGAAGCGTTTATGGATGAATTATCCGTGGAATCCGAGCCCGGAAAAGGAACTAAGGTACATATGATCAAAAAGATCGGTCTTGCGTCCTGGATGGAAAAAGAAGAGGATTAATAAGCTTTAGGAAAGGCATGGGCATTAGTATGGAAGAAAATGCAGTACTGATTTCCAAAGTAAGACAGGGGGATTTGAAGGCAAGGGAAGAACTGATTGAGAACAATCTCGGTCTTGTACATCATATTGTGAAACGGTTTATCGGACGCGGCGTGGAAAATGAAGATCTGTTCCAAATCGGTACAATTGGGCTGATGAAAGCGATTGATAAATTTGATTTAAGCTATGATGTGAAATTTTCGACTTATGCAGTGCCTCTTGTAGTAGGGGAAATCAAACGCTTTTTACGGGATGATGGCATGGTGAAGGTCAGCAGGAGCCTGAAAGAAAACGCATGGAAGGCGAAACGGGCGGCTGAACAGTTTATCAAGGAGAACGGAAGAGAAGCAACGATAGAAGAGATCAGTACAATAACAGATATTCCTGTAGAAGATATTGTGACTGCACTGGAAGCAAGTGAAGAAGTAGAATCCATTTATAAATCTGTATATCAAAGCGACGGAAGTGAAATCTATTTGGTAGACCAGATTGCGCAAAATTCAAATAAGCAGGAAGAAATGCTGAACCATATGCTTTTGGAACAACTGTTGGATACGTTAAAGGATGAGGAAAAAGAACTGATAAAGATGCGTTATTTCCAGGAAAAGACCCAGACAGAAGTGGCAAAAAAACTGGGAATTTCACAGGTGCAGGTATCCCGGATGGAAAAGAAAATTTTAGTGCGGATGCGGATGGAGGTGTTAAAGTAGTAGTTTTAGCCTGACCGGATGGGTCAGGATTTGCTATAGCAAACGCATAGGATTTGTGCTATAATCTTTTATGTTATTTTATATGCCTGTTTCAGCAGGCAGATAGGAGTCAGCATGAAAAAATATGAAGCGGTGCTTTTTGATCTGGATGGAACATTATTGGATACTTTGGAAGATTTAAAAGATAGTGTGAATTTTATTATGGAAAAATATCAGTTTCCGGCACATACTCTGGATGAAGTGAAAAAAGCGATAGGCAACGGGATTCACAAGTTGATCGAACGGACTGTGCCGGAGGGGACGGATGGGAAAACGATTGAGTCGGCATTTTGCGACTTTATGGCTTATTATCAGGAAAACTGTATGGAAAAGACAAAGCCCTATCCGGGTATGGAGGAACTTCTTCTTCAGCTGAAGGCGGATGGCTGCAAGCTGGCTGTAGTGACCAATAAAGGAAATGCGGCAGTACAGAAAATGATTCCTCATTATTTTCCGGGACTTTTTGAGACTGCGGTGGGAGCGACAAATGAACAGCCAAAGAAACCGGCGCCGGACATGGTTTATGATGCGCTGAAAAGAATCCGGGTAAAAAAAGAAAATGCACTTTTTATAGGAGATTCCCAAGTAGACGTTGAAACAGCGAAAAATGCAGGGATGGATAGTATCCTTGTGACATGGGGCTTCAGGGACAGAGAAACACTTATAAAAGCGGGCGCTGTAAATCTGGCAGACAATACGAAAGAGTTGTATGTAAAAATGCAGGATATGCAGGCGGAGTGACAGGAATGGACCAATATTGACACAATAGACACAATATGAACACAATATTAATAAAATATTAATAAAATTATTAAGTAATGGAAAAAAGAAAAAATAAGAAGCTAAAAAGGTTGATAAATACGGCGCTTTTTAGCTTCTTATTTTTTTAAGATTTATGAATTGTATGGATAAGAATACAATTTTGCACAAAAATGTTCACAAATTGGACACAAATTCACGATATCCTTAAAGAGCTTTCAGAGAAGAACCAGGAGCAGAATCCAAGTTACAGGTTTAGAGCCGGAGACGCAGGTGAAGCTTGCAGGCTTTTTTGAAAAAGTAGAAATTGCACAGCAGGATGTGCACGAGGAGGAAAAAAAGATGAAGAAAAAAGTTTGTATGTTAGGATTAGCATTGTCACTTTCCATGTTTGGATTAGTAGCATGCGGAGAGAATTCAGAGGAAAATAACCAGCCTACAGTAGAGGCAAGTGTAGAAAACAATGAAAATGAATCTACACCGGTTCAGGGAGAGGAAACTCCGGTTGATGCAGAGAACGCAGACGCAGAAAATGTAGAAGATACAGAAAGTTCCGTTGCAGAAACAGCTGAGACATCTACTGAGGAAGTAGAAACGTCTACTGAGGAAGTAGAAACGTCTACTGAGGAAGCAGAAACGTCTACAGAAGAAGCAGAAACATCTACTGAAGAAGCTTCAACAACAGCAGCTGAATAAATCATAAATAAAAAAAACGGTATGGCCATGCGGCTGTACCGTTTTTTTTATATTCGGAAACGTAAACTGTATTTGTATAATTTTAAATTATTTACAAATACTAACAGCACTGTAAATGAGAGTAAAAAACATGGAAGTGAAAAGGTTGAAAGAAAAACGCTTTCAACTATTGATTTTGAGTCCGCTGAAGCGGACATGGGGTATAAAAATGTGGAAAGTGATATTTTTGGCAGCTGTAAGCTGTAGTGCAGGTTTCCTTGCGGCCGGAGGCGTATTTACCGTTTTGATTACGGTTGGGTTAGTTCCCCGGTTTGCAGGAAAAACACATACAGGCAGAAAGGTAATGCTGTATGAAGATTTTGTCATAGCAGGTACGATTACGGGATGTATCTTAAGCGTATTTGGAAGGTACTGCCAGTTTGGGAGTTTTATTTTGAAAAATGGGATTATGAGTGAAACGGCGTGGACGATTGCCGGCAACATCATTTTGCTTATTGCAGGTGTCTTTTCAGGAATTTTTATCGGATGCTTTGCCCTTGCCATTGCAGAAATGCTCAATACAATTCCTATTTTTGCAAGACGAATCGGTTTTAGGCATGGACTTGGAATCGCAATTCTTTTTATGGCGCTTGGAAAGCTTACCGGTTCACTGCTTTATTTTATAGAGGGCGTATACCGCTATGGCGGCCGTTAAGGTTTAGGAGCCGCAAAGAAGACAGGGAAAGGGAAATAAACGCGTATGGCACAGACAGAAGTTTATATTAAAATGGAACAGAATACAGAAGTCATGGAGCCGGATGTGTTCTTAAAGGATATTGCAGATATTGTGTGTAATGATTCTAATACCGCAGCCAAGGTAAAAGCAATTAAGGTGCATAAATTTAAGGAAAATGAAGCACAGAAGGTGGTGATCAGCCTGACCAGAATTATCACGCTCATTCAGGAGGCCTGTCCTGATGTATCAGTACAGAACATCGGGGAAAAAGATGCTTTGGTAGAGATTGTAAATGTAAACAGACATAAAGGTTTTTTACAGACATTAAAGATTATTTTTGTGGCGGCAGTCAGTTTTTTTGGGACGGCATTTACGATTATGGCGTACCATAATGATATCGGCATTGCGGATATTTTTGAAAAGTTCTATATTATGGTAATGGGAAATCCGGGAAATTCGGCAGTTTTGGAAATTTTTTATTCAATAGGGCTTTCTCTTGGCATTATTATATTCTTTAATCATATCGGTCCGAGAAGACTGACAAAAGATCCAACGCCGATCGAAGTAGAGATGCGTATTTATGAAGAGGATGTAAATAAAGCTCTGATAGAAACAGCAAGCAGGGAAGGAAAAGAAGAAACATAAGCTGTCTGCTTAAAAGAAGTCCGGTTTAAAATTTCAGTATAGATGTAAGATAATTGGTATAAAAATACAGTAAATACAGAAGTAAATAAAAAAGGAGAAATGTTGCGAAATGGATGAAAATAAGAAACAGGAATATCAGGAATATGTAAAACAGGTGACGCCCACCCCCAATCTCTTTTTTCAGATGGGTAAAGCATTTCTGGTGGGAGGCATTATATGTGTTTTGGGACAGTGTATTCTTAATTACGCAAAAAGCCTTGGACTGGATCAGGAAACATCCGGTGGATGGTGTTCGCTGATACTGGTACTTTCCAGCGTCATACTGACGGGATTTAATATTTATCCCAGCATTGTAAAGTGGGGTGGCGCCGGCGCTCTTGTACCGATTACCGGTTTTGCAAATTCCGTTGCAGCGCCGGCAATCGAGTTTAAAAAGGAAGGACAGGTTTTTGGCGTTGGATGCAAGATTTTCACGATAGCGGGTCCTGTCATATTATTTGGCATCTTTACAAGCTGGGTATTGGGATTTGGTTATTGGGCGCTTAAAATGTTTGGCATACTATAGTATGCATACTAATAGTATGAATACTATTGTATGAATACTATAAGAAAAAGGGGATTACTGCTTATAATAGCTGAGGAAATCCCCTAAATTTTCCATCGCGTCTTTTAACACTTCAATACGGGGCAGGTATACGACACGGAAGTGGTCAGGTTCACTCCAGTTAAATCCGCCTCCGTGAATAATCAGTATTTTTTTATCCCGAAGCAGATCCAGTGCAAACTTTTCATCGTCCAGAATATTGAACTTTTTCGTATCCAGCTTAGGAAAGATATAAAAAGCAGCTTTGGGCTTTACGGCGCTGACTCCCGGAATATCGTTCAGAGCTTTATAGATATAGTCTCTCTGCTCATAAACCCTTCCGCCGGGAATGATATAGTTGTTTACGCTCTGATAACCGCCAAGAGCTGTCTGCACAATGGACTGTGCCGGTACGTTGGAGCAAAGCCGCATATTGGATAACATATTCAGACCTTCTATATAATCTCCGGCCATTCTTTTATTGCCGCTCAGTATCATCCAGCCGATACGGAATCCTGCGATCATATGAGATTTGGACAATCCACTGAAAGTAACGCAGAACAGATCAGGTGCAAGGGAAGCAATGGCAATATGTTCTTCCTCATCCATGACAAGACGGTCGTAAATTTCATCCGAAAAGATGATAAGCTGATGAGCTCTTGCGACTTCTACGATTTCCTGAAGGATTTCCTTTGAGTATACGGCGCCTGTCGGATTATTCGGATTAATGATTACGATTGCTTTTGTACGATCGCTGATTTTCTTTTTTATGTCTTCCAGATCGGGAAACCATTCCGCCTGCTCGTCGCAAATATAGTGAACTGCTTTTCCGCCTGCCAGGGTGACGCACGCGGTCCATAAGGGATAATCCGGTGCAGGGACAAGAACTTCATCTCCGTCGTTTAACAGGGCAGACATACTTAAATTAATTAACTCGCTTACGCCGTTTCCGGTGTAAATATCTTCAATGGAAAGATTGGGGATGTTTTTGATCTGTGCATACTGCATGATAGCCTTCCTTGCGGAAAATAACCCTTTTGCAACAGAATATCCTTCACATTCTGTCAACTGTCTCTGCATGTCATAGATGACTTCATCCGGTGTACGAAAACCGAAGGGGGCGGGATTTCCAATATTTAATTTCAGCACATTGGTTCCGTTTTCTTCCATTCTTGTCGCCTCATCTACAACCGGACCTCTGACGTCATATAAAACATGATCCAGTTTTGTCGATTTTTTAAATTCTTTCATCATTACGTTTCCTCCTATATCTGAATGCCTCAAATATACAGTTTGGTCCAAAGATTTTGAGGGTTCGGATTCTTTTTGTTGTTCTGATCTGTCTGAATTCCGGTTTTTGGTTTTACTACAGGGACGCCCGTATAACCAGTCAGGTTCCACTTTTAAAGCTTCTGCAAGAAACAGGGCGATATTTTTCCGGGGAATGGTTTTCCCGCTTATATACTGGCTTATCTGGCTTTTTCCCAGCTTGATGCCGGATTCTTCAGCCGCCCGGATAAGATCGACCTGCTTGAGGCCCCGGGATTCCATAGAAGAGGCCAGCCGTCCGGCAAATGTATTATGATCCATGTGTATGCAGCCTTTCTTAATATAATGAACATATGCTTTTGTTTCCCGGTAGTCTGTATGTCTATAGGATAGTCCGGAAGTATATGTTTTGTAATAAGTTCAATTTTGAGATTTATCATAGCATATATTGAAAAAAAGTTCAATATAAAATAATGCAGTTTCAAAAAGTTCAATATAAGTTCAATTTATAGAGAAGCTTATGAAAGGGGATTTCGGGATTTTCCCGAAGTGATAGAACCGCCGTCGATTTTATGCTATACTTGCATAAAGGAGATATTGCTGAAAATGACATTAAATCAATTAAAATATGTAATAGCTATTTCAAAAGAAAATTCTTTAAATGAGGCTGCAAAAAAATTATATCTGTCACAGCCGAGTTTAACAGCTGCATTACACTCGCTTGAAAAAGAACTTGGGTTTGATATTTTCCTGCGTTCTAAAAGCGGAGTCATGTTAACGGTAAAAGGTTCGGAATTTTTGGGTTATGCGAGATCTGTTGTGGAACAGTATGAACTGCTGGATGCAAAGTACATTTCTAAAACAAATGTAAAAAGAAGTTTTCATGTGTCGATGCAGCATTATACTTTTGCAGTAAGCGCATTTGTAGAGCTGGTAAATCAGTACGGCCTGGATGAGTATGAATTTGAAATACACGAAACAAAAACCCATGAAGTAATCGATCATGTAAAAAATCAGAAGAGCGAAATAGGGGTTTTATATAGGAATGATTATAATGAGACGGTTCTGCAAAAGATTTTTAAGGAAAACGGCCTTACATTTACACCTTTGTTTGAATGCGGCATTTATGTATATATGAGCAGAAAAAATCCGCTGGCGCAAAAAAAGGAGGTCACAATGGAAGAGCTGGAGGAATATCCATGCCTTGCATTTGCGCAGGGAAACTATAATTCTTTTTACTTTGCGGAAGAGGTATTGAGTACCTATGAATATAAGAGACTGATTCGTGCAAGTGACAGGGCGACGCTGCTGAATTTGATGATCGGAATTAATGGATATACATTATGCTCCGGTATTATATGTGAAGAATTGAACGGTTCGGACTATTGCGCGGTCAAATTGAAGACGGATGAAACAATGACGATAGGATATCTTTCAAGAAATGGGGCAGTGATCAGTGAGATCGGGCAGAGGTATATTGGAATTTTAGCGGAATACAAAGAGAAAATTCTGAAATAGGAAAGTTTTGCCGTCTGAAGACGGAGGAAAAGCTGTCAGGGACAGCAGTCCGGTTATAGTTTTTGTCTATAACCGGACATAAAAAATCAGGATTATACAGTTCAAAATAATTGTGATAATATTTTAGTTATACAAATCATACTAAACCCATAGGAAAAGAGGAAAATAAGATGGCAGGAAATTATTTATTTAAGGAATATGGTACGCAGGACTATATTGATCTTGCAGAAGAGTCTGCAAGATGGATCAAAACGACAGAGAAAATTACTCCCTTTGGAAAGAGATGGGATCAGAGCCCGGATTCGGAAGAAGACTTTTCCGAATATCCAATGTTAACGGAAAAAGCATTGTACGGCGGTTCGGCCGGTATCGGTTTATTTTATCTGCGGCTGTATCAGGTTACAAAAAAGGAAGAGTATCTGCTGGAAGCAAAGGAGGCGGCCGCGGATATTATTGCAACGGATGAGGGGACGGCTTTTTATGAAAAGGCGTTACAAGATGCCAAGGGAACGGAAGATAAGCTGGTGCATGTAAAGAATATGCCAGGGTGGACGATTGGTTATTATAACGGTCCCACAGGCAGCGCCTATCTGGTGCTGAAACTCTATGAAGTTACGGGAGAGGAACAGTATAGAGATTATGTGATAAAGGCAGCCGATGATCTGTTGGCAGCGGCAAAGAAAGCGCCGGAAGGAATTTACTTCAGCGAACAGAACGATTTATGCGGAGACGCGGGATTTGTTACCTATCTTGTTTCCGTTTGGGAGATCACAAAGAACAATACCTATTTAGAGGCGGCAAAGTCGCTTGGAAATTATCTTGTTTCCAAAGGCAGAAAAGCGCCAAAGGGCGGTAAGTATTGGAATGTGGTGGATTTGACAAAGATCGATTTCCCTGCAGACGTATTTTGGGTAAATCTTGCCCACGGGACTTCCGGCGTAGGCTGGATCTTTACGATTCTTTACCGGGCTTCGGGGGAAGAAGTATATTTGCAGGCGGCGAAGGATGCGACGGCATATATTCAGGGGATTGCCGTCGGGGATGAGAGAGCCGTGCTTGTTCCGTATCTGGACAGTCTGGAAAGAGGACCTTCCACAGAGTTTTATTATCTTAGCAGCTGCCACGGACCGGCCGGAACGGCATTATTATTTGAGGCTTTATACACCATTACGAAGGAAGAGGAATATCTGGAATGGGTTAAGAAACTTTCCAGAGGTATTATTCGGGCGGGCGCTCCCGAGAATTATTCCAGAGGATATTGGAGAAGTCAGGCATTATGCTGCGGTACGCCCGGATTGTTGGAGCATTTTATATCCGTATACAGATTAACGGGGGAAGAAGAATTTTTAGAATATGCAAAGCGTACTGCCAGAACGGTGATCGGACAATCCCATGTGGATGACAGCAGGAGCGATATATACAAGGCGGACAATTCCAGAAGATGGCTTGGAAACTGGTGGAGAACCATTCCTCATGATGTACACAGTTATTCCGGGCTGTATATTGGCACGGCGGGGAACGCCTGGAGTTTATTGTCTCTGGCAGGCGTATTAAAGAATGAAAAATACATAGAGGTTGTAGAATACAATTATCAGTGAATAACCGACAAAGAGGAGGAAACGTCATGGGTAAAATTTATGATTCCATTACGGAACTGGTGGGAAAAACACCGTTAGTAAGATTACATAGATATGAAGACGCAGAAGGGGTAAAAGGGCATATTTTAGGGAAATTTGAATATTTTAATCCATCCGGGAGCGTAAAGGACAGGGCCGCTTTAAATATGATTCTGGAGGCGGAATATGAAGGAAAATTAAAGCCGGGAATGACTATCGTAGATTATACGAGTGGAAATACCGGAATCGGTACGGCGACTTTTGCAAATGCAAAAGGATATCATTATGTGGCAGTCATCCAGCCGGGAGTTTCTGTGGAACGGTCACAGATTTTAAAGGCGCTTGGAGCGGAACTTTTGCAGGTGTCGGATGTTCCCGGCTTTGTGGAAATGTTAAAAACGGGACTTTCGCTGCAGGGGTTGGGAGAAGTGATGGGCAGTTTTGCCGCGTCCAGAGGATGGTTTTATATTGACCAGTGCGCCAATCCGGCTAATGCAAGAGCGCATATCCTGAGTACCGGTCCTGAAATTTGGGAGGATACGGATGGAAAAGTGGACTATGTCGTGCAGTTAGTAGGAACGGGAGGCACTCTGTCAGGACTGTCCGCTTATCTGAGAAAGAAAAATCCTGATGTAAAAATTATCGGGGCGCAGCCGGCGAAGCAGTCGTTAAAAGATCCGGCGTTCCCGGAGCGGAATACGATCGACGGCGTATTAAAGTTTGACGGCGTACCGGAAGATAAAGTGCCGGCGTTATTCAGTCAGTTTCATGCTTCTTATGACGAATGCTTCGATGTGGTGGCAGAGGACGCTTATGAGACCGGGAGGAAGCTTGTGCGGGAGGAAGGATTTTTTGTCGGACAGTCCGCCGGAGCTGCGCTTTTTACAGCGACGCAGATCGCAAAGAGACCGGAGGCGGCAGGAAAGAATATTGTGGTGATTTTAGCGGATAACGCATTTAAATACTTATCGACTAACATGTATAAATAGCGGACAAACTGGTGCAAACGTGAACAGGATTATTAAGGTATAATCAGTTATACTAATGCATACAAGGAGGATAACAAAATGTCGATACAACTTATTCAGCAGGCGATATGCTATATGGAGGAGCATATTTGCGAAGACATAAATTATATTGATGTTGCAAAAAGTCTGCATATGTCAAGCTATCATTTCCATCGGACATTCAGCTTTATTGTGGGAATGACGGCAAATGAATATATTAGGAAACGACGTCTTACATTAGCGGCAAAAGAATTTCAGACAACGGATATATCAGTGACCGACGCTGCATATAAGTATGGATGGGAATCGCCGGAAAGCTTTTCTAAAGCGTTTACGCGGTTTCATGGTTCGACTCCGAAGCAGGCGAAACGAAAAGGCGCAAAACTTCATTTATTTAATCCCCTTGTGATCAAAATTACATTGGAAGGCGGTAGTATTATGGATTACAGAATGGAACACGGCGGCAGGAGAAAATTTGCTGCACTGGTAAGATCTTTTCCGAATGAAATTATTAATGACGACGAGGATCACAGTATCCCTGACTTCTGGACGGAATGCTATGAAAAAAACCTGATTGAGCCTATGAAACTGCTTCGTACGGAAGGAAAAAGAGATCTGTACGGTTTATGCAGCCCCTGTAAAGAAGGCGAAACCCATTTCAATTACGGGATCGGTATTATCATTGATGAAGATACCGATACCTCAAAGCTGGAACAGTTTACAGAGAGCGGCTATACCGTTTGGGAGACGGAACCTGCCGATTACGCAGTGTTTAAATGCTTTGGTCCTGACGGTGACTGTCTGGGGGAAACATGGAGCAAGTTCTATAAAGAGTTTCTTCCGCAGACGGGGTATATACAAACAGACGATACCGACTATGAAATTTATTTTGAAAAGGGGGAGAAGGGCCTGTTCTGCGAGTTATGGGTTCCTGTAAAACAAAATTAAACAGGGAATTCAGAAAATAGAAACGATCAGGGAGCAACAGCGTGAAACGCTGCTGCTCCTTAAACTGTTGTATTTTATGCACGGGTTTCGAGTTGTTTTCCTATGATTTAAAAAAGAATTATGGTACAATGTATTGGAAATGATGAGGAATTTATATCTATGTGTATGGATATGGGAGCAGAAATGAAACATATAAAACGGATTTTTACCATCATGATAAGTTTTCCTTTTGTACTTCTGGGATTGTTTATTTTATATTCACTTTTTGGGATGGGTGTTAATCACATCTCTACATACAGGCAGACGAAGGTTTTAAAAGCAAATTTAGAAAAGACCATTGAACATATCCAGATTACGGACGTTTACTCCGAAACCGGCAATACTTCGGGTACGGGAAATCATGTGGACTGTCTGACAAGAATTTTATTTTCCACAGACAGTTCGTTAGAAGAGATTAAGGAGGGGATGAGCAGGTATTACGAGTTTTCGGAGTGGGGATGTTTTGTGGAGGAGACGGAGGAAGGTTATCTGTTTTACTTAAACACTTCGGCACCTTTTGCGGACAATATAGAAGGTCATTAAATGTGGGAAAGGAACAAAAGGATATGATGGAACAGTTGTCTCTTTTTGGAAACGGGAACGATTTGTCCGCACCGTTAGCCAGCCGTATGCGGCCGGAAACATTAGAGGATTATATCGGTCAGAAACATTTGCTGGGAGAGGGGAAGATCTTAAGGCAGATCTTACAGAAAGATCAGGTATCATCCATGATTTTCTGGGGACCGCCCGGCGTGGGAAAGACCACCCTTGCCCGTATCATTGCGAAATATACGAAAGCGGCGTTTGTGGATTTCAGTGCAGTGACAAGCGGAATCAAAGAGATCAAAGAGATTATGAAGCAGGCGGAAAACGACCGTCAGATGGGACTGAAAACGATTGTCTTTGTAGATGAAATTCATCGATTCAATAAAGCGCAGCAGGACGCCTTTTTACCTTTTGTGGAAAAGGGAAGTATTATACTGATCGGCGCTACGACGGAAAATCCTTCTTTTGAGATTAATTCCGCGCTCCTGTCCCGCTGTAAGGTATTTGTACTGGAGGCATTGTCAACAGAAGATCTGACGGAACTTTTAATAAAGACGCTGAACGACAAAAGAGGGCTTAAAAATATGCAGGCTGTCATGGAACGGTCTCTGGCAGAGGTCATCGCCGCTTTTGCGAACGGGGATGCAAGGACGGCTTTAAATACGTTGGAGATGGCGGTGTTAAACGGCGAGATGCAGCCGGACGGGAGTATTGTCGTAACAAAGCAGACGGTAGAGCAGTGTATCGGAAAGAAGACGCTTCTTTATGATAAAAACGGAGAAGAGCATTATAATCTGATCTCAGCGCTGCACAAATCCATGCGCAATTCCGATCCTGACGCTGCCGTTTACTGGCTTGCGAGGATGCTGGAGGCGGGAGAAGATCCGCTTTATGTGGCAAGAAGACTGGTGCGGTTTGCAAGCGAAGATATTGGAATAGCGGACTCCCAGGCGCTTACGGTAGCAGTTTCAGCTTATCAGGCGTGTCATTTTAACGGGATGCCGGAATGCGACGTAAATCTGACACAGGCAGTCGTTTATTTAAGCATGGCGCCAAAATCCAACGCCCTTTATGCAGCATACGGGAGAGCGAGGGAAGATGCGCGGCACATGTTAAATGAGCCGGTGCCGCTTCAGATCCGAAACGGCGTAACAGAATTGATGCGTGAACTGCATTATGGGGACGGTTACGAATATGCCCATGATACGAAGGAAAAGGTGACCGCCATGAAATGTCTGCCGGAATCGCTTCAGGGAAAAAGGTATTATGAGCCGACGACGCAGGGAAAAGAAGCGGATGTGAAAAAGCGGCTGGAAGAATTGGAGAAAATCAGAAAGGAACAACATGGGTAAAACGGACTTAAAATATTTAAAGAGTTTATCAAATCAATATTCAACCATTGCGGCAGCGGCGACGGAGATTATCAATTTACAGGCGATTCTTAGTCTGCCCAAGGGCACGGAGCATTTTATTACAGATATTCACGGAGAATATGAACAATTCCGTCATGTACTGAAAAACGGTTCCGGCGCGATCAGACGTAAAATAGATGAAGAATTTGGCAATACTTTAAGCGAGGCGGACAAAAAAAGCATTGCGGCGCTGATTTATTATCCGAAAGAAAAGCTGAAATTAGTACTGGAAGAAGAAAGGGATATGGAAGACTGGTATAAGGTGACGCTTCACAGACTGATCCGGGTCTGTAAAAATGCAGGCTCCAAATATACCCGTTCTAAAGTAAGGAAAGCTCTGCCGGGAGATTTTTCTTATATTATGGAAGAGTTATTGAACGGTCATCCGGACATGGCAAATCAGGAAGCGTATTATAATGAGATTATATATGCCGTTATAAGAACCGGGAGGGCAAAGGAGCTGATTATTGCCTTCTGCCGTACTATCAGACGTCTGGTAGTGGACCACCTGCATGTGCTGGGAGATATTTTTGACAGAGGCCCCTATCCCTATCTCGTGATGGATACGCTGACACAGTATCATAATGTGGACGTACAGTGGGGAAACCACGATATTTCCTGGATGGGCGCGGCAGCAGGAAATCCTGCCTGTATCGCTACCGTGATCAGAATTTCAGCAAAATACGGAAATCTGAATATGTTAGAGGACGGTTACGGTATTAATTTAGTACCCCTTGCCCGTTTTGCCATGAAGCAGTACGGAGAGGATAAGTGCGAATGTTTTAAAGTGGATTACAGAGAAGAAAATTATGATGTCAGGGATGCCTTTCTGGATGAAAAGATGCATAAGGCGATTACGATCATTCAGCTAAAACTGGAAGGACAGCTGATCCTCAGGCACCCGGAATTTCACATGGAAGACCGGCTGCTTTTAGATAAGATAGATTTACAGAAAGGGACGGTAAAGATCGACGGGAAAGAATATGAATTAAAGGATCAGAATTTTCCTACGTTAAATCCTGCTGACGCATACAGCCTGACGCCGGAGGAAGCGGATGTGGTGGACAGACTTACCTATTCTTTTATGAATTGTGAAAAGCTGCAGAATCATGTACGTTTTTTGTACGCAAACGGAGGATTGTATAAAGTTTTTAACGGGAATCTGCTCTATCATGGCTGTGTGCCCATGACAGAAGAGGGTGATTTTGAAGAAGTGGAGATTTACGGACAAAAATACTGCGGAAGAAAACTGTATGACGTATTGGAAAGCTATGCAAGGAAAGCTTATTATTCCATTGAGCCGGAAGAAAAGCAGAAAGGGATCGATATTTTGTGGTTCATCTGGTCAAATCGTAATTCTCCGGTTTTCGGAAAAGAAAAAATGACAACTTTTGAGCGGTACTTTGTAGAAGATAAAACAACCCATACGGAACCGAAAAACCCCTATTATCGTCTGCTGGAAAAAGAGGAGATTGTAAGTAAAATACTGGCGGAATTCGGGCTGAAAGATCAGGAGTACGCACATATAATAAACGGTCATATTCCCATAGAATCCAAAAGCGGGGAATCGCCCATCAAATGTAACGGGAAACTGCTCATTATTGACGGCGGTTTTTCCAAAGCCTATCAGCCCAAGACGGGAATTGCGGGGTATACTCTGATCTATAACTCTTACGGACTTGTGCTGGCAGCGCATGAACCCTTTGAATCGATAGACAAAGCAGTGAAAGAAGGACAGGATATTCATTCCCATATGCAGCTTGTGCAGCAGGTCATAAAAAGAAAGATGGTAGCGGATACGGATGCCGGAAAAGAAATGCAGACAAACATCGAAGAACTGGAAGAGCTGCTTTTGGCATACAGGGAAGGACGGATCGTGGAAAAAGGATAGATTTAAAAATAGAATCAGTCAGAAAGGAACAGCAGGATCGATGATTGAACAATTATTTCATTTTATTGAACAGAGTCCGACCGGATTTCATGCGGTGGATACAATAAAGAATATGCTTAAAAAAGCAGGGTTTGTACAGCTGAAAGAAGCGGAGGAGTGGCGGATTGCAGGCGGCGGAAAATATTTTGTGATAAGAAATGGGTCTTCTATTGCCGCATTTACACTGCCGGAAGGGAAAATTATGGGATTCCATATGGCGGCGGCGCATAGTGACTCGCCGGCTTTTAAACTGAAAGAACATCCTGAAATGACAGTAGAGGATCAGTATGTGAAACTCAACTGTGAAAAATACGGAGGGATGATTCTATCCACGTGGTTAGACAGACCGCTGTCCGTTGCAGGAAGAGTGATTATAAAGGAAAACGGAGAATTTGTATCCAGACTTGTTAATATAGAGAAAGACCTTTTGATGATTCCCAATGTGGCGATTCATATGAACCGGGATATGAATAAAGGCGTAGAATATAACCCACAGACAGACATGCTGCCGCTTTATGCGGGAATAGAAAAAAAGGACAGCTTTATGGAAGAAATTGCAGGGGCGGCAGGGGTGAAAAAAGAGGACATTCTGGGCAGCGATCTGTTTTTATATGTGAGGGAAAAGGGAAAAATATTCGGAGCAGACGGGGAATTTATCTGTGCGCCGAGACTGGATGATCTGGAATGTGCATATGCTCTGACAGAAGGAATCATACGGGCAGGAAATGCAGAATGCTATGGGAATCTTGCCGTTGTGTTTGATAATGAAGAGGTAGGAAGCGGGACAAAGCAGGGGGCAGATTCTACATTCCTTTCAGATATCCTGACCCGTGTAAAGGAATCTCTGGGAAAAAATGATTCGTGGCTTTGCCAGAGGATTGCAAAGAGCTTTATGATTTCTGCTGATAATGCGCATGCGGTGCACCCTAATCATCCGGAAAAGGCGGACCCAACAAACAGGCCTTATCTGAACGGCGGTATTGTAATCAAATATCATGGAAGTCAGAAATATACGACGGATGGAGTTTCGTCGGCTGTTATGGAGGACATTTGCAAAAAAGCGGAAGTACCCTGTCAAAAGTATGCGAACCGCTCGGACATTGCGGGCGGTTCCACACTTGGAAATATATCCGCTGCACATATTTCCGTTGATACGGTAGATATAGGCCTGGCGCAGCTTGCTATGCATTCGGCATATGAAACAGCAGGTGCAAAGGATATTCAGTATCTTGTAAAAGCGTTAGAAGTTTTCTTCAAATGGTGAAGGAATCCGTAATGGCGCCTTTTGGCTGTAAGCGGAGGAAGGCTGCTTTAGCAGCACTTTATACTGGCTTGGAGTACAACCCAGGTATTTTTTGAATAATTTATTAAAATAGCTTGCATTATTGAAGCCTACGGAAAGAGCGAGCGTGGACATGCTTTTGGTTTCTTCATCGCCCCGTTTGATCTTTCTGGTTGCTTCAAAAATGCGGTATCGCATCACATACTCAATGGGAGTCATATGCAGTGTGCGTTTAAAGCAGCGGCAGCATTCACTTTTACTTACATGAATGGAGTCAGCGATCTCTAACAGACTGACAGGTTCCATATGATGCTCTTCAATATACATAAGGGCCTGTTTCACCCGTATGGAGTCCAGAGAAGATTCGCTGATGCTGTCCTGATCTGTTATTTTTTCACTGGCATAATGTTCTAAAATTCCCGCCCAAAACAGACAGAGTTCTGCCTTTGTGATCAGTTCATAACCGAATTTCCTTGTGAGATTGGCGGCGATTGCATTGTTAAGATGCTCAATTAATTCTTCCTGCCATTCTACAGACTCTTCCAGTGTGATATATTTCAGGTCAGAAGAACTGAGAATCGGAGTCAGATACAGAGAAGAAAAATAAGTTGCGCTATAACCCAACAGAAATACGGGGTCAAAAACAAGGGAGTAGAAGGTACACCGTTCGTTGTTGATCGGGCGGAGAGAATGGAGGACATTTTGATTGACCATAATTCCACGTCCGGCAGTTAACGGGACAGTAATATTGTCCAGCATTACATTACAATGTCCGCTGTTAATGATGATGATTTCAATTTCCTCGTGCCAATGCCAGCGTACAACTCCCGCATACATATTGCTCAGATCCGAAAAGTAAGCGGTGACTGGAAAATCGACATTTTCACTTCTTGCAGGAATAAACACGGAATCAGCCTTTGTACCTGCCTGTATTTCTTTTTTCATAAGTACCTCTTTATATTTTAATAAAATAATATATCATTCGTATCCATATTAAAGACCATAACGGACAAAGATGAAGCGTTAAGATATTTTTATTATATATTATAAATTTGAAAAATTTTAAATTATTTTTGTATCAGAGGGTATGTATTATGCTAATATAATGTTAATTTACACCAAAAAGAAGGTATAGTCAATTATTTTAAAAAGAACTTAACTTACTTTTATAATAATAAAGAAAAAAGAAAAATAAATTAGATCAGAAATGAGGTAGATTATGGAGGAACAGTTTTCCAGAACAGCTCTTTTAATAGGAGAGGCGGGGGTGGAAGCATTGCATCATGCCAAAGTGATTATTTTTGGAATTGGAGGAGTAGGCGGGTATGTTGCAGAAAGCCTGGCAAGAAGCGGGGTAGGTACGCTCCATTTGGTGGACAGCGATACTGTGGCGCTTAGCAATATCAATCGTCAGATCATTGCGACGCAAAAAACAATAGGAAGATATAAAGCAGATGTGATGAAAGAGCGCATTTTAGAAATTAATCCGCAGGCTGACGTGATAGTGCATAAGTGCTTTTTTTTGCCGGAAACAAAGGAGCTTTTTGATTTTTCACAATATGATTATGTAATAGATGCAGTAGACACTGTGGCTGCTAAAATTGAAATTATTGTGCGATGTGAAGAAACAGGAACCAGAGTAATCAGCAGCATGGGAGCAGGAAATAAACTGGAAGCGTCTATGCTGGAAGTGGCGGATATTTATAAAACTTCGGTATGTCCGCTTGCAAGGGTAATGCGCAGAGAGTTAAAAAAGAGAAATATAAAAAAATGCAAGGTAGTCTATTCCAAAGAAATTCCGGTTTCTTCCAGTGCAGCCGTTTCTTTAGATAAGAACGCTGGAACGGACAGAAGAACTCCGGGAAGCATTGCTTTTGTACCGGCAGCAGCAGGACTGATTATAGCAGGAGAAGTAGTGAAAGATTTAATAAATTGTTGACAGGCAGGATAAAAGAGAGTAGTATTATAATAATTCATAGAGGAATAGTATGAAAAAATGAGGCGTTTATGTTCAGATGAAATGCGAAAAGTATCCGACAAAGCAGATAAGGAGGTATACGTTTGAAGATATCTACAAAAGGAAGATATGCATTAAGGCTTATGCTGGATCTGGCAATGAGCGAAAGCGACGAGCCTGTCAGGGTAAGGGAAATTGCAGGCAGACAGGAAATATCTGATAAGTATTTGGAGCAGATTATCTCGATTCTTTCCAAAGCAGGATATGTAAAAAGCATACGGGGACCGCAGGGAGGATACCGTCTTATGAGACCGGCGCACAGCTATACGGTAGGCAGTATTTTGAGGCTGACCGAAGGGAATTTAAGCCCGGTGGCCTGTCTGGAGGATGAGACAAATCTGTGTACCAGAAAGGAAGAATGTATGACGCTGCCTTTATGGAAAAAGATAGAGGAGGCAGTCAGGGACGTGGTAGATCATGTTACGCTGCAGGATCTGATTGACTGGCATTATCATAAACAGAGCGATAATTATGTGATATAACAGGGAACTGTTCTAAAATAACATATCAGACACAGGGGGAAGAAAGAATGAGTGAAAAAAAGAGCAGAGAACAGAGAAAATTAAGATTTGAGACATTACAGATTCATGTGGGGCAGGAGAAGCCGGATGCGGTGACGGATGCAAGAGCGGTTCCGAT
The DNA here is from genome assembly GCA_947650155.1 of uncultured Lachnospiraceae bacterium. Classification (GTDB taxonomy): domain Bacteria; phylum Bacillota; class Clostridia; order Lachnospirales; family Lachnospiraceae; genus RGIG3002. Next base: position 134,839 of record CANSUS010000002.1, read on the forward strand.
TTATCAGACGTCTTCTTATGTGTTTCAAAACTGTGATCATGCGGCGGCACGGTTTGATCTGTCAGACGCGGGGAATATTTACGGCAGGCTGACCAATCCGACGGAGGATGTTTTTGAGCAGAGAATGGCGGCTTTAGAGGGCGGCGCGGCGGCTTTGGCGGTGGCGTCAGGCGCGGCGGCAATTGCATATACATTTCAAAATCTTGCAAAAGCAGGAGAACATATTGTAGCGGCAAAAAATATATACGGCGGCACTTATAATTTGTTAGCGCATACTTTGCCGGACTATGGAATTACGACAACTTTTATTGATATTTTTGAAGAGGGCGCTCTGGAGGCTGCCATTCAGGAGAATACGAAGGCGGTATTTGTGGAAACGCTTGGAAATCCCAATTCAGATGTGACGGATCTGGAAGAGATTGCCCAAATAACCCATGCCCATAAAATTCCTTTGGTAGTTGATAACACTTTTGCCACGCCGTATCTGGTAAGACCGATCGAATACGGGGCTGATATCGTGGTACATTCTGCAACGAAATTTATCGGAGGACATGGAACGACAATCGGTGGCGTGATTGTGGACAGCGGAAACTTTGACTGGGAGGCGTCAGGAAAATTTCCATCGCTTACAGAACCCAATCCCAGCTATCATGGGATCAGTTTTACAAAAGCGGCGGGGAAAGCGGCCTTTGTAACAAAGATCCGTGCGATTCTTCTTCGGGATACGGGAGCTACCCTGTCCCCTTTCCATGCATTTCTTTTCCTGCAGGGACTGGAAAGTTTGTCTTTGCGCGTGGAACGGCATGTGGAAAATGCGCTTAAAGTCGTAGACTATTTAAAAAATCATCCGCTTGTAGAAAAGGTAAACCATCCATCCGTTACGGAAGATGAAAAACAGAAAAGACTGTATGAGAAATATTTTCCGAACGGCGGCGGTTCTATTTTCACCTTTGAAATAAAAGGAGGGGAACAGAAAGCAAAAGATTTTATAGACAATCTGGAGTTGTTTTCCCTGCTTGCGAATGTGGCGGATGCAAAATCGCTCGTCATTCATCCGGCATCTACGACACATTCACAGTTAAATGAGGAAGAGTTAAGGGAGCAGGGGATTCAAAAAAATACAATCCGGCTTTCTATCGGAACAGAAAACATTGCGGACATTATTGAGGATCTGGAAGAAGCATTCCGGGCAATTTCGTAAAGGAGAATTAAGCCTTTTTATGCAGGAGTGAAAAGACAATCCGCCCGCCGCACATGGAAACAATTGTGATGATGTTCCAAAGAATAATGAACCATTGGAAGGACGATGGTATATGCAGTAAAGTGAAAAGATAAACAGCCGTAAGCAGAAGCCCGGAAATTAAATTAGGAATCCGAAGGCCGGGATATTCATTTATGATAATTTCCATATCGCTTACCAGATAGATACTTCCAATCAGCAGATAGCTGACGATTTCCGATAAATGTATCGTTAAGAACATCCACAAAAAGAAAAGCAGATAGGGATTCTCAGGCTTAACGACAGCAATGACCGCACCGCTTATTATGCTCCAGAATAAATTGGAGATGATACCGCCATAAGCGGAAATAGTACGCTTTACAGGGGTCAGCGCCTGATATTTATCGATATTTACCGGTCCGGGCGTAGAGAAGAAAATGTAGGGTTTTACCTGTACATGAATCCAATGGTCTTTACATCCAAACTTGTAGTTAAAAAGCGAATGCCCTATTTCGTGCAGCCATACTCCGGCAAATAGCGCTGTATATGCCAATAAAAAATAAATAATCCATTTGATCATAAAGCAGTTCTCCTTTTGCTTTTCAGACTGCATGAAGATTCTTTAAAGATACATCCAGAATCGGCGCTGAATGTGTCAGGGCGCCGCTGGAAATATAGTCTACGCCGATGTCTGCAAGGTGGGCGATATTTTCTTTTGTGACATTGCCGGAGCACTCCGTTTCTGCCTTTCCGGCAGCCATTTCCACGGCCTTTTTCATATCTTCCACGCTCATATTATCCAACATAATAATGTCTGCGCCGGCATCTAAGGCTTCCTGCAGCATTGTCAGATTTTCCACTTCCACTTCGATTTTGCGGACGAAAGGCGCATATTCCTTTGCCATTTCAATTGCTTTTGCCACACCGCCTGCTGCGCCGATATGATTATCTTTGATCAGAATGCCGTCTGAGAGGTTATAACGGTGATTATAACCGCCGCCGACCTTTACGGCATATTTTTCAAAAATACGCATATTGGGTGTGGTTTTTCTTGTATCAAGCAGTTTGGTTTTGCTGCCTTTTAAAAGATCCGCCACATTTCTTGTATAGGTGGCGATGCCGCTCATTCGCTGTAAATAGTTTAACGCTGTGCGTTCGCCGGAGAGCAGAGCACGGATATCGCCTGTCACGTCGGCGAGAAGGTCTCCGTTTTTTACAGGGTCTCCGTCTTTACAATACAGGGTCACATTGGAGGTTTCATCCAAAAGCTGGAACACTCTTTTGAAAACATCAAGGCCTGCTATGACGCCGTCCTGTTTACAAATCAGCTGCGCGCTGCCGGCTTTAGGTTCACGCATAACGGCATTGGTAGTTACGTCTTCGCTGGAAATATCTTCTCTGAGAGCCATTAATATAAGCTGGTCAACATGTAAGGTTGTAGTGATCGGGTTCATTTTTCTTTTTCCTTTCGGTCGTTTTCTTTTTGGATTTCCTTTCGGAGTATTTCTTTGTTTGTATCGTGCAGTTTTATTAGATTTTCATAGTCTGAAAAACAAAAACCATAGTAATTTTCCAATGCTTCTTCTGTGAGCGGCAGAAGAGAAGAAAAGCGTGTTGGATCAGTCTGCTTGGAGGCCATATCCAAAGCCGCATTTTTGGCAAAGACAAGGCTTTCAAGCAGTGAATTGCTTGCCAGTCTGTTGGCGCCGTGTACGCCGTTACAGCAGGTTTCACCGGAGGCGTACAGATGCTCCATAGAAGTTTTACTCTGTAAGTCCACATATACCCCGCCCATAAAATAATGCTGCGCGGGGACGACAGGTATCCAGTCTTTTGTAATATCAAAACCTTCTTCCAGACATTTTTTATAAATATTGGGGAATCGTTCCCTGACGTCGAACTCTTTTATAGTCTGCATGGAAAGCCAGACGAAATCTGTGCCGTCTTTTTCCATCTGCTTCCAGATTTCCTGTGTCAGCAGATCTCTGGGAAGCAGTTCGTTTACAAAACGGTTTCCGTTTTTGTCTAAAAGGACTGCGCCTTCTCCTCTGACAGATTCTGAAATCAGAAAACGCCGTTCTTTTCTGGTGGAATAAAGCGTGGTTGGATGGATCTGGATATAATTAATGTTTTGCAGACGAATCCCGTGTTTTAAGGAAAGGGAGAGCGCATCTCCGGTCAAGTGGGGAAAATTCGTGGAATTTTCATAAATGCCGCCGATGCCTCCACACGCCCATAATACGTTATCTGCAAAGACGGCAGTGATGCCTCCGTCTTCCGTGCGCAGAACAACGCCGTCGCAAGTATTGTCTTTACAAAGGATATCTACCATTTCTGTATGGCACAGCAGTGAAACGTTCTTTTTTTGCTGTACCTGTGCCAAAAGCTTTTCCGTAATTTCTTTTCCGGTAATGTCGTCATGATAAAGAATGCGATTTGTAGAATGGGCTGCCTCTCTTGTGTAGAGCAGCTCTCCGTCTTTTTGCATAAAAGAAACGCCGTAAGCGAGCAGCTCGTTTATGACATCTCTTGAGGAGCGGATCATCATATCCACAGACTCTCTGCGGTTTTCATAATGTCCGGCACGCATGGTATCTTCAAAAAAGCTGTCATAGTCGTTTTCGTCTTTCAGCACACAGATACCGCCCTGTGCAAGGAAAGAGTCGCTTTCTTCCAGACTGCTTTTGGTAATCATTAAAATTTCATATGTATCCGGCAGATGCAATGCGGCAAAACACCCTGCAACACCGCAGCCTACGATGATGACATCGTATTTTTTATTCATAGTGTTGAACCTCTTTTTGTTATTTGGAAAGAGCAAGCATACGTTCCATCGGAAGAAGAGCCTGCTTCATAAATGCTTCTTTCAGGCTGACTGCCGGAGAGCCGGTTTCCAATGCCTGTATAATTTTATCCAATGTAATTTTTTTCATATTGGGACATACCTGCATATTCCCGGCGGTATAAAATTTCTTATCGGGATTTTGTTTTTTTAATTCATATAAAACGCCCATTTCCGTTACGACAATAAACTCGGAGGCTTCACTGCTTTTGGCGTAGGAAATGATTCCTGAGGTGCTTCCAATATAGTCGGCAAGCGTCGTAACTTCCGGTCTGCATTCGGGATGTACCAGAACTTCGGCGTCAGGACGCAGTTTTTTTGCCTCCAGAATCTGGGCAGCAGTAATATTATGGTGTACATGGCAATATCCGTCATTAAAAATAAAGTTCTTTTCCGGCAGTTTGTCCGCTATGTAATGGGCAAGATTCTGGTCAGGAATAAAGAAAATATTTTTATTGGGAAGCGCCTGTACAATCTTTAAGGCGTTGGCGGAAGTAACGCATACGTCGGACAGGGTTTTTAATTCTGCCGTTGAGTTTACATAACATACCACAGCCACATCGTCATATTGCTTTCGTACTTCCGTAATCCGCTCAGCATCCGCCATATGCGCCATCGGACAGTCAGCGCTGTCATCGGGCAGAAGTACGGTTTTTGTGGGATTTAATATCTTGGCGCTTTCGCCCATGAAGGAAACGCCGCAAAGAACAATAGTGTCTGCATTTATTTTCGTGGCAGTTTCGCTTAAGTAGTAAGAATCCCCGATATAGTCCGCAATTTCCTGTACTTCGTCGGCAACATAATAGTGAGCCATAATAACGGCATTTTTTTCTTCTTTCAGCCTCTTTATTCTGGCAGTCTTTTCGTTCAATTTTCCGTCCTCCCTCATCATATTAAAAGTGAGTATAACACTTTTCGGGACGGGTGACAAGATGCATGGAATACAATATAGAAGGAATATAATGAAGAAAAGTGAAAAGTGCAGGATATGGGAAGATGGATAATTCAAAAATAGAGAATTTGCTGAATCTGGCTTTAAATTCTACTATGGAGGAGCGGGAGAAGTCGCAGAATCTGAATGTGGGATATAATGAGTCAGAGCGGACGTGGGAAGTGATTGTGAAGTATAACGGAGACATTGGAAGGCTTAGAAGTGAGGTGATTCAGGTAGAAGAACTGCTTGCCGGGTACGCAATTGTCACATTGCCGGAGAGTCTTTTAGATGCATTGGCACAGTTAAATGAGATCGAATATATTGAAAAGCCGAAACGGTTGTTTTTTTCTCTTATGGAGGGGAAGGAGGCATCCTGCATTCCCCAAGTTACAATAGGAAGAGAAGGGCTTTCAGGAAGAGGCGTTTTGATTGGGATAATTGATTCGGGAATCGATTATGCAAATATGGATTTCAGAACAGAAAACGGAGGAAGCCGGATTTTATATTTATGGGATCAGGTGCTTGGAGCGGAATATACAAAAGCACAGATTGACGAGGCGCTTGCTGCGCCTACGCAGGCGGACAGACAGCAGATCCTGCCCAGTATCGATGTTTCCGGGCATGGAACGGCAGTGGCGGGGATTGCGGCCGGAAACGGAAATGCTTCAGATGGGAGGTTTGCAGGAGCCGCACCGGAGAGTGAACTGATCGTGGTAAAGCTAGGAACCCCTCAGGCAGGCGGTTTTCCGCGTACAACGGAACTGATGAGAGCCATCACTTATGTGATTCGTAAGGCGTTAGAGCTGGAACGTCCGATTGCAGTGAATTTAAGTTTTGGAAACACCTATGGTTCCCATGATGGTACTTCGCTTCTGGAGCGTTTTTTGGATAATGTTTCGGAGATCGGAAGAAGTGTGGTCTGTGTGGGGAGTGGAAACGAGGCGGCAAGTGCGGGACATTTGTCAGGAGCTTTTGTGCAGGGTGCAAGGGTCAGTCAGACAGTAGAGCTGGCGGTTGCTTCTTACGAAAGTACGACTAATGTACAGCTATGGAAAAACTATGTGGATACTTTTTTATTAGAACTTGTTTCTCCGTCGGGAGAACGCAGGCAGATTCCGACAAAGACGCCAGGCAGATATACTTTTTTATTGGACCGTACCCAGCTTCTTATTTATGTGGGGGAGCCAGCGCCCTATTCGGTGAATCAGGAGATTTACATAGATTTTCTGCCTCAGGAAAGCTATGTCACAAGCGGGGTCTGGCGTTTTGAAATGATCCCGCAGAATATTGTGGTGGGAACCTATACTTTTTATCTGCCAAGCAGCACTGTCAGAAATGTACAGACCAGATTTTATGCACCGGTGCCGGAAGCGACGCTTACAATACCATCCACTGCAAGAAGGGCAATTACGGTGGGCGCATATGATACCACCTATGAATCTTATGCAGATTTTTCGGGGCGCGGATATGCAGGAACAAACAGGCTTGCGCAGACACTTTTGCAGGCGGAGGTAAAGCCGGATCTGGTGGCGCCGGGGGTAGGGATTACAACTGCGAGAGTGGGCGGCGGCTATGAAAAGGTGACGGGCACTTCTTTTGCAACGCCGTTTGTAACGGGCGCGGCGGCGCTTTTAATGGAGTGGGGGATTGTGAAGGGGAATGATCCGTTTTTGTATGGGGAGAAGGTGAAGGCGTATTTAAGAAGAGGGGCGAGACCGTTAAGAGGGGAGAGTGAACTGCCGAATGACCGGGTTGGGGATTATGATATTATAGTGTCAAGTCAGCAGGGAGCCAGTAAAATCAAGGTGTTCCGCTGGTTTAGTCCAAATATTTTTTCACTGCAAAAGCAGTAAAAAAGGATTGGGACAGGCCTGTTTTTAATCTTGAAACTGAAAATCATACTACTTGACACTAAATTACCATAAAGCTGTCAGGAACGGGACAAGTACGCTTTAAGGAGGTGCAGGGGAAGCGATCTGCCCGGAAAAGTGTTCGGAGAGAAGTGGAATGATATTGAGGACTAAGTTTGTTAATTTATTAGCTGCTTGGTCCTCTTTTCTGTTCAGAAATAGAAAAAGGAGAATCTATATGAGTAACCAGATTACCAGGGAAAGCATGGAATTTATTGCAGGGGAAATTATGGACGCAATCCATGATTCCGACAGGCTGGAAGATGGCATAAATAGGATTCAGGAAATTCTTGAATGTAATGGGATCGTTGAGGTTATCCCGGATTAAATAGGAGGAGAACATATGAAGCAGAGAGAAATGACGGTTTACAGGGCAAGGGGAACCAGCATAGAGATAAACAATCCATTGATTATGCTGCAGGGAAAATGGTTGCGGGACTTGGGATTTTCCACAGGCGACAGAATATCAGTAACCTGTGAGGGCGGCAGGCTTATTGTGGAAAGGACAGGCAGGATATGGTCTGATCCCAAAGGGGCGGGGATGATAGCGGAAGGAACTGAAGAATATCAGGGGAAGGCGGTGTGACAATGGATATGAATAGAGGAAATAAACGTACAATTACCTTTAAGGATCAGGAACACGAAATATTTTACAGAAACTGTCTGCAAAAGTGCAGGCAGCAGGACGTATACCATAAAGCATTAGTTTACTGTCTTGGGATCAGCGGCGATACAAGGCGGAATGTAGAGAGAATTTTTGATTTCAAAAAAGGGAGCGTAAGGCCAAAGTGTCTGGAAGAGGGCTGGATCACCAGCGGCAGTGCAAGGGTGGTGCGTATGGCATTCAATCTTTTCTGTAACGGTACGCCCAGCGTGTATGCCCTTGAAGGAGATGCGAAAGTAAAGGAGTGCCAGCGGTACACGGTGGAAGACCTGTTCTGCTGTGAATACGCAATATATTTCTGGGAAGCGGTTAAGGTGCGCTATCCGGAATACTGTTTCCCGATAGATTTATCGGAGTTTGGGATATAAAGCAGGATAGCGTGTTAAGGCGCGGTGGAACCATGTGTAGAAGGAGGGCAATATGGCAGAACTAAGTATGGCTTTAGTACAGATGAAAGGGCTGAAATGCCGGATTGATGATATTTTAAGTGTCACCACTTATGATGAACATGCAGACCTGCGGGGGCTGCATGTGGACCATAGGGATAGTGACCAGATGTTCCAGTTAAGGGAAATACGGAGAATCATGGGGAAGTTGGCTGACATAGGTGGCAGCATAGAGTACCTTTTCCGACCGGTTCAGGAGATCAGTACTCTTCATAAAGATGAAAACGGGGAATATAGGACGGAGAAAGGATATTTTTATCGCAGTGGAAGTCTGATTGAAGCTTTCCTGCAGGAAGATACCCATGAAGCGCCCTGCTGGGTGCAGACAAAAGTGGAGTATGACGGGGAAGATTATTATCTTATGGGATATGAGGATATCCCAATGAAAGGGCTGAATGTCCGTGTGAGATAGAAAGGAGAACAGGATATATGGAAAGGACAGGAAGAAAATGCAAGGTCATTGCCATCGCAAACCAGAAGGGCGGTGTGTCAAAGACAACAACCACGGTAAATTTAGGGATCGGGCTTGCAAGGGCAGGGAACAGGGTTTTACTCATAGATTCCGATCCGCAGGCAAGTCTTACCGCAAGCATGGGAAGCAGGGAGCCAGACAGGCTGGATAAAACGCTTGCCGCAGTGATAACTTCCATCATGGAAGGGCAGGAAATAGAAGCGGAATATGGGCTGCTTTCCCATGAGGAAGGGGTGTGGTTCCTTCCGGCAAACATTGACCTTGCGGCGGTGGAAGTGTCGCTGATCAGCGCCATGAGCAGGGAGTATATGCTGAAAGAGTACATAGAGGCGGTAGCGCCATATTATGACTACATTATCGTGGACTGTATGCCATCCCTTGGAATGCTGACGATTAATGCGCTTGCGGCGGCAGATACGGTGCTTATACCCCTGCAGGCACAATATCTGTCATTAAAAGGGCTGGAACAGCTGATTGCAACGATTATGAGGATAAAGAAGCGAATCAACCCGGCACTTATTTTTGAGGGAATCCTGCTGACTATGGTGGATGTCCGGACAAATTATGCAAGGGAAATTATGGATATGGTGCGCGGAAATTACGGGCAGAGGATACCAGTGTTTGAGAATTATATTCCTTTGTCGGTGCGTGTGTCGGAGGCAAGCGCGGAGGGGAAGAGCATATTTGCACATGATCCGAAAGGGCGGGCTTCGGCAGCTTATGAAGTGCTTACAAAGGAGGTGCTGGCGCATGGCAGGTAGGAAAAGCAGCGCTTCCAATATCAAAATGCCGGACGTGAACGCTTTATTCGGGCTGGAAGAGGGGACAGGAGGAGCAGCGGAAAAGATAGAAGAAATAGCCATTGACCAACTGCATTCATTCAATTCCCATCCATTTCGGGTACTTGACGATGAAAAAATGCAGGAAACTGTGGAAAGCATCAGGGAGCATGGAATTATCAGCCCTTTGATTGTCCGGCCGGGGAAAGAAAGCGGGTATGAGATTATATCAGGACATAGGCGGAAGAGAGCCTGTGAACTGCTGGGGCTTAAGACGATTCCCTGCTTTGTCCGCAGCATGGCAGATGAAGAAGCCACCGTGGTCATGGTGGATTCCAATATCCAGAGGGAAGAGCTTCTGTACAGTGAAAAAGCCTATGCCTACAAGATGAAATTGGACGCGATAGACAGGGTAAAAGGCAGACCTAAAAAAGAGGGACAAGTTGTCCCTGATTATCTGGGAAAGAAATCTACAGAAATGGTGGCGGAGGGAAGCGGGGAAAGCTATAAACAAATTGAGCGTTATATCCGCCTGACTTTCCTTATAAAGCCCATGCTTGACTATGTAGATGAAAAGCGTATCGCTTTTGGTGCCGGGGTGGAATTATCCTATCTGGAGCCAGAAGGGCAGGAGCAGCTTTATCAGATAATCCAGCGGTTATGCGTATTCCCTAATCTGTCACAGGCAAAGAAGCTTAAGGAGTTGAGCAGGGAAGGAAAACTGGACGAAAACGGAATGGAGATTATCCTTTCTGATGAAAAACCGGCAGCCCCGACAGTCAGACTGCAGAGAAAGAAGCTGAATGAATATTTCCCGGCAGACTATTCAGCGGAGCAAATGGAGGAAGTAATCTATGCTCTCCTGAAAAAATGGAGATTTGAGCAGGGGGATATGCAGGCAGAATAGCATTGGCGGATAGACATTTTCGGCAGGGAAAGCAGAATATTGTTTCACATAAGAGCAGAGGAAAAATGACCTCTGTTTTTATGTGGATAAAACCATAAAAAGATTGTGAGGAATGGAGAATGGAGGGAATCCAGTTTGATTATTTTCATGAAATGGAAGCAGGGCAGTACAGTTTTTATCGTATACCGAAAATGCTGTTCACAGCGGAATGTTTCAGAAGCCTTTCCTGTGAAGCAAAGGTCTTATACGGGTTGATGTTGGATCGCATGGGGCTTAGCATTAAAAACAGGTGGATTGATGAAGAGGACAGGGTTTACATTGTCTTTACGGTGGAAGAGACAGCGGAGCTGATGAACTGCGGTATGCAGAAAGCGGTAAAGCTGATAAAGGAACTGGATGCGGACAAAGGTATCGGTCTGATAGAGAAAAAGCGTCTGGGATTGGGCAGACCAAACGTGATTTATGTAAAGAATTTCATGATACGGGAAGAGCCGATATTGCCGGAGGAAGAGGAAAAACCTGATGAAAAGGAAACAGCAGGAGAAAACAGGAAAGTCAATAATCATAATGGAGGAGTTGTGAAAATCACAGATCAGGAATTATTAAAATCACAATTCAAGAATGATGAAAATCACAATTCAGGAATAGTGAAATCCACAATTCAAGAATTTCCAAAATCACAACCTAATAAGACTGAATTTAATAAAACTGATTTTAATGAGACTAATCTTATCAAACCTTATCCATCTGATACGATAAGACAGATGGAGCGTTACCGTGCTGCCATACGAAACAATATCTCGTATGAGTGTTTTTTAAGTGACAGGGGTTGCCGGAAGGAGGAACTGGACGAGCTGGTAGAGCTTATGGTGGACGTGATGATGATGCCCGATCATGCAGTTTTGCGGATAGCAGGAGCGGAAAGACCTGCGGCGTTGGTAAAAGAGCGGTTCCTGAAGCTGGACGATTCGCATATATCCTATGTGCTTGCCTGCCTGCAGGGAAATACAGGCAAAGTAGGGAATATCAAGGCATATCTACTGGCATCGCTTTACAATGCCACGCTGACCATAGACAATTATTACCGCGCGGAGGTCAGTCATGACTTGTATGGGAGCGGATAACGTTCCTGCCGGTATAAATGCAGATACATAATCCATAGAGGCAGCCGGGTGTAACATCAGGCTGTCTTTTGCTGACAAAGCAAATGGAAATCTGTGAGGAAAGGGGGAGACCGTGTTGGGCAGACGTGCAGCATCCCAGGAGCTTGTGGAGCTTGGGGAACGCATACGGGAGCGGAGAACAGAACTGTGCCTGTCACAGGAAGCACTTGCAGAGAAAGCGGAGATCAGCGCCAACACGGTGAGTCGGATAGAGGGAGGGCAGATGTCTATGGGCATAGGGATTTTCATAAAGCTGGTAAAGGCGCTGGATACAGATGCGGGCAGCCTGCTGGGGCTTCCATCGGTATCGGAAGAAAAGCGTTACCGGGATATGTGTTACCGCGTCAGCCATTTACGGGCGGCGGAACAGGAGATTGTGCTGAGGACGGTTGAGGTGCTGGTGGAAAATCTGCGGCGGGAAAGGTAAAAGGATTCTACGGATATGGTGGAAAAAGGAAAGAATTTCTACCTTCATGGTGCGGAAAGCAGCCGCTGGTTCCGTTAAAATATATCCATAAGATAAAGACAGGCAGTAAAGAAAAGTTTCCAGCCCCGTCAAAAAAAACGGGTGCGCCGGAAGCTGTTTTTTACTGCCTGTCCTGCAATGGAGGGCAGCACATACAGCCAGCAACTGGTGCCGCCCGTTAGAAAGGCGGACAGAATTGACATTGCAGGAACTGAAACAAATTACTGAAATTCCAGAAGAAGGGAGGAAAATACCTACTGCTAAAAATTTAAGGGAAACAGGCAGGGCAGTGGCGGAAAAACAGCTGATAAATGATATATGGATTGCAGCCTATCAGAATGGTTATGCACTGTACCATGCTTATGGTCATTATACCGTATTCCCGATTCATACATGCGGGGATTATCTGTATGTATCAGGCGGAGTAAGCAGCTACCTATCGGAACATTTCTTTGCGAAAGAGTCATGGCATATCCGGCTTGTTCTTGAAGGGGAGGACAGGCTGGAACGCAACCAGAGGACAAAAGAGCAGGGCAGGACTATTTCCTATAGTGCCATATCAGAAGAGTGGGAGGCTTTGGAGGATACACATGTGGATCTGCTCGAAGATTTGACAGAAAGGGAAAACATGAACGAACTGTTAGACTGCCTGACGGAGCGGCAGAAAATGGCAGCCAGTCTTTGTTTTTTTCAGCAGAAAAGCAGGAAAGAAGCGGCAAAAGAACTTGGCATTACTAACTCGGCAGTGTCAACTATACTTTCACAGGCGGTTCGGAGATTACGGAAAAAATACCTGTCAAAATACCAGACAGAAAAGGCGGTGGCCATATGAGAGGAAAAAAGCCGAAGGAACGGGAAAAATATTTTATCCGGCTGGACGGTGATACGCTGGTGGAAGTGAACCGGGAAATTTATCTGGAATGGCACCAGTCCAGACGGAAGGAGCGATACCAGAAGGAACGCGACCGGGAATACGGGGTATTCAGTATCGAAAAGCTGCATGAAAAAGGATATTTTCTTGAGCAATCCTTAAGCAGGGATACAACGCTGGAAGCAGTTTTATGGAACGAATGCCGGAACAGGCTGGAAAACGCTCTTAGAAAATTGCCGGAACAGGATATTCGTTTGGTAAGGTTTTTGTATTTTGATGAAATGACAGTAAAGAGAACAGCCGAAATTTTTGGGTGTAGCCGGAAAACAATCCAGAACAGACGGAGAAGGATATTAGAGAAAATGAGAAATTTGATGTCAGAAATATCTCCATGAAAAGATGTAATGTTTATGTCAGCAACGGAGCGGAACCGTTGTCAAGAGGACCGTGGAATACCGGAGCGCGAAGC
>CANSUS010000003.1 GCA_947650155.1 uncultured Lachnospiraceae bacterium
TATTTCGTATTAAAATAGACTCCAAAAGATTATAGTGCTAAATCCGAAAGACGGGAAAATCTTAAATTGATAACACATATCTACCAGTTGTTTTAAAAATATAAATATTGGCATACTGTCTCACATTCTCTTATCATCGTTTATTTTTTTCAATTTTATCAATTCCATACAATAATGTCAATCTGACCCGTTCCACGAAAAGCTCCGTGAAAGATATTTTATGAATAATTCTTTTATTTTTCTATATTCAATGGTATACTAAGAGCGTTGATCTATTAAAGAAAGGGGCCTTTTATGAGTTTTATATCATTTCATTTTCTCGCTGTCGTACTCTGCCTTTTTTCTTTTTATTATATTCTTCCAAGAAAATTCCAGCCTTACCTCTTACTCCTGGGCAGTATATATTTTTATTACAGGAATTCCGGCAAAATGTTAGGACTTCTGATTATAACTGCATTGGCATGCTATATTTTCGGAATTTTATTAGGCAGAAAAGACGGGAAAGGAAAGAAAATAATTCTTTCTGTTTCTATTCTCTGCATACTGACTCCCCTGTTTTTATTGAAATATTCCACATTTACCTTTGAACTGTTTGGCATAACCTTCTCCCATTCTTTTATCATTCCTATGGGTATTTCTTTCTATACGTTACAGTTAATCGGCTATTTGGTTGATATATTCAGAAAGGAACAGCTTCCGGAAAAAAATTTTTTCCGATTTTTTTTGTTTGCTTCTTTTTTTCCGCAAATTTTACAAGGTCCCATTCCCCGTTTTGAACCGCTTAGCAGAACTTTATTTGCAGAACACAATTTTGATGAGAAAAACATTATTTCAGGGCTGCAGAAAATACTATGGGGTCTCTTTTTCAAATTTATGATTGCCGCAAAAGCCGCCTTGTTTGTAGACGATTTTTTTAACTCTCAGGAAAGTATCGCCGGCTCCCTGTACCTTATCGCCGGAATACTTTACAGCTTTCAGCTCTATGCTGATTTTCTTTCCTGCGTTTTATTGTCACAGGGCGTTTCCCTCCTGTTTGGAATAAAACTTGGAGAAAATTTTGCACAGCCCTATTTTTCTGTATCCATAAAAGATTTCTGGCACAGATGGCATATTTCTTTGAGCTCCTGGCTTAAAGATTATATCTATATTCCGCTTGGCGGAAACCGTAAAGGAATCTTCCGCACTAATGCTAATCTGCTCTTCACTTTCCTCATTAGCGGTCTCTGGCATGGCGCCGGAATCAAATATATTTTTTGGGGATTATTGCACGGCATCTATCAGATCACAGGAAAATATACTTTACCCCTGCGTAATCGTATCTATGCGAAATTAACTGCCTTTAATAAAATCCGCCCGATCATTCAAAGAATTACTACTTTCTTTTTTGTAACGCTGGCATGGATCATTTTTCGGGCTGACTCATTGATTGCAGGTTTGCATGTTTATCATGCCATCCTGTTTGACTTTCGTATTACCGACTTGTTTCACAAAGATCTTTTCTTTAGAAGCCTCAATATGCCGGAGTTCATTTTGTTATTACTAACTATTATATTTTTACTGTACTGGGATTTTCTTATGGAACAGGAGAAAGGATTTATTTATAAAATTTTAAAAAAGCGTACTGTTATAAGACTTGCTTATTCTATTTTACTTCTGCTTATTATTGCTGTATTCGGTACTTATGGCTATGGGTATGATGCAAGTACATTTATTTATGGAGGTTTCTGATGAAAAAAGTGATTTGTGCATTCAGTAAACTGGTACTCAGTTTTTTTATAATTTTTCTCTGTATCCTTATTCTTACGCCTGTTTTTATTCCAAAATATTTAGAAGAATTTCCTACTACTTTGGTGATCGACGGTTTTTATGCTCTTCCTGAAAATAACATTGATGTATTGATTTTGGGAAGCAGCCAGGTCATGACTTCTGTTTCTCCCATGAGAATGTATGAACAATATGGATACACAAGCTATAATCTCGGTACGGAGCAGCAAAATATGGTAACATCTTATTACCTTTTAAAAGAAGCTCTAACGTACCAGTCACCACAGGTCGTTATATTAGACGTACGGTTTCTTTTCCCTTATGCTGAGGATTTTCCGCTTAATTCAACGGGAGAATTTGTCAGAAAGTCCATTGATCCTCTGAAATGGTCGGAGAATAAATGGGAGTTTATTCATACAGTATGCAATTTGGATGCCGAACAGGAATTGCTTTATTATCTCTTTCCGTTTTTTCGTTTTCACGCCCGTTGGTCAGACCTGTCTCTTCAGGATTTTACTTACCCTCTTCAGAATAAAAATAATCCATTAAGAGGTTTTTCCATCAGTCGGCAAATTGATACCGAAAATCAATTCGAGGGATTTCTTATAACAGATTCCTCCCTCACCGCAGCGCCGCTCCCAACTATGGAAGAATATTTATACAAAATCATTGACTTATGCAAGACTCATGATATCTCTTTAGTATTGATCAAAACCCCTATGTCAAACGGCGGTTTTCAAGAATCGGAACATAATACCGTCGAGAAAATTGCAGACAATGCAAATATAAAATTTATTGATTTTAATGAAAAGTCTGTCTATGACGCAGCCGCTTTCAACGCCTCGTCAGATTATAATGACGACACTCACATTAATTATAACGGTGCCTGTAAAATCACCGATTATCTTGCAGAATATATTGCTGACACTTACAGTCTGCCGGATTGCCGTTCCCTCTCCGCTTTCGATCATTGGAATCGTGATTTACAGATTTATAATCAAAAAATAAGCGAGTAAAATTTACCCGCTTATTTTTATACCGGCCTGAAACGACATTACAGGCAAAAATACATCTATAAACTATCTTTTCCCAATAAAAGAAAATATTTTCCGGTCTATAAAACGAAGTCCTGACGCAAATACAGTCAATAAAACACCGTTAAATACCATGCTTTCCATATCCTCTATCCGGTAAATAAACGGCAGGTGCAGCAAAAACAGCTCATAAGCGGCCTCACCCGCTTTTTGTAAAAACAGATTGACAAACAAACGTTTCCATATCACACTGATAATCAGCACAGCGCATGCCAGTAACAGATCCACGATTAAATACAAAATGTTAGATAACACATAGGGCAGCGCCTCTATAAATCCGCTCTGCGCCATTATCTGACCGGCGCCCCCGGCGGCGGCAAGTGTAAACGCTGTTGTTACAAGAATAAGCGTGCCATGTTTTTTCTCTTTTACCCGGTTCCATATTTCTATGATATCTTCTTTCCAGACGGCAATCCCAATGCCGAGCGGAAATGACAGCATCTGCCTTGCCTCCAGAAAAGGCATTCCTTTATTAGGAAAAAAGCAGCTCTCTATCACAAACCAGATCATAAATGCAATGGTAATCATTCCTGCCATTTTCTGATCCGATAATTTCTTTTCTTCACAAAACCGACGGATACACCAAAACAAAATATAACAAATAATAATATAAAGTACAAACCAGTTACTGCCTTTTAATAAAATACTGGCTATGAAGCGGCTCACGCTATAGTCTTTTTCATATACCTGCAATAAAAAATTAACAATCCAGCAGGGAACGATCACCCGTAACAGCCTTTTTCTCCAAAAAAACGAAAGTCCGCTCTTTTTGCAGGAACACATCAGTCCGTACCCGGAACAGACCAGAAACACCGCAACTCCTGCTCCCGCCACAAACTGGATTCCTCCAACTCCCATATCCGCACCGCAGTGCGCCCATATGACCAAAAGAATCGCAAAGCCTTTCAAAGTGTTTGTATGTGCTCTGTCCCCGAATTGATACGGCTGCTCCTTTTTGAGAAATGCCCCTAAATATCCTGCTGCATATATTACAATAAGAAAAATACAAAAAATGAAAAACATCTTCATAACTATACGATCGACCTGAAATAATCTATCGTTTTCTTCAGCCCTTCCTCCAGCACTACCGTCGGTTCCCATCCCAGTTCCTGCTTTGCAAGCTCGATCACCGGCTTTCTCTGCATCGGATCATCCTGAGGCAGTTCCTTAAATATAATTTTGGACGTAGAACCGGTCAGCTCAATCACCTTCTCAGCAAGTTCTAACATTGTAAATTCTCCCGGATTTCCCATATTAACCGGCCCCGTAAAGCCTTCTCTGCTGTTCATCAACCGTACCATGCCTTCGATCAGATCATCCACATAGCAGAAACTTCTGGTCTGTTTTCCCGTACCATAAATAGTCACATCTTCATTTTTCAATGCCTGTACAATAAAATTGGATACTACCCTGCCGTCATTCGGATGCATCCGCGGCCCGTAAGTATTAAAAATACGCATCACCTTAATATCCACGCCATGCTGCCTGTGATAATCAAAAAATAAGGTTTCTGCCATCCTTTTGCCTTCATCATAGCATGACCTGATTCCGATCGTATTCACACATCCTCTGTAACTCTCCGGCTGGGGATGAATTTCAGGGTCCCCATATACCTCGCTTGTACTTGCCTGCAATATTCTGGCATGTACACGTTTGGCAAGGCCTAACATATTCATAGCTCCGAACACACTGGTCTTTGCTGTTTTAATCGGATCATGCTGATAATGGATCGGACTTGCCGGACAGGCAAGATTATAAATCTGATCCACTTCCACATAAAGCGGTTCCGTAATATCATGACGGATAAACTCAAAATACGGGTTTGTCATCAAATGTCTTATATTATCTTTATTTCCGGTAAACAGATTATCTACGCATATAACGTCGTTTCCTTCCGCCAGCAGTCTCTCACATAAATGAGATCCTAAAAAACCTGCACCTCCCGTTACCAATACCCTGTTCATATTTGCTCCCATCCGCGCGCTTAAGCACACATACAAAGTTTCAGCTTATTTTCGCTTTCTCAAATAATATTTTACTACTTCCAGATCTTTCAGATCATCCACGTCCACTGCATGTTCCTCATCCATCACATAGGGAACGGGATTATCATTAAAACTGGTATTTTCATCTATCTCCTCTGTCGTATTAATATAAATGCTGCCATTAATACGATAATATGCCGGCATATCCTGCCGGCGCACAGTACTGCTGATCTGTAACAGCTTTTCCATACGTCCCTCATCCGTTAACCGCCTGATTAATACCGGAGAGTCTGTCACAGGTGAAATCCCCGCAAGGGCGCTGTACCCTTTTTCCATAAACTTTTCAAGCGCGCCATCCAGATCTTCTGTTGTCCGTAACGGAGAAGTGGGCTGCAAAAGCGCCAAAATATCAAACTTCTCTCCGCCTGCCTGTAACTCTTTCAGTGCATGAAGCACTGCGTCCAGCGTAGTGGATTGATCTGACGCATATTCCGCCGGCCTTAAAAACGGCACTCGCGCTCCCCATTTCTCAGACACACTTTTTATTTTTTCAGAATCTGTCGTCACCACGACACTGTCCACATATTGACTGGAAAGAGCCGTATCTATCGTATAAGCGATCAGCGGCTTTCCCTCCACATCAATGATATTTTTATCTTTAATCCCTTTGCTTCCGCCTCTTGCCGGAATCAGTGCCAGAACCTTTTTACCGCCTATCATCCGCTTTCTCCCGATTACCACTTAGGATTACGCCGTTCCTCTATATATTCAGGTTTTAAGCGCCACTGTCCTAATGCGTTCTTTTCAAATAATTCTTTATTATATAGTTTTTCAAGTGCCTGATAAAATTCGGTAATCGTCATACCTGTAAAATTGCAGAAATCTTCCACAATTTTCGGATCAAGGGCATGATCTCTTTCCTCTGCCAGAGAAACGGCCTGTTCTCTGCTAAGCATCCCGTACCTTGCCCATCTTGCGGCATAATCTGTCGCATAAGCATGACCGTACTTGGGATATTTCATCCAGGCATTTAAGAGATAACCGTAACTGTCAATCTGATTAAAGTTTTCGATATGATTTGTTCTGTCCCATTCATGGGTCAAATCCTTAAATCCTCTTGTCTTTGCAAATTCATAGTTTTTAACGGCATTCCACTCCACAAAATAACTCAGATAGATCGGATCGATCGAAGAAAGAAGCTCTCTGGAGGGCGCTTCCAAATATGCCAGTTCATCCTCCGGCACCCCGGCGCTCACAAATTCCGACAAATCGATGCCCGGCGCAACTCCGTTAAATACCTGCTCTCTGGCAGAATAGGTTTCCTTATCATCCACCCCGCCGTACTCATAAGAAACATTTTCCCCATATACCAAAAGCGGAATATCCAGCTTTGCCGCATAATAAAGCGGAACTGTATAAAGAAGCCTGTCAACGTACCAAAGCGGTCTTCCGTAATTTTCAAACATATATCTTGAAATAATCTTTGCAGCACGTCTGTCCGGTTTAAAAGAAATCAAATTACATCCAAAAGCTTCGGATATATTTTTTATATTGTGTTTTCCGGCCTCCGTCATGGTAAAAAAGTCCTCTACTGTAATCAGCAGCGGATTCATGCCCATAAGTTCTTTCATCACATGGACCTGATAATGACTGTCTTTTCCTCCTGAAACTGCAATCAGGCAGTCATATTCTCCCGGTTTCTTTCTCCGATATTTGTCACAGAGAAGTTCCAGTTCATGATAACGCGCATCCCAGTCAACTTCCTTTTTTCTCTCATGATTCTGGCATGCAATACAAACGCCGTTCTGATCAAACGTTATCCCCGGACGGGTATCCGGCATAATGCACTTTGTACAAAATTTCACTGCTGTTTCCTCCTTTAGCGCTCTGCGCCATCCTTTAATGGTCAATCGGCATATCTATAAAACTCTTCTGGATCTTAAAACTCCAGCTTTTCGGATCGTTCAAAATCTCCATAAATCTTTCCGTACTGTCCCCTCTTCCGTAGGAAAAACACTTTTTCCGGTAATTTTCCACATGGGAAATCGCATTTAATATTTCTTCTTTCTTTTCTGAAACGTGCTGGATATTTGCATTCAGATTTGTATATCGTCCCGCCTGGCGGCTGCCAATATCAATGGCAGGAATCCCGTAAATTCCGGTTTCCCTTATTCCCGCGCTGGAGTTTCCAATCATAAAGTCTGCATGCTGAAGCAGCACCAGAAAATATTCAAAACGTACCGACGGAAAAATCCTGAAATCGGAAGATCCTTTAAATCTTTCATATTCCGCAAGTATAATCTCTGAACCGTAATCATTGTTTGGATAAATGACCACATATTTTTTGCCGGAGTCGATGACTGCCGACACAATCTGGCTGATTCTCTCTTTCATCCCTTCAAATTCTGTTGTGACCGGATGATACATTAACAGTGCATATTCCTCAAAAGAAATATCGTATCTTTCTTTTGTCTGCTCAATAGAAGGCAGAGAATCCGAAAGCATAATATCGATATCGGGAGAACCCACAATATGAATCCGTTCCTGCTCCTCTCCCAACTGGATCAGGCGCTGCTTTGCCTCCTGGTTGCACACTAAATGCAAATGGGCAAATTTCGTAATCGCATGCCGCATGGACTCATCGATCGTCCCGGAAAGTTCGCCGCCTTCAATGTGCGCCACCCGGATATTATTTAATGCGCCCACAATCGCCCCCGCCAGAGCGTCAATACGGTCTCCATGAACCACAATCATATCCGGGCATACTTTGCTTACATAGCCTGTCAGGTTGCAGATTACATTCCCCAGATCGTAACTCATAATTCCTCTGTTAGCCTGGGAAAAATCAACGTACACATTACGATACCCGTCTTTTAGAACTTCCTCATATGTATTTCCGAATTTATCAATCAAATGCATGCCCGAGACAAAAATAAACGCCTCAAAATCCGCGCTTGCCTCCACTGCTTTGATCAATGATTTGATCTTTCCATAATCTGCTCTTGTCCCTGTAATAAACAATATCTTCTTCACGATTCTATCATGCTGTAACTTACCTGCGTATCGTCAGGAATGTCACAAGCCGCCTTCTTTCCCAAAAGATTTTCATATTCCGCCGCCGGAATTTCTCCCGTTCCCGGTCTTTTCACCCAAAGATTTTCTTTCGACAGGATCTCTCCCTTTTTGATTGGTTTAATGGAAACCACCGTTGCAAATGCAAAGTCTATTGTTACCTGCTCTTCTTTGATAGCCTCTTTGTGCCCGCCCTTCATAAGATGCACTTCTTTCGCGGCCAGAAGCAGTTCTCCAAGCTTCTCTTCATCCATCGAGCATACAATATCCGGCCCCACTCTGTCCATCCGGTCCGTAAAATGCCTTTCTACCAAACAAGCGCCACGCGCCATTGCCGCAATACAGGCAGTATTATTTAATGTATGATCCGACAGCCCCACTGGAATCCCGGGAAACGCATCCATCATTTCCTGCATGGCGCCCAGCCTCACCCATTCCGGTTTCGTCGGATAAAGGTTAGTGGTATGCATCAGCGCATACCCTACCCCGTATTTTTCTAAAATATTGACTGCTTTTTCAATGCTTTTTAAATCGTTCATCCCTGTGGAAACGATCATGGGTTTTCCAAATTCAGCGATATGTTCGATCAGCGGGTAATTATTTAATTCTCCCGAACCGATTTTATATGCCGAGACCCCGAAACGTTCCAGTCTGTCTGCTGCCGCCCTTGAAAACGGCGTACTTAAGAAAAACATCCCCAATGACTCTGTATAATCTTTCAATTCCCGTTCTTCTTCTTCCGACAATGCACCCTGCTCCATTACCTCATAAATAGATACGTCTGCATTCCCCGGTTTTACCTTTTTAGCGGCTCCGCTCATTTCATCACTGCATACATGCGTCTGATGCTTAATCAGTCTGGCTCCTGCCCTGTGTGCCGCATCCACCATCTCTTTTGCCACTTTTAAACTTCCCGCATGGTTGATTCCTATTTCCGGAATGACAAGACTTGGCACCTCTTCACTGATTTCGATCTTTCCTATAAATAATTTCTTCATACTGCCTCCTTATTATACTATACCCAAACAGGTTTGCAAAGAAAATATATCAGCGAACCCTTTTGAAGTAACCGTTCCGCCTTATGTCTGCCGCCGGATCAGGATTCTAACGTCACCGCGCTTTCGCTCTATTCCAGACGTAACAGTACTAGGCTCAAAAATACTTCGCCAAGTGCTGACGTCTTCCAAAGGGTTCCTTTTAGAATCCTGATCCGGCGGCAGACATAAGGCAGAACAGTTTTCTTTAAGAAACCTCTGTAAAACCTGCCGTATAGTAATCTGAATGATACAGCTCTTCTTCCGTTACATGCTCCATGATATAGGAAAGTACCTCTGAATTTAATTTTCCAATGTCTCCCTCATTCATATGGGCCGTATCCATTTTCCAGTTATATTCTATCATTTTTCTGGTAAAATCCTGCATTTTCACATCCGCTCTGCGGTTCTGGTAGGTAAAGATCAGTTTCGCTTTTCGCGTCTGTTCTTCGTTTAACGGTTCGATATCCTGTATCCGGTCTAAAACCTGCTCGTATTTTTCTCTGGTAAATGCATCCACTGTATACCCGAATCCTGAATACACTGCCTTCCCGGCCAGCACTACCGGTATTCCGAGGCAGCTGTACTCACAGCCGACCGTACCGTAAATCGTAATCACCACGTCCGCAAGCTGACCGATCAGCGCGCTGTTATATTCATTGGGAAATAAAAACATGTTATCGCTTTTATATTTGTCAAAAAGCCCTTTTATGATACCGGTTTCTCCATATTTCATTTCTGCAATCGGATGTTCTTTTATAATCCAGTTAGCATTCTCCTTATCCCGTACCATTTTCATGGTTTCTTCTACCCATGTATACGTATCTTCAAAGACCTGCTCATTGCAGCAGTGCGCGCATTCTGACAAAGTATGACAGCATACCACCACATTCTTTCTCCCTTTATGAAGATGCAAATATTGTTCCAGTTCTTCTTTGGAACCGTCTTTTTTCCCAATAAATGCGGCTTTACTGTCCCTCTCGTCCCCGTTTTTTGCCTGAAACCGTTCTAAAAGCAGTTCATCCGCCGCCTGTATATATTCTTCCTTCTCCTCTTTACTCATCTTTTTCAACTTTTCAACCAGCACGCCTCTGTCAAAGGCCGTCCAGGATATTTCCCCTACGCCCAGCTCCATATGCAGCGGCTGTCCGTTCAGTCCGCAGGAGCAGATTTCGACTCCCTTACTTTTTAACAGGGTAATCATCATGCCCTCATCAAAAACCAGATCGTCGTAAAAATAATATTTGGGGTTATATTTTTTACAGACTTTCGACAAAGTATGCAGCGTCCAGAAGCCTGTCCAGATTTTCTTGATGCAGGTTTTCGTTCTGGCGTTTCTGACCGTGTAAATATCCTTGTTAGTCCGTATAATCGTATCAAACATAAAATGCCCTACTTCCATACCCTGGTAGGTTAACTGCGCCATCTTTTTTCCGCTGCCGCCAAACAAAAAGAAGCCTGCCGCACGGAAAATGCCGTAAAGGCAGCCCGCCATATTTTGAAACATTTCCTGCTTCATGGAAAGATAGGAAATGCCGTAAGAAGCATAAAAATCAATCAGATCCTCATTGTATTCCCAATCCGTTACAACAGGCCGGCAGCCCGTCGCCTTTTCCAGTCCCTTTGCATAAAGCATTTTGGGCTGAAGCCAGGTGATCCATTTTTCCACCATGAAAAGCCCGATAAAAATAGTCCCCCTATCTTCGGCGGCATTTTCAGGTCCGGCAGCCAACTTGTCCCATATCTTTTTATTTTTTTCACAAAAAAGCTTTAATGTCTTTTGATCGACTTCAAACCGCCCTACTAATTTTGCATTTATTTTCTGCTTTATCTTTTTAAACAATTTTTTTCCTCCGCAATATTACCCGAATAAACGCCATTTTCCATTCGTTTCACATTTTAGCAACAAACACTGTCTCTGTCAACGAATCTCACTTCCAGTAAGGCCCATACTCCACTCTGGATGCGCTTTTTGGCGTTTCACTGGCTTTCGGATAAGTCCAGTTATCATTATAGTATTTTGCAATATCTTCTCTCATTTTATGAGTTTCACTGTTTGGCCCCGTTCCGTCCCATCGTTTTCCCATGATGCCGAACAAAATCTGTAAAACGCCGCCCATATGCACCGCCTGCTTTCCGTCCCTCTTTAACTTTGCAGCCAAAGGAAAGCCATAGGCCCCGCATCCAAGAAGCGCCATATCAAAATCCAGTTTCCGGATTTCTTCGTACATATATTCCAGTGCCTCAAACCAGTCCGCAAACCGCTCATCCTTAAGATCGCCTGTCGTCTGCAGCGCCTTATAGGTAAGCAGCTCAAACTCCGGCAGAATCTCTGTTCCCTGAAACAACAATTCCCGTACTGCATACTGTTCTCTTACGGATTCATCGAAAGGAGTAACCACCAATACTTTTTTCCCCTTAAGCGACGCCGACCAGGGATGTTCATAACGCCAGGGCTCCATCATATCGAAATGGACCGCGCCCGCAGCCTGTTTATTCATATACCGGTTCATAAAATAGTTTTCCGTAAGTTCTCCCGAACACGCCAGTATGTCCACTTCTTTTACCGCTTCCTTCATTTCTTGCAAAAAGCGTTCACCCAATGACAGATCATTGGGGAAAAATCCGGCACAGTCATAGATCTGATTCATCACGATTTCATATTTGTCCCGGTTTTTAAACTCGTAGGCACGCATGGCAGCCAGTTCAAAATACCCGAATCTTCCGGCAAAAAAGGGGGCGTCTGTACAAAGTTTCTCCCCCAATATACGATTTGCCTCTTCCAAAGAATACAGCTTCCTGTGGCTGTATGGCATTTTATAAATGCTGTTCCATTTCTTTCTGAGTACATAATCTGTCCCGTACAAAAGCCAATCCAAACGTCTCATCCCGACTCTCCCAACCCTTTATTGCTGTACTGTTTCTATTTCCGGTTTACCGTTCATTGTAAACGGAAGAGAAATCCATCCTTCCACAACCGTCTCCTGATTCCAGATAGTGTCTTCCCTGCATGGTATCACAATCTGTCTGTCCTGATTGCCATTCAGATAAGCGGCCCACCAGCTGTATGTGGAATTGGATATGATCTGATGTTTTCCCGCCGATAACAGCCGAAAGTCTTCCACTCCCTTATCCTCAGAATGATATTCGGGATAATGGATGGAAAAAGGAGCCTCCTTAAAAGCTTCCTCCGCCCATTGCAAATCTTCCGAAAAGCAGTAAAATTGTGGATTCTTTACCCTCTTTGCTATTTCTTCCATTGCGCGGATATAATAATCCGGCTCCATTGCGACTCCTATTTTTACATAATCGCCTCGTCTGACATGTACCGTTACAGATGTTTCACACGAACTGATCTCGTCATAAATTGATTTTGCCTCTTTTGACAATTCCTCTTTAAAGGTAAATAACGGCCTGATTTCATCGGAGACACTCTGAAACCATGATTCATTCGCCCACGTTCCCCGTAAATAAATATCTCCTTTGATTTCTTTACAGTAGGCAATGGGATCGGAAAGTTTCTGTAAATCCGGTTCCTTTAACTCCTTCGTTTTCCATCCGATGCTCTGTCTGAACCACACTTTATTAAAAACCGCCCTGTCCAGGAATTTTCTTGTGATCGGATAAGTAACCCTTTTATCATACGTAATATTCATTTTCAGGATATCGGGATTACGGAAAAACCACTCTGCATCCTGAATGGCCGTATCAATATAAAATTGGTCGTTCCTCGCCTTTGCCACCGCATAACCAAATGCATAGGAAAATAATTGATTTCCAAATCCGCCGCTCAAATGCACGATTACCATTTTGCTCGTTACCTTTCTCTGACAACTCTGCCGTTTTCTACTCTGTATACCATATCACAGTTTTCTATCGTAGACAGCCTGTGCGCGATCATAATCATTGTCTTATTTCCGTGCAGACTGTCGATGGCTCTCATCACTTCTTTTTCCGTCTCATTGTCCAACGCCGATGTCGCCTCGTCAAACACCAAAATATTGGGATTTCTGTACAACGCCCGGGCTATGCCTACCCTCTGTCTTTGTCCTCCCGAAATCCGTACGCCGCGCTCTCCCACTTCTGTTTCGATCCCTTTTTCCAATCCTTCCACAAACTCTTTTAACTGCGCTTCTTCTAACGCAGCCCAGACTCTTGTCTCATCGATTTCTTTTTCCGGTATGCCAAAAGCAATATTGCTTTTGATAGAACCGTCTGTCAGATAAATGCTTTGCGGTATATAGCCGATCTGCTTTCTCCATGCCGCCAGGTGGGTACTGATCTTTTTTCCGTCAACCAGAATTTCTCCGCTGCACGGCGAAAGCAGCCCCAATATCAGATCCGCCGTGGTGGTCTTGCCTCCGCCGGACGCTCCTATAAAAGCGACCGACTTTCCTTTGGGGATTTCAATTTCAGCGTCGTTTATGACCATCTTCTCCTGCTCTTCATACCCGAAGTCCACATGGGAAACCACAATTTTTTCGTGAAACTCTAACGTCTCCTCCTGATCCTTTGTACCGGCGGCGGTTTTCATCTCATCCACTTCTTTTATATCATGATAGATCAGTTCTATCGAAGCACGATGATAAAAAATCGTATTCATATATGCATACAACGCATTTACGGACGGGAGCATTTTATACGCTGCCGCCACGAATACGGCAAGCTGCGGTATCAGTTCCATATAATTGGGATTATAAAGAATATTTACTGCCAGATACAGCATGATTCCTGTAATACACACGGTTTCTATCATATATTTGGGGATCAGGTTGATCAGACTGAATTTTCGGACCACATCCGTCTGCTTTTGATAAGTATTGCTGTAAGTGTCGATAAAATAGGCCTCGTTATTCAGTACTTTAATCTCTTTTACACCCTCGAACGTCTGTTGCAGATATTTAATCAGAAAACCGGACAATGTCTGATTTTCCGATCCCAGCGCGCGGGTTTTTCTCTGCACGATAAATAAAATGACCACCGCGCAGACTCCTAACAGGGCGGCAACCATAAATGCCATGTACGGATTGGTTACGATCAGGGTGATCAGTAACACCAGCGATGTCAGCCCATTGGAAATGACTAACAGACAATTTACCACCACTTCATAAAAACGCCCGGTATCCTCATTCACGCTCCGGATCAGTTCCGATGTATTTTTTTTCAGGAAAAAGGCATAGGGCTGTTCCAGATAGGCCTTCATCAGCCTGACCGCCATTCCTTTTCGGACCACTGCCGAAAACCGGTAAAGATTGCTGTTCATCCAGGACAGGTAAAAACTCTTTAAAATATAAATGGCTATCGTTGCAAAAATCAGCACAAGCATAATCCGCTCTCTGCCCTCTATCCCGGTAATTCTGATCACCAGTTTACACCACATATTATTTTCAAAATCCGCATCTATTGCCAGATTCACAATCGGTAAAATAATGGCAACCCCGATCAGTTCCACCAAAGAACCGATGAGAATCATCAACAAAATCCCGATCACACTGATTTTGGTTTTTCTGTCAAGCAAATATCTAAGCTTTTTTATCGTATCCATAAATTCACACCTTTAATGCTTCCCGGTCCGCTTTTGTATTCTGCAGATCGACGCCCGTTGTTCTTCCCTTAATCCCTCTTCTTCGTCCACTACGATAAAGTCTTCACTCTCCGGATAACCATGCCAGAAGTGAGCCGGACATAGTTTCAGTCCCGTTGACAAAAGCGCAGGCTTATAAGAAAAAGAGCTTTTACTTGTAAGCAGGATATCCGCCCTCACCATATGCAGAAAAGACTCCTTTGCCGGCATATCCAGACAATAGACCACATTCGGAATTTCTTGTAATTCAGGGAAATCCGACTCTTTCCCCTGAGAAAATAAATAAACACAGTATACCGTATCCTCCGAAAAAAGTCCCAGGATCTCCCGAAGAAGCCGCACATAATAATCCGTTGTCAGCCAGCGCTTTGTCAGTTCTTCTTCCTGTGTCTCCTGTCCCGCCGTAATATCCCCTCTTCGGATATGTACCGCGATATTCAGGCAGTCTTTTTGATAGATCAGGCTCTCATTCTTTCTTGCAGGGGCACTGTAAAACTTTTGTCTTATATGTTCCATCGCTCCGTACTGCTTTTCATAAAACTGATCCAATTCCAGAAAAAAAACGATCCTTTCCCCCCGGTAGGAATCTATCACTGCCTGTATGAGCTCCATATCTTCTGTGGAAGTTTCCTCGAAATAGGGCAGTTTCCTTTTTTTATACCCCTGCCGCAGCAATTCTTTTGCCGTAACTTCCCCTTCCCCAAATCCAAGAAACCTGTCCCATGCCGGATCGGGAAAAGAAGAATACGCATACTGAACTCCAAATCTTTTTGCAAACCAGTAACCGGCATTCCAGTTTCCCATCTGATGTCCAATCCCGGCGCCTTTATTGGGTTCCTGCGTCAGATAAAGCGGCGCCCCGCTTTCAGAAGTTTCCTTTTTATGTTCCCGGTTCCTGAAACGATAATGCCGCCAGGAACGGAAAAGCCACAGGCTCCATCTTCCCGGCTGAAGCTTATTCCAAAACCAGTCATGCAGTTTTCGATAGATTTTATCCTGTAACGTCGTCTTCATAGTCATCCCTCAAATGGAAAATGTAACTTCCCGTCACAGTTTACCATATAACCATGCCAAATTCCATTGTTTTCCTTAAAAACTTGTTTTCCTGGTGCCTTACTGCTATACTATTTACAAAAAAATGGGCATTATACCATTTAGGCGCAGGTTCACCCGGGAAGAGAGGTCATATCACATGGATCAAAAATGGAACATATTAATTGTACACAATAAATATCAGTTCTCCGGCGGGGAAGATACCGTAGTGGAACAGGATGCGAAGCTTTTATCTAAAAACGGACATACTGTGACACATTATTACCGTTCTAACAATGAACTGCATACGATGAATCCATTTCAAAAGCTCTTTCTGCCCTTTACTGCCTTTTTTTCTTTTCGTACCTGGCGCGATATCAGAAAACTGATCCAAGAAAAGCATATTGATATCGTACACGTACACAATACCCTGCCCCTGATCAGCTATTCTGTCTACTATGCCGCAAAAAAGAACCATTGTGCCCTTGTACAGACCATACACAATTTCCGGCTTGTATGCCCAAACGCGCTGCTATTCAGGAACGGACATGTGTGTGAAGAGTGCCTGACTAAAGGATTGTTTTCTTCCGTCCGCCATTCCTGTTACCGCAATTCCAGACTACAGACATTTGTAGCCGCTTTTGCCTTAAAGCTGCATCGTCTGCTCCATACTTTTCATATGCCGGACGCCTATATTACCATGACAGAATTTAATAAAGAAAAACTGAGTTCCATCATCCCTGCGGATCAGTTCTTTTTCAAAGCCAATTATCTGGAAGAAGAAATACTGCCGCAGCCTTCTGCAGAGTTGATGTCCTTTGCCCCTTATTTTGTTTATGCTTCCCGGGTTGAAACGGTAAAAGGAATCTTTACGGTTTTAGAAGCTTTTAAAGAACTCCGGGAGGAGCGCCTGATCGTAATAGGCAGCGGTCCTGAAGAAAAGGAAGCCGCTGCCTATCTTGAAAAAAATCATATGACCAATGTGAAAATGGCAGGCTACCTTCCCCATGACCAGACGGTTGCCCTCATCAAACATGCAAAAGCGGCTATTTTCCCCTCCCTGCTCTATGAAGGCGGATTTCCGCTTACCATTATTGAAAGTTTTTCCGTTTCCACACCGGTAATTGTCAGTAACTCGCCCAATATTTCCAGCAATGTAAAAGAAGGATACAACGGTTTTCTCTTTGAAACCGGTTCCTCCTCTTCCCTGCTTGACAAAATCAAAGCTTTTAACAGCCTGATACAGGATTCCAAAGCCGAAGCAGCTCTGAAGGAAAACGCCCGCCGCTGTTATGAAGAATCTTATACTGAAGAAGCCGTCTATCACCGCATGCATGAAATCTATCAGACAGCCATACGGAACAGTAAATCTTAAAACTACCTATTTAATGATCTTATGAACCGCTCCATTGACCACACGTTTCATTCCATAGATCGCTTTCGTATACGCTTTGTCATAGGAAAGATCCGCCTCAACCTTCTCCGGCGCCTTGATCGGAAAAGAAATGGTTCCATATTCCGCTATTTCTTTGGAATTATCTTTCGTATGCGTTGCCTCCTCATGTCCGCAGCCAATATTATGGATCAGGTTGCCCTGGGGAACAACGCCGAAGCCGTTTTTCAAAATGCAAACCTGCCACTGCATGTCCCATGTGTCTACCAGTCCTGCATGGATGCGGGAAGCGTCTCTTGCAAATACTTTATATTCGATTCCATGAAAATAAGGCTTAAACTGACCTTTTTCGTGAATTTCCGGCCAGTCCTTCATTTCTATATCATACAGATTCCATGCCCTTCTCCAGGTTGCCCATCCCCAGATACAGGGAAACCTTGAAAAGCAGATGCTTTGGGGAACGGTATAGGAAGGCACATTATTGGTTCCTGATACCATCATTATTTTTTCATCGTCTTTGTATCTTTCCAGCATCTCCTGACAATATTCAAAAAACTCCGGTCTGGGCACACAATCGTCCTCTAATATAATTGCCTGCTCTTCGTTCTCAAACACCCAGCTGATTCCGCTGGCAACTCTTTTCTTGCACCCCATATTTTTAGGCGCATAATTTTGAAACACTTCGCATTCCCAATCGACGCCGTTTTCCACAAGGGCCCGGGTTTCATCCACTTTTTCCCGCTCCCCGGCCTTTCCCTCTCTTGCCTCGTCGGAAATAATATAAAGTTTCGGCGGTTTTGCCTTACGGATCGTTTCAAAAACCTGCGCCGTAGTGTCCGGTCTGTTAAAAATTATGATTGCCACTGCTGTTTTCATATCCATTGTAATCCTCCATTCATCTGCTCACAAAATCTAAATTCGTGCGGAAAATGCCCGTACTCAGGCATCTACTTGGCTCCTTTTCTAAATAAAACGCTGACCACCGTCTGCACAAGAATTTTAATATCCAATCCCAAAGACCAGTTGTCAATATATTCCAGATCATACTTCACCACTTCGTCAAAATCCGTGACTTCACTTCTGCCGTTTACCTGCCACATCCCTGTCAGTCCCGGCGTAATGCTTAACCGCCTGCGATAATGGAGACTGTACTTTTCAAATTCATCTTCTGTGGGCGGTCTGGTTCCAACCAGACTCATCTGTCCGATCAGAATATTAAAAAACTGAGGCAGTTCATCAATACTTGTTTTTCGTATAAATTTTCCGACCTTCGTCACCCTCGGATCATTTTCCATTTTAAACATTGGTCCTGAAAGTTCATTCTGTGATTCCAGCTCTTTTTTTCTCTCCTCGGCATCCAAATACATGGAACGGAATTTATAAATTTTAAAGCGCCTGCCGTTTTTACCGATCCTGATCTGCGAAAAGAAAACCGGCCCCTTGGACTCTATCTTAATCGCCGCCGCCACAAACGGCGTAAGAAATGCGGTAATGCATAATCCCACAATGCTTCCTAAAATATCCATAGCGCGTTTAATTAAAAGCCGCCTGAAATCAAAATATTTTAACGAATAAGACACCACCGTATACCCTGCAAAATTTTCAATCATCTTTTCCGATGAAGCAAGGCCTTCAAAATCAAAATTATAGTGGCTTACAATTCCCATATTTTCAAAAGACAAAATCATTTTCTCTATCTGCACGTTACTGTATCCCGGCAGACGAAGAAATACCCCGTCTAACATCACCTGCCTTGCCGTCTCATAGAGGTTTTCACTATTGGCAATCACCGGAATCCCGCCAATGGTCTCTCCCGTCATGTCACAGTCCAGAACAGCAACGCTGGTCACCTGATAATTCCAGTCTTCCCCCTCTGTCAGACGTTTCACTATCTTCTCCGCCTCGCTCTTTAGTGTCACAATCATAATCTTATCGCTGTTAGAGCTCTTTTTATAATAAATCAACATATATTTTTTAAAAATAATATGGGCGGCATAAGTAAACAGGATATTTATCATGCCAAAAGAAAAGAAAATAAGCCTTGAAACACTTAAAATCTGTTTATTTACAAATAAAACCATCAGCCATACTACCAGGATGGATATTGTATATTTGGATACCGCTACAAATTCCACATAATATCCCCGTGAAAAAAATCCACGGTTTCCTTCCACCAAAACACTGTATAAGACACAAAACAACGCCAAATATAAATATCCCATATAATGAATCTGAGTATCATAATCATAGGGTCTCGCAATATTTCTTATAAACAATGCCAGCGTATAAGAAAGAAACACTACTACCAGATCAATCAGTATCAGACTGTATATTTCTATCATTTTATTTTTCCGGTTAATATTCTGCATCTATATCCTTATTCCCCCTTCTTCCAAAGCGTCCCGACAATTCCTGTCCAAAATGCGCCTATCAGTAAAAGCATATAGTTTCTTCCTATATATACCGAGATCAAATGTGCTTCCAAAACCGTATACGCCGTCAATATAATAAAAACAAGAAACGCCCTGCCGTCCTTTTTGTAAAAGCACTGCCTGATGCAAAGTCCGATTACGGTAAGATAAGTAAGCGCCGGAATAATCCCATACCAATAAAACATGCGCATCCATCCCATATCAAAATAAGATTCTCTTCCTTTTTCAGAAAAAAGCCGCCATGTCCTTACTCCGCCCTCCCAAAGTCCGATCTGCAGACGGCCGTTCACTTTTCTGTTGATCCATTTGATCACGCCTATTTCTTCTCCGTAAAGTCCTGTAATAACAGTAAATACAATACAGAGGATACAAAAAACAATTCCCCCGATATATACTGCCTTCTTTTCTTCCAATTGGGGAACATATCTGAAAAGCGCAAATAATGCGATGGCGCCTGCCCCCGACAGAACTCCCGTTCTGGAATCCGTCAGATAAAACAGCCCGAAATTCGCAAGCAGAAGCAGGCAGTAATGCTGCCATTTGCATTTCTCATTATAAAGATACAGGCCTAACGTTAAGACCATAAAAAACATACAATGCAGTGCATTGGGATGTCCCATTCCCAGACAATATCTTGTTTCTTCCATACCGCCGCCCCTGTAATTTGCCGTTACATAAGCAGCGCCATAAATCCCTGTTAATGACAATAAAGCAATGATACCGCATCCTGCAGCTGTTTCATAAAAAGTAAGCTTTGCCGCCGTTTTGATATCGATTCCCTTACATGCCGCCACAAGCGCCGTTACTCTGATCATTTCTTCCCTGTCGGTCACCAGAAAAGACAGGATACCAAGGAATCCAAAGAAAGCTATACAAATCCATTCTTTTTTCGTATATCTGGTGCACGCAATCTTAAATACAAACAGGGCAAACGTAAAACGGAACAGCCATGTTTCATAAGGCAGAATATATTCACTCTTGTCAATCAGAACAAACAGCATCTCCAAAGCAAGCGCTGCATAAAAAGCAAGTTTTCCCGATTTTTCGATCTTCTGGCTCATTTTTTTCTACCTGTCACAACATAAATTGTTCCTTTCGTACCCGTAATTCCCTCACTGACTCATATTTTAGCAATATTCCCACATACTGTCAATGAATGGCATTTTCCCTTTGCAAAGAGGGAAATATCTGCTATAATCTGCCTAGTATTATTTTTTGCAGTTATTTTGCAAAATAATAAAATATATTTTATTTCCCGAAAGGAAAAAACATGGAACCCATGTACCGTGTAGAGGACAAGTATTCCTGTGATGAAAGGGCTATGACGTTAATACAGGCACGTTTAAAGTCTGTTCTGCGCCCGGATAAAAATCAGACGAAAGACGACGGTTACAAAATTACAAGCGTATATTTTGACGATTACTATGATACCCATTTACACGAGACCGTGGACGGATACCGCCTGCGGCAAAAATACCGCGTCCGCATCTATAATGATTCTTTTCAGACCATCAAACTGGAAGTCAAGTACAAAAAGGACAGCCGCGTCTTCAAAAAAGCGCAGAACATCACGACAGATCAGTTAAAACTTTTACTTGCCGGAGAATGCCTCCCCGATGAGCAGCCTTCTTTTGACAGCACTGTCACATTATTTAATCTTGCCATAGCAAATCGAGGGCTCGCCCCTAAAGTCATTGTAGAGTATGACCGTGCCGCCTATGTATTCGACGCCGGAAACGTACGGATTACTTTGGACAGGAATCTGCGGAGCAGTACGGATTTTGACGGCTTTGTCCAAGGCAATCAGGCGCACTATCTTCCGGTTCCTTCGTTTGACCGGGTTGTGGAAATCAAATATGACGAATTTTTACCCGGATTTATTGCCGGATTATTGGAAACCGGAAACATGAATCAGACCTCTTATTCCAAGTACCGGATCTGTAGAGAGGCTGTTACTATATTTTAAATATAATGGAGGATTCCTATGTCTACAAAGGACGTTATCAAAAACAGTGTATATGAAAGTCTTGCAGGAGGAGGGGACCTAACTCCCGGCGCTGTTTTCTTTATCTTAGGCGTTGCGGCGCTCATCGGCATTTACATCTTTTCCGTATATAAACTAACCAGCAAAGCAGGTTTTTATTCCAGAGACTTAAACGTCACCATTGCAGGCCTGCCCGTCATTATTGCCGCTATCATGATTGCCATGCAGTCCAACTTAATTGTTTCCCTTGGTATGGTCGGCGCACTTTCCATTGTACGTTTTCGTAATGCCGTAAAGAACCCTCTCGACCTGCTTTATCTGTTCTGGACAATCAGTGCGGGCATTATCTGCGGTGTGGGCTTACAGCTTCTGTCCGTTTTGCTCTGCGTCATTATGACGGTTTTGATTTTAGCAATGCAGTTTATTCCCAATTCCAAGGCCTCCGCTGTTTTAATTTTGCGAACCGGTGCAGATACGGTAGACTGGGACGAAATTCATGATATTATCAGCAAATACTGTAAAAACGTAAAGGAAAAGTCCAACAGCTTTCGTCATGGTGAAACGGAAGTGATTTATGAATTACGGACTAATGAAGAGGCAAAACTGCTCCGTGCTTTAAAAAATCATGCGGAATTTCAACAGATTAATTTTCTTGCCCACGACGGGGAATATCGGATTTAGGAGGCAGTTATCTTGCGTAAAACTTGGAAATTACTTGTTCTTCTTGCTTTGCTCATTGTATTTGGCTGTTTTCTCTTTTCCGGCCAGAACCGTACGGCCCGGTTTCTGGTCGACGAGCAGGGTAATCTGGCGCTTTCCTTAAAGACGGATGATACGGAAAGAGTCCTTTATCCGTGGTTTAACGAAACAGATCATACCGCCTATTTTTTCCTTCCTTCTTTTGTACAGAATCATCATATCTATTGCGATCTGTTGGAAAATGGAACCCTTTTAGCAGACGGCGTTCCGCTTTCTAAACAGGACCGTTTTACATGGGAAAGCAAAACGCCTTATACCCTGTGTTTCATGGGGCAGGAATACCGTGTTATTTTTATGAAATCCGCCAATCTCCCTTCCCTTTTTCTGGAGACGGAAAGCGGAAATATGGAATATGTCAACGCTGATAAAAATAACGAAGAACAGGGGTCTCTTGGCATCGTGGCAGTAACGGGAAATCAAGAGTATTCCGGGAATCTGAAACGAATCTCCGCCAGAGGCAATTCCACCTTTGATACCGACAAAAAAGCCTATACTATTGTTTTGGACAAAGCCTCGCCTTTATGCGGGCTGGAATCCGGGAAAAAATGGAATCTGCTTGCGCTTTACTACGAATATGACAAAATACACACGAAACTGATCTACGAAATGGCCGATTATCTTGATATGGAATACAATCCGGGCTGCACCTGGGTGGATCTGTACTGTAACGGAGAGTATCAGGGACTGTATCTGCTGACGGAAGCTGTGACTGTCGCTGACGGAAGAGTGGAAATACACGACCTGGAAAAAGAAAACGAAAAATCAGAAAATCCCCCCAATATTTCAGGCGGTTATCTGATTGAACGGGAAGAAACCGAACGTTTAGAAGCAGGAGAGGCCTATTTTACTACTTCCTGCGGATATAACTTTGCATTGAAAAGTCCAAAACTCCCCACCAAAGAAGAACTGGATTATATTCAGACCTACATTCAAAATATCGAAAATCTGTTACTGGAAAATGATACATCCTATCATGATCTGCTGGATCTGGATTCCTTTGCCAAACAGTTTTTGATTGACAAGCTTTCCTTAAATCCTGACGCCATGCGGATGAGCGCGTTTTATTATAAAGACCGGAACAGCGATATATTAAAAGCCGGTCCTTTATGGGACTATGACCGGGCTATGGGAACTTCCCTGCCGGATTATACCGCTCCCATAGAAGACTATCCAAACAGCATGAACGACTGGTACATGACTTTATATGCCAACCCGGATTTTTATAACAGACTGACCGGTTATTACGAACAGCTTCTGCCCTTTTTAGAGGAAGTGCTGGAGCAGAAAATAGACGCTTACACGGAGCTGCTTTCTGCCTCCGTTGCTATGGACACAACAAGGCGGCCCTTTGAGACGGTGCAGTCCGCCTCTATGAGTTATATGGAATACGACAGTTATGTCAGATATTTAAAGTACTTTCTTGCAGGGCGGATCAATTATCTGAACCAAATATGGCATACGGACTCTCCTGCCTTTGACATTCCTCCCTCCACCGGGGAAACCCATACAGTTCGTTTCTTTACGGAAGACGGCGTTTTATTGGAAACCCGTTATGTGACGGACGGAGAATGTATGACAGACCTGCCTGCGCTGGATATGGAAGTTTACTCCGGCTGGCAGTATTTTCAGACCTGGAAATTATACCATGCCATGCAGCCGGTATATGAAGACCTGGATTTTTATCAGAAAGTGAGGTTTAACAGTGAAGAAGAAAAGGTTGAGTATAAACTCAGCCAGCTTCAAAATGAGACCGTATTAGAAAATTATATGACGTTGCTGGAAGATACCAATTTAAGTATTTGCATATATCTCCCCGCCGATTCCAGCTTGTACGGCCAGGAAGATTTTCTCGAAACGTTAGAAAGCCTTTGTATCTATCAGGCTCCTGAGAAGCTTGCTGCGGCAGCCGAGCGGAAACAGGACTATTTCCTTCTGATTGACAATGGCTGGCAGAGCATTTGGGAAAGTCTGAACGGAGAAACTTTGACAGAACTTGGCACCACCTTCGGACCGGTAACTTATCTGTCTGATGAAAAAGAGAAGAGGCACTTATACATCCAGGGGAATGAAACGGATTACCTTGCCGACACAGACTTGCAGCCAGAGATCCGGTTTATCGTGATCAACCGTTTGACCGGCGGTATTGCGGATGTGGCAGCGTTTGCAGATTCCATACGAATACAAGTACCATAAAGCACAAAAAATATTGCACTGAAAAACGTTTCCTTTCTTCAGTGCAATATCTTTTTATGTAAATACTCTGTCAATTTTCCTTTTTATATCTTCTGCAATTTTATCATTTCTAAAACCATGATATATATTTATTCTTGTATTGGGAAACTGATAGTATTTACCATTATACCTGGCATAATAGCATCCATTCAGTTCGACCGCCATATTCAGTACTGCCTGTGCCTCATCATCCGGCAGATCCATGACGCTTACTTCCACTCCTTTTCGCATATAAGCACTCATACTGTGTTTAGGATTGGGCTCGTATATTCGGATTCCAAGCTCTGCAGCATACTCTTTATCTATATGCTGCCTTTCCGCTATATTCTTTATTTGAACATCGTTTTTGCCAATTCTGCCCTCTAACAGTTTTTTCCTGCATTCGTTCCAACTCTTTAAACTAATACAGATGCCTCCTGTTTTATAGGCATACGCACATAAAACAGAACTCTCCTTCAATAGTGCAAAAGGGACGATGTCATTTTCTTCATCATTCAGGGCATCTGATGCCTGCAGCACTGTCAAAAGCAGCCTTTGATCCTCTTTATCTTTAAAATCCTGAAGCAATTGTATCCATTTATAGTCGGGCGCTGTTTCAAAATCTCGGTCAATATTGCCGGTCAATATCCCTGTAACATTTTTTACTCTGTCGGATTTTAGATCCCGATAAACCTCCAGCCATTCTCTTACCGCGCTCATTGCCAGTTCTTTATTCTCAAATCGATATCTGAAAGAAATATCATTCATTACTAATTGCATATCCGACTCCATCCGTCTGTATTTTCTTTCGTGATTAAACTAAATCCAACAATGCATTTTCCCATTCGTCAAAAAAACCTTCCGGCCAATGATCGATTTTTCCATTATCCAAAATGTGAGGTATTTCACACTTATGCCTGTACCCATCTTCCTGATCCTTATAGAAATAGATCAGCTCCACCTGCTCTTTTGCAATACAATGATGTTTTACCGCTAACCGGACTCCGTTTAAAATATGATCACTATGGGTTTCCACAATAATCTGGGCGCCCGAAGCGCCTGCTCTCGCAATCAATTCTCCAAGCATTCTCTGCCCTTTCGGATGAATGTGCGCCTCCGGGTTTTCCAGTATGACAATATCTCCACATTCCGCAGATACCAGAGCAATAATAATCGGTAAAACATAAGTAAGCCCGAATCCCACATTGATACATTTATAAAGATTCGTTGTGTTTTCGCCTTCCACAAATTCAAAGCGTAGTTCCGAGCGATTCATCAACTGATCCATTTCTATGTTTACCCTAACATCCGGCGATATCATCTGTAACCATTCATTCACCTGATTTGCTATGCTTTTTGGGGCCGGATCATCCATATTGTTTCTGAAAATATGACTGTTGACCACATCATCAGACCCATATTCCTTTAAGTACTGTAAAGAAAACTCACCGTTGTTTCCCCATGCATGTCTCTGAATATTCGCTTTATTTGTCATACCGTATATTTTCTGGGGTTCAATGCGAAACGCTGACAAATACGTGAATCTTTCCGCATATACAGGGCATTTCTCTGTTCCTTTCACATCACTGTCTATTAGAATCTGTTCATCTGATTTTGTGTCATATTCATATACATAACGGCTTTTTCCTCCTGTATATTCAAGCATAAATTCTATTTCTTCTCTGACTGCTTTTTCATACAAAACGTCCCTTCCTATGCCCAATTTTACATACTCGCCGTTCAATTTTAAATTAGATGCCTTCCCTGACTCCGAAGACTGCCTCAATAACAGCAGCGACTGTATCACTGTCGACTTTCCCATACCATTTAATCCGGTAAGGATATTAACATTTTTTAATTCGCATTCCATTTTCTCAAAACACTTAAAGTTACTTAAGCTGACTTTTTGGATCATGTAATATTTCCTCCAACATACGTTTACTTGCACTCACCCGTAATTCCAATGAATATTTATCACCAGATTTAATCCATTTTGAAAACTCTTCCTGCAATAAAAGATTTTTAAACGATTCAAATACTATATCCTTCTGCCTGACCAGTTCTTTTCGCTCCTTCAAAGTAAGCTCATGTAAACAAATACTCCATAATTCAAACAACGCCTTATTAATTGGTCCCCGCTTTCCATTTGAAGCGACCCGGCGAAAAGCATACTTTCCAAAAATGGCGCTGCAAGTATTCATAATATTATAAAAATCTTTTTCGACTTTTTTCTGCTCTTCCTCATTGTATTGATGAATCGTAGTCAGAGCTTTCACCAGAAAACTGTCAATATTCCCTTTATATTCCGTACAATAGTCCAGTTCTGTAAATGCCAGATATCGCGTAATATATTCTCTGTCCAGCATTCTACTGGTATCAATTACTCTCCCCGTCGCATTTAGAAAACTGTCGCTTGCTGCCATTCTGCCGATTAATTCCGTTGCATTTCCTCTGTATAATGCGTGCCGCATTTCCTGTGGTTCCAACTTCATGCCTGAGGTATTGATTCTTTTAAAAATATTATAAATCACATCCGCTGGAGTCCCTTTTTCCACTGTATAAACATTGATCTGTGTCTCTTTTATTCTTCGATAATACTGTCTCGGCAGATCATCCATGCTACAGCCTTCAAATTCACGTAAATATTCCAATCCCTGCAATTCAAAATTCTTCTGTACCATAAAGTTATCGATTGTTATCAACCGCTGTAAACCATCGATAACCACCCAGTTTCCGTCATCGACCGCATCAAAATAAAAAGTAGGCAGCGGAATTTTAAGCATTAAAGATTCAATCAACTGGCTCTGTTTATCCACTCCCCATAAACCGCCTTTTCTCTGAAACTCCGGGTTTAAATCAAATTCATGAAAAGTCAGTCTGTCTATCACATCCGATATTGTCATAACACGATGGGAAATATTGACCTGTGCCGGTATGTATTTCCAGGGTTCCACAGGCTTTTTACTATCCTTTTCATAATATGCTTCATTCCTATAATCATTCGCATAGTCTTCGTCCGCCTCACCCTGATCGATAATGATTCCGCTGTTTCCGATTTCACGAATCATTTCCGCTATTTTTTCCCCTGAAATATCATTATTTTTATCCATTAAAATATCTAAAATTATATTATAGCTGATATGCATATCTCTATTATTTGCATATTCAATTATTTGATTCATTTTATCTTTATATTTCGTAATATCACTCATGCAAATACCTTCTTTCCATGCATTTCAAAACGGATATTCTTTCTTAATATTCCGTCCACTCCTCCAAAGGCACTGCCCGGATAGAATCCACCTCATAATATTTTTCCGCCATTCCATTTACC
Source organism: uncultured Lachnospiraceae bacterium (assembly GCA_947650155.1). Taxonomy (GTDB): domain Bacteria; phylum Bacillota; class Clostridia; order Lachnospirales; family Lachnospiraceae; genus RGIG3002. The sequence goes on from CANSUS010000003.1 coordinate 27,679, forward strand.
CAATAACCGCTGTCCACGCCAAAATCCGTATCATAACCAAAACTGTACTTTGTCTCAAAACCTTCCTGAATAAGCGGAACGACGATCTCTGTCTTCCCTGCTGCCTTCTGCTCCCATATATAGGCGTCTCTCCGCTCATAATCCCGGCAGATTCGCGCCACATTCACCACACTGTCCACATAAGTAAATCCCATATACAAAAGCATTCCATATACAAAACTCTGCTTCAGGGCGCGAATTGCCGCTTCTTTCTCCGTGATCAGCACAAAGCATTGTACACAGGCAACTGTCAGAAAAATGCCTGCCCCGAAATAAGCGCGCGCCACCGGCGTTGGCACCATGATAAGGGCATAGCAGGTAGCTATCGCCGCCACAAAATAGATCCCCGTACTCTCCAGTTCCTTCCATTCACACTTCTGTGCTTTTGCTAAAATCACCAAAACCAGTAAAAGCAGTAAAAGAGCAAATAAATTCTCTTCCACCGAAAGCGTAACTTTATAAAACCGGGCAATGTATTTTACAATTCCTCCATAATTATCTTCTGTAAAAGAAGCTCTCACCCAGTTTCCGGGAGACAAAAACATAATCATAAATCCGATGACCATCCCCGCCGGTCCTGCATAAACCCACGGCCTGATTTTCTGCTTTTTATACCAGGCGCTTCCTATCAATAAAAGCATCAAAAGAATACCGCCGCCGGAAGTATTCTCATTGCACCATCCTCCGATGATACCGGTCAAAAACAATAAGATTCCCCACAAATACGGATTTTTCAGCTTTTCTCCGTTTTTCAGCGCAAACCGTACCAAAGTAACAGCGCCTAAAATATTGGTGGTTCCCCATAAATAATTACAGGAACCCGTTTCCCAGAGTATGGTCTCTCCAAAGCGGATGCCAAAAATCCATAAAAGCATCTGAATCAGCACAAACACCGTCACATCATATTTTTTTCTTTTCTCTATATTGGCATAAATTAACAGCGAAAGCCCTATAAAGTTCAGACTGTTGCACAAATTAAAAACCCATTTGTCCCCGCTTAAAAAACATTTCAAAATAAAATGCGCCACATTCCTTCCGGTATGTCCCATATAATTTTCATATTCACTGACAAGAATCCCCCAGAGATTCCCTGCATCTCTTGCAACCGCTCCATAGAAATAATCATCCGACATGGTCGGCGTTAGAAAGTTCATAAGAAGGACTGCCAGAAATGCAATCCCTGCCGCTATATAAAATAAATACTTTCTACTTCTATCCCTGTTCATCTGCCAACTCCTCTCCCGTACTTTCCTTCATCTGCATAGAATAAAACGCTTCATAATCAAAATTCAGATAAAACTGCCTCATAAACGCCATATGCGCTTCTTTATTTTCTCTGGTAATTTCATAGTTTCCCCGGCTCATCTGATCCAATATATAAGAATTTATCTCACTAATATAGTGTTCTTTATCCCGGTAATTGTCAAGATTACAAATCAGTTCCGTATTTTCAAAAAAACTGAACAGTCTCACATTATCATAGGAAAGCAGCAGATCCGTAACCATCTCCTCCGCTTCTAACTGCGCTTTCAGCGTTCCGTCTCTATCTAATGAGTCCCAATATAAAATACTGTAGGGCGGATAGAAAAAATAAAATTCCGTATCAGGGTACTGCTCTATCACAGGCAGAAGATTGCGTTCTATATTCTTTCGTACCCTTTCCTTTTCCTCTTCTGACAGTCCCGACGCCATTTCCCCCTTTTCTTCCAGTCTTTCATAGCTCTCCATGATTTGAGCAAACCCGTAGGGAGCCGCCCATGCCGAATATTCATCAAAAGTCGTTCCTTCTTCGCCTGTCAGCGTCAGATAGATCGTATTAAACAGTCCCCTGTAAAGAATCGCCTTATTGAGTACATAAGCCGTATCATTAAAAACATTCTCATCATAAAGATATTCAGGATAATCTTCATACTGTTTCCAGTCATACTCTCTGTTAAATCCATAGTAGTCCAGACACATCAGAACAGTTTTCAGATTTTCATTATAAGAAAGCGCCCGTCCCAGATTTTCTGAAAGTTCTTCAAAACCTGCCCCGGAAAAAGGCTCCTTCACAGATTTTACACCAAACAATTCATCAAATTCACTTGTCTTAAAATTCTGTGTCATACTTGTTCCGGTAATCATGGCATCATAATCAAAATGTCTGGAGATACCGTCATTAATATATCTTTCTTCATAAAGTCTGTAAGAAATACCGGGCAGAGGCTTATGATAATGAAAATACGGATCCACAAGGACCATCGAAAGAATAATGAATATAAGAATACTCACCTGTATTATGAAAAAGGTAAAAAACCATTTTTTTGCATTCTGTTCTCTCACATTCGCTCCTATCTGCTTTGCACGAACTGATTTTCAGGCGTCCTAAAAATTAAAATAAATAAACTCACTGATATTTGACAACGACAAAATACTCCATGTTAACAGTAAAACCGCCTCCGCCATTTTCCATCCATACCGTTTCGTATTCTCAAACTGAAGCGCGGCAGTCTGCTCTTCTGTATTTTTAAAAAACCATACGGCAAGCAGTAATACCGCCAGAAAAGCCAGCAGCAATACCGCCGGATAGGCGTCTATTATTCCCTGAATCCCCAGTCTTCCCAAAAGCCTCACTTCGGTCAGCTCATTAAAATACTCCACAAACGTCTGGTTCACAGGTCCAAACTGCCACTGCCCTATCTGCTTTAAAAGAAGCTTTTCATGCGCCACTTCAGGCACTCTGAAAATACTCCATAAGAAAACCACAATAATAAATGTCACGCCTCTTCGTACCGCCTTAGGAATCTTTTGCAGCGCGGACTTAAAAATACGCTCCAGCACCATCAAAACACCATTTAAAATTCCCCACAAAACAAAAGTCCAATTTGCACCATGCCATAATCCGCTTATAAAAAAAACAAACAGCGTATTCAGATAAGTTCTGATCTTTCCTTTTCTGCTTCCCCCAAGAGGAATATAAATATATTTTGTAAAAAACTTTGTGAGTGTGATATGCCACCTGTCCCAAAAATCCGAAATGGATTCCGCTTTATAAGGAGAGTAGAAATTAAACGGCAGTTCGATACCAAACATCTGACCGATACCGTATGCCATATCACAATACCCGCTGAAATCAAAATAAATCTGGAGCGTATAACACAGCATTGCAATGAATATACTCCCTGTATCATAGGCGTATGGCCGTGGAAACACCAAATCTGCAATCGGGGCAAGGGTATCTGCCAACAGCACTTTTTTTGCCATTCCCCTTGCAAATGCATAAATCCCTTTACTCAAGTTTACATAATTTACTTTTTTCCGCTTTTCATCCCGGAACTGTGCTATCACTTTATCATGAGACGCAATGGGCCCCTGAATGATCAGGGGAAAAAACAGTGCATATGCCATATACTCCAAAAAAGGATACGGCTCTGCCTCTTCCCTGTAACAGTCTGCCACATATGCAAGCTGACGGAATGTATAAAAACTGATGCCCACCGGCAGTCCCAGCTGCAATAACTCTAAATCTGTTTTGCATACCGCATTGAGATTTTCTATAAAAAAATTGCTGTATTTGTAATACACTAAAAGACCAATATCAAAAAGGACTATAGAAATAAGCAAAAGCCGCTTTCGTGACGAAGAAGAAATTTTTCCCATCCACCGCACTCCCGCCTGATTGATCCCGATACTGCATAAAAAAAGCAGCAGATATTTCACACTGAACGCGCCGTAAAACCAGCAGGACATCCCGATCAGCCACAACAATCCCAGCTTATATTTTCCTGTCTTATTCATTCCATAATACCCTGCCACTGCTATGGGCAGAAACAAAAGAATAAATATATAAGAATGAAACAGCATAACTTTCCTCTTTTCTGTCAGTCCTTACTTACCGGCCAAAGATCCTCTTTACCCTGCGGCCGCATCCCATTACGAATCTGCGCAGCTTCGCCTGAAAATGGCGGCGTTTTTTTTCATACTCGGATTCATCGTTTAAAATAAAATGTTGATATTCTTTCTGATGCTCTCTTAAATATTGCGGAAAACTTTCATCTATCTCAACTTTGACAAATTCCGCGTCTCTTCCGAAAATATCTTTTCCGTCTTTTATTTTATCTTCCACTTCCGATAATACGGAACGGCTGTTATACTCCTGATGAGCAGCGGATACTACCTTTTCTTTCACCCGCTTTTTCATGTCCGTTTCTCCAAATCCGCCCATGTATCCAAAATGCCATCCGCCATCCGCTACCCGGACGCCAATTTCCTTCCACTCAGGATAACGCAGTTCCCCAAACCGGATATTTTTTTCCTTCATCAGTTTATAACTGCACATCTTCGTACCGATCCATTGTTTCTTTTCTACGCCTTCAAATTCTCCTGCATAGGAAAGCAGACTTCCTGATACTTCCTCCATATTCATATAACAATAGAACAGTCTCTGTGCAAAATGATAAATCTTATCCTCCTGAAACTTCTCTAATACTGCCCGGATCGCCTTCGGATTTGGAATTTCATCCAAATCGCTGAATAAAATAATATCTTCATCCTTACAGCCGGCAAGTCCTTTTGTACCGCCGTTTTTCTGATAAGTATCCCTCTCGTGCGTAGTCCCTTGCGGCGTATCCGAAACCACCACATGAATAATCCTGTCTTTAAATTCCGCAAACATTTCTTTATTTTCTTCATAATATAACGGTTTGGGCAGACCGGAAAAGGTCTCCGTCGCTTCACTGATTACAAACTTATCTACTACCGGCGAAAGTATCTTTAACCTTAATTTTAATAAATCCAGCTCATTAAAAAATTGAAAACAGTCGTATATCATATTCATCCCTATCTGCCTGCTTTAACAGGCTCCCTATTTCTCTTTTTCCGCCTTTTTACTCTTCAGATAAAGATCCAATTTCTCATGCATCCTTCCAAGAAAAGGACGAATCAGTTTTTTTCTTCTGAAATCAGGATATTCAGCGTTCGTTCCACCCCATTTGTGAAAAATAAACGGACGGATTCCCTGCACTTCCGGTATCATCTTTTCATGCCCGAAATACTTTGCCACCTCCACCGGCGCAATACGCATCCCCGCTTCCTCAAACAAATGCTTATTCTTACAGCAGATAAAAATATCCTCATTATAATATCCGTCCACCTGCACCCAGGGAATCTTTGCTTTTTTAGGGAACTCCATCAGCCTTTTGCTGCGGATCGAAACACTGTTTCCCACCCTGCTCGGATTCCCGTAAGCATCCCAGTAAGACGTCCCGTCCCCTTTATGAGGTTCCGGCCAGGGCGAACCGATATAATCATATTCTAAAAATTCATCCCTCCACATATCAGGATTTACCACAAATCCGTCATAATGCACAAGCAGGGCAAACTCCGTATCAATATAGTCCCCCATATTATATACGGTTTCATAATTAAACCGGTCAATATTATCCAGTATGTCAATATGCTTGTATTTGATATTTTTCGGCAGATACCAGGGTTTTTTATGCGTAATCAAAACCGCGTCGCCAAATGTAATCTCTCTCATGCTGTATTGCATTGCTTTTATCGTTTCCCGCACCAGCACACTGGTCATTGCAACAAGCGTCACATTGGGAAGATATAATTTCTGTTTTGTTTCCATTTAAACCTCTTTACTTTTCATAAACTTAATCACTTATTCTGCTGCCGTTTTGTCCCCGAATTGTATGGTATGTTCCCCTGATTCAAGCTCCCTTGTCTCCCCGTTCGGGAAGATCAAAGAGGCCGATGTATTGGCAGGGATTACGGCATGATAGGTAACGCTGCCATCTTCCGCTCTTTCCCATTCGCTGATAATGGTTCCATAGATACTCTCATAATGCCCTTTTGCATAGGTCAGGCTGCCTCCGATTGTCGGCTGTAAAATAAAATGCTGGAATCCCGGCTCATTTTCATCCGCCTCTATCCCAAGAACATAGCGGAATAAAAATTCATTCACACTGCCCAGACCGCAGTGGTTCAAAGACCCCTGCAAAAAATAAGTTCCGTCTTCCTGCTCTTCATAACTGTTCCACCGCTCATAAACCGTTGTACCCCCGCTTCGTACCATATAAAGCCAGGACGGGTATGTGGTCTGCTCCAATACGGTGTAGGCCTGTTCGCTCATTCCGTTATCAGAAAGTGCAGGAAGGACAAACTGCGTTCCTATATATCCTGTGTTCAAATGGTTTTCCGTATAGGACACACAGGTTGACAAATGCTCCGCCGCCATCTGCCTTTTCTCGTCAAACAAATCAAACGTCAGACCTAATGTATAAGCCGTCTGTGTCCAGCATTCAATAGAACCGTTCTCCTTTACAAACGCTTTCTGCCAGGCGCTCTTATATTTGTTGTAGATTTCCTCAAAATAAGCGGCGTCTTCTTTTTCTCCAATCTCGTCAGCCATCTTTCTCAGTAACCCTGATACATAAGCGCATAGAGCAGTATTCGTCACTTCCTGCGGCGTATCGGAAATGGGATTGTGATCGCCGTAAGCCTGCCTTGTCCTGATAAACTCTTCACTGGTATTTACAAGATAATCCACATACCGGCACATTGCCTCATAATTATCCAGTATAATCCGTTTATCGCCATATTGCAAATAGTGATACCATGTTATGGTAATTCCCGCATCCGCCCAGCCGTTATTTCCATAACCGCATTCCCTGTTCGGTACAATATCCGCATAGGCTCCTTCTTCATTCTGGCTTTCCCGCAAATAGTATAAGTAATTGTCCATAAAATGATACAAATCGCCGTTGTAAGCGCCGCTGCGCGCAAAAATCTGAGCGTCCCCGCTCCATCCAAGCCTTTCATCCCTTTGCGGGCAGTCTGAAGGAATGTCCAGATAATTACTGCGCTGGGTCCACAAAATATTCTTATAGAGCTGATTCAAATCTTCATTAGAAGTAGTAAAAGAACCGGTTTCCTTTTTGATGCCGGAAAGTACATATGCTTTTATATTCGTGGGCTCCAAAGGCTCTGACAGTCCTTCTATCTGCACATAACGAAAGGCCCGGCATACAAAGGAAGGCGTATATGCCCCGGTATCTCCATCCATAATATAATAGTCCGCATTCTGAGCCATCAGTAAATTATCACGCCAGACCGTCCCGTCCGCGCCATCCTTTCCTGACAGATTTTCCTCATTCAAAGCTTCCCCATAAAGAATGGTTACACAGTCTCCGCTCTTTCCTTTTAACTCCGACAAAGATACGATACCTGTAAATTCCTGTCCGAAGTCAAATACATAAACTCCTTCTTCCGGTTCCGTCCGGGAAATGGGAGCAAGTGTTTCTATACATGTCACTCCTTCCATACGGTTCGGAACAAGTTCCATATCCGGCTCGTCTATGATATCGCAGGCTGCATTCCGCCACCCGCCTGCATCAAAATCAGGCTGATTCCATCCCTCCTGTTCCTTTGCAGCATCATAAATTTCCCCATTATACATATCATCATTACGAACCGGACCGTCTGTATAGCACTGCCATGATTCATCCGTACCTATTACCTGCGTGCTGCCATCCGTGTAACGGATCACAAGCTGCGCTTTTGCGCCCAAATTTCCGGTATGGCTGTAACCTCCTCTGTCATACCAGCCGTGTCCCAAAGAAAATCCAATGACATTTTTACCTTCTTTAAGACTGTCCGTCACTTCATAAGAATCATACTTTATCTCTTCCCGGAAAGCCTGTCTGCCGGATGCAAAATAGCGGTCCCCTATTTTTTCTCCATTTAAATACGGCTCATAGATTCCTACAGAAGCTGCATACAGCCAGGCTCTTTCCACTTCTTTTTCTATCATAAATTCCTGCCTGAAAAGCGGCGCCGGACTATCCTGTATCTGTGCCAGTACAGATTGATGCCTTACTTTCAGCCTGCCGTCTTCCACTGTAATATGATAAGGCGCAAAAACCGTATGTTCAGGATCTTCAAAATCCTCCTGTACCAGACTCCTGCCACGACTGTCTTCGATCGCCAGATCGTCAAAATAAACCGTAATCCCGCTTCTGTCCTGATAAAATCCATATCCCTGCAGAGTGCATCCGTCTATCCCGCACCGAAAAGCTTCTTCTCCATCCAAATGCACCGACACCTGATCCTGCTCCACATAAATGTCCACAGCCACATCCTGCAGGACAAACTCTTCCGATTTTCTCTCCAGCTTTGTCTCTTCCTGCCAGACAACCTGCTTTTTATCCTCAAACAACACCCTGCATATTACAAACTCTTCCGAAGTATCCAGTTCCATCCGGTACTTTTTCCCATATTCTCCCTGATCTGCGCCCCAGATAAAAGAAGCGCGCCCGTATTCCATACAGGTCTGGTAAGAAATATGAAATTCTTCCGCTTCTGTTTCCTGCACCGGCGCTGCAGGCGCGCTGATCCACTTGATATCCTGCCACGAGTCTTCTCCTGCGCAGGTGTCAAAACAGGCAGGTTCCGTCTCTTTTATCAGCTTCCCGTTCTCATCCCAAACCTGTACATTCCAGTAATACCGCATGGAATGATCCAATGCTTCTCCTTCATAAGGAATATACGCCGACACGTTCGTTTCCACCCTGCCGCTGTCCCACAAATATTCTTTTCTCTCAAGATCCTTCTTTGTTCCGGCAACAACAATTCTGTATGCACTCTGCTTTTTCCCATTTTCCGTACTGTACATCTGCCATCCGAAAACAACGTCGTCAGGATTTACCCCTACCGGATTCTCTTTTCTGTCCACGGTAAGCATTTGCACTGACGAAACGGCCCTATCCTCTCTTCGTAAATAAAGAAACACCCCTGCGCCTGCTGCCGCCAAAAGAAAACACAGGGCTGCGGCTGCATTTATCCATCTTTTTTTCAATCCGCTTCTCCCATCTCACACTGTTCCGTCAGACTTTTTAAGTCTATATCCCGTATTTTGCTCCGCCATCCATTCCTGAAACATCAGAATGTACCAAATCTGAATCCGCCAGATATCTCTTTCTGTAAAGTCCCTCCAAATCTTTTCCACCACATCCGGGTTTAAAATACCCTGTTGTTCTATTGTTTTTTTGTCTAACAGCGCTTCTGCCCAGCTCTTAAGTTCCGGCTCTTTCAGCCATTTCATAATAGGAATCGAAAATCCCTTCTTGGGCCGTTCCATCATCTCTTTTGGCACGTAACGGTACAGTACGTCCCTCAGTACCTTTTTGCTCACACCGTCTTTCTTTTTATAATCGATGGGCAATGTCCAGGCAAACTCTACCACATCCTTATCCAGCATGGGAACCCTTGTCTCCAGAGAGACAGCCATCGCCGCCCGGTCCACCTTCACCAGAATATCGTCCGGATGATACATAACCATATCCATTAACATGATATTATGCTGTAAATCCTCGATGGAACCATATTGATATTCACTGTGTTTGTATGGACAAAAGTCTGTATTTTTACTGACCTGCAGGGAAAGAGGTTCTTCCTGGTTAGACAGTTCATAAAGATTGACCGGATTCTTTGCCCCAAGCAGCATTCCCTTCGTCTGATGGACCTTATCTTTTATAAGCGGATTGTGTATGATGAGTTCACTGCACAGTTTCCTGACCGGATAAGGGACGGCCTTCATTTTATTCCAGATCCTGTTAATGGAGTCGTACGTTACATAGCCGCAGAACAGCTCGTCCCCTCCGTCTCCGCTCAAAGATACCGTCACATGCTCCCTTGTCATCTTGCTGACAAGATAAGTCGGTATCTGGGAACTGTCTGCAAAAGGTTCTCCAAACATCCCTGCCAGAGACGGAATGACCTTTTTCGCATCCTGATCGGTAATATAAAGTTCCGTATGCTCCGTCCCCAGATGTTTTGCAATTTCCTTTGCAAAAACGGCCTCGTTAAACGCTTTATCTTCCATCCCGATCGTAAAGCTTTTGACTTTTCTGCTGCTTAAAGACTGCATCAGGGCAACAATCGTAGAACTGTCAATTCCCGCAGACAAAAACGCCCCCACCGGAACGTCCGCTGCCATCTGCTCTTTGATGGAATCCTTTAACAGCCTTTCCAGTTCATCCGCCGCCTCTTTTTCACTTCCTCGAAACAGGTGGTTCTGTCCATAAACCGCCGTCTCCGCCATAGACCAGTAGGGACTGATTTTTATATTTTTATAGGGCGCCCCCAGTTCCAAAATACAGCCCGGCTCCAACTTATAAATATCTTTATAGATCGTGTACGGCGCCGGAATATAACCGTGTACAAAATAAAGGTTCAGCACCTTCTCCTCAATCGGATTTGCAAAACCCTCCAGTACCCGTATGCTGGAAAGATCGGAAGCAAATACAAATTCACCGTCTACAAATCCATAATAGAGCGGTTTTTCTCCCACCCTGTCGCGTAAAAGATATAATTTTCTTGTTTCATTATCAAACAGTGCAATGGCAAACATCCCTTTACATTGTTTGATTGTCTCTGCAACCCCATAATGCTCGAATGCTTCCAACAATACCTCCGTATCGGAAGAACCACGGAATTTCGTCACTTTTCCCTCATCAAGCAGCTTCTTTGCCAGTTTTTTATAATTATAAATTTCTCCGTTATAGCAGATGGTAAACCTTCCGCTTCCGCTCGTCATAGGCTGCGCGCCATTTTCAGACAGATCCACAATGGACAGTCTCCTGTGCCCAAATACCACGCTTTCCCCTGCGCTGCTCCAAACGCCGCCTGCATCCGGTCCTCTGTGAATCATCCGCTGATTCATATTTTCAATGTCCTTTTGCCAGTTGCCTTTTCGGTTACAAAATCCCGCGATACCGCACATAAAGCTGCCCTCCTGTCCTTATTTGACATTGCCCTTTCAAAAACTTTGAGCATATTTCTCATGCCAGTTTCAGTCTTCTCTTGACCCCTCTTCCGATTTTTCCCAGATAGGCTTTCCCGTAAATCCATTTTGCCCTGCATTTTGCCAGAAATAACCGCACCCCTTCCGGTCTGTGGTTCAGACGCTTATAAGCCCCCGAACGTTTTTTATACTCTTCCAGCTCTTTCCTGCATTCCTGCGGGCTAAACAGCCTCCCCTTTCTGTCCTGATAGGTGAAACCGCTGTAAATATTCTGTTCGGACGCCCAGTATCCATCGGAAACATTGTGCCTTGCCCAGTATTTAGGCGCAATAACCTGTTTTACAGTATCGCTTGTAAACACGGGGAAATAAGCAAATGAAGAATTGGCAAGTAAGAGATACTTTGCATTTTTAATAATGGCATAGTCCTTTGCCAGATCAAAATTGTACGCCGGAATACCCGGAAGCAGTTTTCCCGCTTCCTTCACATCATTCGTAATAATCATAAATTCCATATCAGGATTGATCTTTTTCATATTTTTCATGCCTTGCAGCCAATATTTCTTTCGTAAAAAAAGTTCGGGAGAACCTGTATAATCCGTACACCGCAAATGCAGAATGCACAGATTATCCCTGCTGTACTCCATACAGTCATACTCTTTCTTCACACGCAGCCACTGCTTGATTTCGTCCTTATGCCGGATATAGTAGTCCTCCGACTGCATATTTCCGATCAATAATGTTCCGTCTTTTACGTCAAACATCTGCCTGTCCGTACCCGCCACATAAGCCCCATGCGTCAGATCATGTACAGAATTTCCGATAAAAAGCCGGTCTTCCCTTTCCTCATATACTTCGGAAAAATCTTCCCGTTTTGCAGTTTTTCCAAGTTCCAGATCCATAAAATACAATCCGCAGTCGCTGTGAATATTATTTGCAAAATTATCTGCGTCAATCAAACCAAATTCGTATCCCAGATCTTCCGCCAGGCATCTGGTCGTAACATAAAAAAATAATTGATTCCCAAGTCCGGCGCCTTTGAATATTTCTGTTCCCAGCATGAATTGCCTCCTAAACCATTAAACTTTTTTCTTAAAGTGTCGTTTCATATATTTTTCCATTCTCTACCCTGTAGATCATATCACACTGTTCGATGGTGTTCAATCTGTGCGCTATGATGATCATAGTTTTCCGCCCATGAAAACCGTTAATCGCTTCCATCAGCACCCTTTCCGTCTCATTATCAAGCGCTGATGTCGCCTCATCAAATACCAGTATCTCAGGATCATGGTAGAGCGCTCTTGCAATCCCCAGCCGCTGCCTTTGTCCGCCTGACAGCCTGACGCCCCTGTCGCCAATCGTGGTATCCAGCCCCTGCGGCAGAGATTCTACAAATTCTTTCAACTGTGCTTCCTCCAACACTTCCCAGATTCTGTCATCCGAAATTTCATCATCTGCAATACCGAAGGCAATATTATTCCGAATCGGCTCATCCACAAGATAGATGCTCTGCGGAATATATCCGATCATGGCAAGCCAGGAAGGATAATTATCGAAAATATCCTTTCCATCACAGGTTATTCTGCCCTTCTTTACCGTTAAAAGTCCCAAAAGAATATCCACAATAGTCGATTTTCCGGCGCCGGAAGTTCCCATGATTCCCACGGACTTTCCTTTGGGAATTACCATATCTGCACCCGAAAAAATCTCTTTATCCGTGTTGGGGTAGGCATATTCAATCCCCTGCAGCCTGATTTCTTTTGTCAGGGACAAAGCAGGCGCATTCCATTCCTTTTTATTTGTTTTGGAATTTGCAAGCGCCAGTTTATTCATATCCAGATTCTCATACAGAAAATCCAGACAGGGCTGCTCATATGCGGCATTTGTCATATAAGTATTGATCCTGCTTACGCTTGGAAGCAGTCTGGAGGCTGCCACCGCCAGTGCTGACAGCTGTGGAACAAGAGCCACCACATCAGCGCCGTTTGCGATGACAATTGCAAGATACCCCAAAATGCTGACCAAAAAGACCATTTCCATTAAGATCTTCGGCAATGCGTTCAGAATGGCATATTTCTTTGCAATCACCGCGCCGATTTCCCCGGTTTTTTCATAATTATCTGCAAAGAAGCTCTCCCTGTGAAGTACTTTAACATCCTTAATCCCGTAAATTGCCTCAATACGCCACTTTGCAATTCTGGACTGTACTTTCAAGTTCTTCTCACCGTATTTTCTCAGATTGGGTTTTATGACCTTCATAATAATCAGCGTCATAAACAATAATACGATAATCATAAAACAGGTAATCTGAAAACTGACAACTAACGACACGACCCCTAAGCATACCGCCACTACGGATTCTGTCGTCATCAGGATCAGATTTAACAGCATGGAAAAGACCTGCGGAATATCCGCGTCGGTAATACGGAACACAGTGGGAATATCCGCATCCAGATAAAATTCGTAGGGCCGGTTTAAAAATTCCCTGAGTACCCTGCTGATCATCCGGTTTCTGTTATTTGCAATAAAACGGTTCTGCACATATTGTAAAAATATCATATAAACGCTTTTTATCACAAACAGAAACATCAAAACAATTAGCAGCAGCACAATTAAAGTCGTCGTATCTTCAATACCGAGTATATCCCCGATTACCGCCACATAAGCTGTTTCCGGGTCAATAATCGCCTGTGCCACCGGCAGGATTGCCGTTACTCCTACCGCCTCCAAAATGCCGCCAATCAAAATCAGCACCGCCAGAACCGCAAGATGCGACTTTTGTTTTTTATCCAAAATGTAATTCAATTCTTTTACAAGCTTCATCCCTTAACCATACCTTTCGTGTCCTATCGTTTCCTTCTGTCGTGCAGCAGCACAAAACGATAATAGATTGCCGGAAACCAGACATACAACAGCATTCTGTACCTGTCCGTTTTTTTCACAAAGTCTCCTTTTAATGATTGCAGTATTCTTTTCCGGTTCTTTACCGTATATCTCTTCACCAAAAGTGCCTCTTTTTTTAACATCTTATCACGAAATGCCAGATAAAAATACAAAAGTCTTTTTCCGAAGCAAAAATATGCCAGTTCTGCCTCCTCCTTATAACCATTTTGTTCTATGATCCGTATCTGCTCTGCTAAAAGAGGAATTTCCTTTTCTATCGTATGTTCTGCATCTGTATGATGCATCAGACTGTCTTTCCTGTCATCACAATAATGGTAAAACGCCTCAGGAAGGTACACACACTGCTCTGCCTCACAAAAAATCTCTGTGGAGAAAAGAAGTTCCTCCGTGCGTTTTATTAACGGAAACCGCTTGGTTCCAATGATCTGTCTTGTAAATAGTTTTCCCCATACGCTGTGAGGGATTCTGATTGTTTCATCCTCCAGAAGGTAATAGTTCAATACTTCCTTCGCGGAAAGACGCCTTTCCTGTTCCGCTTTTTTCCTTTCGTCTTCCATTGCCCTTTTATAGTCACAGATCACAAGAGGAACCTGATGTCTGACTGCGGAAAATACCATTTTCTCTATCATCCGGGTTTCTATCCAGTCGTCGCTGTCCACAAATACCACATATTCTCCCTGTGCCTGTTTCATACCTTCGTTCCGCGCACTGGAAACTCCGCCATTTTCTTTGTGTATCACCCGGATTCTTTTATCTTCTTGTGACGCCCTGTCGCAAAGTACCGCGGAGGCATCCGTAGAGCCGTCGTCTATTAATAAGATTTCCAGATTTTCATAGGACTGATTACAGATAGAATGAATGCATCTTTCCAGTTCCTTTTCTGTATTATAAACCGGGACTATCACAGAAACTTTCTTTGTCTCTCCTTTTATCATCTCTGTTCATCCTCCATGTACAGATCTATTTCCATACCGTCCCTTCCCCGTCGATCAATACCCATGCTTTCCATTCTTCCGCTGCTTCCCTGGGTGTAATCTTCTGATAGCGGTCAAAATACAGCGGCCGAATCATTACTTTATCCTGCCTTACAGAAAGCCTGGCCGCCCACATGCTGAACGTAGAATTGGCGCAGATATGATATTTACACAGACTCATCAGCATGCAGTCATAAAAACTGTCTCTTCCCTGATTCCAGTCCACAATTTCTCCCCCCAGATCCTGATATGCCTCCTTCGCATAATCAGGATCGTCAGAAAAAATATATAATTTCAACTCCGCATCTTTTTTAACCGATCCGTTATTTTTCCGTTGTTCATGCATCTTTTTCACATAAGAAAAAGCGCGGCGGTAATACTTCTCCGTACAGATATCCCGGTATCTGTCGATGCAGGAAGGATCTAAATAATCGCTTCTTCTGATATGCAGAAATACCGATTCTTCGTTTTTTATTTTTTCTGCATAAATCCTGTTTTTTTCCAGACTGCTTACCGGAAACTGAATCTTTTCCTGCAAAAGCGCAGTGATATCCGAAAAATAAGCTTCACTGTTCCAATAACCATCCAGATATACCTCATCCAGATCAAACACTTTTTCATCAAACCGGTCGTTCTCTCTGTAAATTTTCGCTTTAGAGCCCAACAGTTTCCGGCGCACACGGCAAAAAAAAGCGCGGCTGTCGTCTGTCAGGGCAAACCGTTCTTTCGGCGTACAGATTTCATAGGAAAGATTTTTCAAAAGCGGCAGTTCCAGCGCGCGCTTCTCCGGTTCCCTTGCTCCCGGCAGGTAATCCCCAATATCTAATTTCACTTCTTTTCCAAGACTTTTGAACTTTTCATAAAGGGCATAACAATAAAGTTGATTGCCAAACCCGCCCACTACATGTATGATAACCATAGTTTTTCCCTGTCTGCTCCTATAATCCGCACAGATATTCTTCCCAAAGCCTGCACACTTTTTCAGGTTCCATCTGTTTTTGTATCAAAAACGCCTGATCTCCCAATTTTTTCTCCAACGAAGGGGAAAGAAGAATCTGTCTGAATGCTTCCGCCAGCGCTCTTTCGTCCCCCACCGGCACTAACAGCCCGTTTTCTCCGTTTCGGATCAGTTCTGCCGGACCTCCGCATGGGCAGTCCGTGGAAACCACCGGTATCCCCAGGCACATCGCCTCTATAATGGAATTCGGCATTCCTTCCGTATGGGATGTCAGCGTAAAAATCCTGACCTTCTCTATATGAGCCGCCACATCCGACACACTGCCGGGCAGACTTACTTTCTCTTTCAGATTCTTTTCTTCCATCAGCTTTTCCAGCTTTTCCCTGCTGTCTCCTTCCCCGTAAATCACTAACTTCATCTCCGGGAACTCTTTCTCGATCAGGGAAAAGGCCCGTATCAGCATGGCGTGATTTTTATTCTCATCCAGCCTTCCTGCAGCCGCAATCACATTTTCCCTTCTGCCTTCATACCTTTCCCTCAAAAACACCGGATTGAGGGGATTCGGCAAAATAACCGCCCTTTTTTGCACGCCCTTCGGGAAAAAGGCAAGCGCCTGCCTCGTCTGCAAAATCACCCCGTCTGCAAAACGGAAAAGAAATCTGGTAAGCGCCTGCATCTTCCTTCCTTCATACTCCATCGTCGGCTCTCCTCTTACCGATACCGCCGTTTTCACAGGCAGAAATGCAGACGTCAAAACAGCCATCAAATTATTTTTTCCCAAAAAAGACAGAATCACATCCGGTTTATAAGTTTTCCAGATCCTTCGCAGCGTACCGAACCGCACTGCAAAATTATGAATCCTTCCTCCCTGCAGACGTTCCTCTTCCGGTTCCGAAAACACCCGCTTTATTCCTTCGGTCAAGTCGTATTCTACTTCTTTCTTATATTGAGTGACCAATATCACTTCATACTGTTTTCTGTGAAAATACTCCGCAAGATTGACTATAACACGCTCAGAACCGCCCTTTTGCAGGGAATTGATAAACAACGCTATCTTTTTCATCCCAACCTCCAAAGTTCTGCTTTGCGGCATCCTATCTACCCCGCATGCAGGCCCTATGCCCTTTCCATATATTCCTGATACCATTGCTGAAATACGAAAAACGACCATGCTGTTTTGGAAAAATTATTTCCTGACGCCGGCCCTTTATCCCCGGTACGCAGATATTCCGCGATAAATCGGTTTACATAATCCGCATCAAATATCCCCTGTTTTCTCAAATACGCCGCGTCGCACATTGCCGAAAGCTGTTCTTTTAACGGACCTCTCATCCACTGGTCAAGGGGCACGCCAAATCCTACTTTGGGCCTGTCTAACAGCTCTTTTGGAATATAGTCATACGCAATATCTTTCAGTATCCTCTTTTTTACTCCCTTTGCATACTTATAAGAATGGGGCAGCCTGTACGAATATTCCATCACATTTACATCCAAAATCGGACATCTGGATTCCAAAGAATATTTCATGGAAGCCCTGTCCACTTTGCAAAGAATATCCCCCGGCAGATACGTCTCCTGATCCAGAAGCATCCTTCTCTCCTGCCAGTTTTTCTCCTCATATTTTAATTCCTGTTCAAACTTAAAGGGAATGCCGGTCTCCGGCAGCATCCGGTCGATGGCGTTACTGTAAGTCCCCCCGCCAAGCTGAGTTTTTGTCTCTTTATTCCGGTTGGATGCAATGACCTGAACTTTAAAAGGCAGCTTCTCCAATATTCCCGCCCTTTTTAAAAACGGCAGATTACAAAAGCCATAGGTCAGCCCGCCTAACGCATCCAGTTTCTGCGCCTGCGCCACATAGTCATAAATATTATATCCGCAGAAAAATTCATCTCCCCCGTCTCCCGTTAATACCACTGACACCTCTTTTGAAGCAAGAGAGGATACAAGCATGGAGGGAATCTGGGAACTGTCTGCAAAAGGTTCATCATAATATCTGGGGATACTTTCTACCATATCAAACATTTCTTTTTCGTCGATATACAACTCCGTATGCTCCGTTCCCAGATACTCTGCCACCTGCTTTGCATATTCCGCCTCGTTATAACGTTTTTCATGAAAACCGATGGAAAATGTCTTAACGGGCGTTTCGCTGATTTCCTGTGCAAGAGCAGTGACTAACGACGAATCAAACCCCCCGCTTAAAAAAGCGCCAAGTGGTACATCCGCAATCATACGTTTTTCCACCGCTTCTTTTAACAGTTCTTTTAGTTCTTCCTTGGCTTCTTCATAAGAAGGCGCTTTTTCTTCCCTTTTTTTCTTCGCTGTCTGCGCCACATCCCAATATTTCCATTTGCGGATCTGCCCGGACTTAAAATTTACAATCTGTCCCGGTTCTACTTTATAAACATCCTCAAAAACAGAATAAGGCTCATTGATACACTGCTGAAACAGATATCGTTTGATCACATCCCGGCGGATATTTTTAGGAAATCCCGGATATGCCATAATCGGCTTTAATTCGGACGCAAAAACCAGATTCGCTCCGTCTTCCCAATAATACAGCGGTTTTTTTCCTATTCTGTCACGGACAAGGAAAAGTTCCTTTGTCTCTTTGTCATAGAGGGCAATTGCAAACATTCCCCGGAACCTGTCCACACAGGAAATTCCCCATTTCAAATACGCTGCAAGAATCACTTCTGTATCACATTTTGACCGGAAAGGATACTCTTTCAATTCCTCCCGTAATTCCAGAAAATTATATATTTCACCGTTATACACAATTACAAGCCTGTCGTCCGCCGAATGCATGGGCTGATGTCCCAGACTGGACAAATCCAAAATTGACAGTCTTCTCTGCGCCAGGCCGACCAGATATCCGCCCGATGCTTCAAAGATCTCTTCCCCGCTGTCATTCGGTCCTCTGTGATACATCTGATCGTTCATTTCCTTTAACTGTTCTGATCTGATGCTTTTTTTCGAGATGAATCCGCATATTCCGCACATATTTCCTCCATATACTGTTTCCATTTTGCAGCGATCACTTCCACGCCCGCTCTTTTCCCAATCTCAGCCGCCTGCCGTCCAAGCTTCTCTGCAAATTCCGGCTGCTCGATCAGACGGTTCATGGCCTCCGCCAACGCCTTTGGATCTCCTACCGGCACTAACAGTCCGTTTTCTTCCGGCGTAATCACCATTGCCGGCCCTCCCGGCGGACAATCCGTGGCCGCCACCGGCAGTCCTAAAGCCATTGCCTCCAGCATTGCGTTGGGCATCCCTTCATAATCCGATGAGAAAGCCGCCAATGCTCCATGTATCATATCCTTTTCCAACCTATCGCTGGCTCCCATAAGAAACACATATTCCCCGGCCCCTCTCTCTTCGATCAGCTTCTCCAGTTTCTCCTTTGTTCCGTCAAAGGAATCCGGACCGAAGATTTTTAAAATATAATCAGGATGCTTTTCATGAACCATACAGAATGCTTCTATCAACATGAGCTGGTTTTTAAAGTCCACCAGCCTCCCGGAATGCACCACCGTTTTTTCTCTTTTTTCCGGTATCGGATTTCCAAGAAACTTGGGGTTGATCGGATTGAGTATGACTTTGGATTTCTTTGTAATATAGTCAGGAAAGAAGTCTCTTTGATCCGTCGTCTGAAAGACGCAGCCTGCTGCCCGCCTGAACAAAATGGGAATTTGTATCCGATCCGACAGAAAATCATAATATCCGACCGGGTTAATCCGAACCGAAATCAACACCGGCATCTTCAAACCGATGGTTGACGTCAGCGCCCTGTAATTCGCTTTTCTTGCAAAAGCAATGACAATATCCGGTCTTGTTTTTTTTAAAAATCGGCGAAGATTAAAGATTCTTGCGACAAACTTACCGATCCTTCCATACTTTTCCTGCTTTCCCAAAAGCCCCACATGCACTCTCTTAATCCGACTGTCTATCACATACTCGTCTTCTCCCTGCCATTCCGTGGCAATATAGACTTCATTGCCCCATTCCGCAAACTGTCCTGCCAGGACGGACACCACTCTCTCCGCCCCGCCCCGCTCCAGACAATTCAAATGAAATACAATTTTTTTCCCTTTTTCCTTCATATCCATGCCTCATGCCCGTTTATAAAAGCAGCCCTGAACTAAACTGTTTCCAGCAATTTTTCCAGGCTCGCCCTATAGGCTTCCACGCTAAACTCCTGCGCCCGTTTTTGTGCCTTCTCTTTATAGCTTTCCGACAGTTTTTCGTCTGTCAGCATTCTTTTCAGTTCCGCCGCATATATTTCTTCTTCTTTTGTAAATTCCCCTGCATTTACATTCTTTTCTCCTGTAAAAACGGGGGTAATGATTCCATAATCCCCCAGATATACTTCCTGTTTACCGGCACACTCTCTGTAATCTTCGTTCAGTATTTCCGCCGGTCCGGTCTTGCAGTTTACACTGACACAGGGAACGCCGCATGCCATTGCCTCAATTAATGCGTTGGGAAATCCTTCGCTTTCCGAAGTCAGCGCATAGACATCCGCTTTTTCAAGCAGTGGAAAAGGATTCTTCCTGACTCCGGTAAAGAGAACGTCCGCTTTTATCCCTAAATCTTCCGCCAGTTTACGGTACTCTGCATATTCCCCTTCTCCGATAATCATCAGTTTCACATCCGGCAGGTCCTTTTTTACCAGATAAAAGCTTTTGATCAGATGCCAGAATCCCTTTAAATCATCCTCACGCCCCATAGAAACCACCAGTTTTCCCGGTCTGTTCAAAAAGCTGCCAATCCAGCCTTCCTCGGCCGCGCCATTTTCTTCCCGTTTACTGAACTCTCTGATCTCGTTAACATTACAGGGATTGTACAGTACCGCGGAAGATTTTGTCCCAAAGATCCGGTTAATGTCTTCTTCCATCACTTTGGTGCAGCTTACCACCCTGTCAGCCCTCCTGCAGATCAGCTGCATTTTCCTCTTTTCCTGTAATACGCCGTATCCGCGTATGCCTGCCCACACTCTGCCCTGACCTTTGGACAAGACGTTTGCCAGATTGGCTGTCACCCCAAAACTGTAGCTGATATCGATATTTAACGCCTTTTTTAATTTTTTCAGACGACGTATTCTTTTCAGAAGATTACTTACTTTTCCCAGTTTCCCTTCTACTGCCCCGAGATTCAGATCCACCAGTTTCAAACCCGATACGTCGTAAATCATATCCTGTGAACTGAAAATCACCAGATAAACGTCATGGCTGTCATTTAAAAGTTTTGCCGTCAGCGCACAGATTCTTTCAAATCCTCCCTGATGCAGCATAGGAACGATCAGCATCACTCTTTTTCTCATAAACAGTCTTCCTCTCCGGTCATGTAAAACTGCTCGTAGCGTTTTGCCTGCAGCCTCACGTCAAACCCTGCCGCCGCGATCTGTTCGTACATATCTTCTCTCGTATAATCCTCATTTGCAAGCACATAGTCCGCCCATTCTTCCGGTTTGGCGGAAATACTTTTATAGGTCACAAGATCGGTGATACCAACCTCTTTTGCAATCGTATCCGATATCAGACACCGCAGACCTGCGCTCTGTGCCTCTACCACTGTTCCCGGCAGACCTTCATACCGGGACGGAAATACAAAGAAATCCATTGCATGATAATAGTCCCAGGTATCTTTCTGATTTCCGAAAAAATATACTTTATCGTCGATTCCAAGCGAAACCGCCGTAATTTTCATTTCCTCCATCAGGCTTCCTTCTCCTAATAAGAACAGTACGGCGTTTTCCTGTTTTTTGGCAATCAGAGCAAAAACTTTCAGCAGATATTCATGGTTTTTCGCATAATGGAATCTGCCGGCATGCCCGATCACAAACTTATTCTCTACCTCTAATGCGCTCCGCATTCTGTCCCGCACTCTTTTTCTGTATCGGAAGGGCGCCACATCAATCGCATTGGGTATGATTCTGACTTTACCGGATAACGTATTTTTTCTTCCAAATACTGCTTCCGCCGCCAGTCCGGAACATGCAAACATATAATCGCATCTGCGTTTGAGCGGTCTTCTGATCCAGACTGTAATTCTCCCTTTCAGTCCTTTCTCCACACCGGCGCTTCTTGCATGGGCAATCGTCATGGAAACGCCGCTTTTTTTTGCAATCGGCAGATAAATTGCCGCCGTACTTGTCATATGCCCGTGTACAGCCTTAAACTCATGATGTTCGGCAAAGAAAGCCTGAAGCGCTTTCTTATATGCCCCTATATTATATAACTTAAAGCGGGGAACATGATAGATCCGTCCCCCCATCGCCTTGATCTCATCGTCATAATATCCCTTTTTATCCTGATGTACCAAAAAATCAAACTCTATCTTTCCCCTGTCAATATTTCGGTATATGTCCATGATCCGGCTCTCGGCGCCGCCCAAATTGGTACTTCCAAGCACATGTAATATCCGTATTGGTTCCGACATTTTATCTTGATGCCCCTTTCCCTGTTTTCTCTATCTGTTTCTAAGCGATGTGAGTAAAAACTTGATCTGCGCTGCAGCATACTCCCACATTCTTCCCAAAACAGTTCTTGCAACAGGCGTCTCCTCTAAATATTCTGAATAAGAGATCATATCTTCCCCATATTCTCTGAATATTCTCCGATACCGTTTTTTATCCGCCTCAGTGACTGTATTTGCATGAATTACCATCGTTGTCATGCCCTTTTTCTTTTTCAGGCTGCTGCTCAGGCGGAAAGAAATCGGATAGAAGACCATCCCCCTGCTTCTGTACGGTTTCTTTCCAAATCCATCCGTCATTCTGTCAAATCCAAGTTCTTTTAAAGCTTTCAAAGTATTTTTATCATAGGAATGCGCAGGAGCCATAAAAATATCTGTTTCAATGCCATACTCTTTCAGTTTTTCCTTTCCAAATGCAAGCATCTTCCTTTGCTTTTCAAACGAGTGTCCCGCAAACTCCGAAAAATGATTCAATGGAAAACTTCCGCCGCATTTCGTCGTATAAAGATGAAAACAACCGTGCATGGCAAAGCAATAGCCTTTTTGTTTCAGTTCATCCATGATTCTGTAAAAATCTTTGTGGGGCGCTTCACATTTTAAATTTTCATCCCTGTTTTCAGGAACGATTCCCAGTAATGGTGTGATTCCAGCCTCTTCAAACAGATTTAGGAAAAAATAAAAGTTCTCCCAATTCATATCCGGCGTAATATCATCCATGCGGACCGCTATTTTCATGAAAGATTCTCCTTATACCACTCAATCGCAAGCGCAATCCCCTTTTTGAAATCATATTCCGGTTCATAACCTAAAAGCTTCCTTGCCTTTGAGATATCCGCATTGGAATGTTTGATATCTCCCGCCCGATCGGGTCCGAACTTCGGCTCTATCTTCTTCCCAAGCGCACTGCACAGGTCATAATAAATATCGATCAGATATTCTCTGCCGCCGTAAGCAATATTAAATGCATTTCCGGCTGCTTCACCGGGCGCAAGACAGGCCTTTAAGTTTGCCTGAATTACATTGTCAATATACGTGAAATCCCTGGACTGCTTCCCATCTCCGTTGATCGTAGGCGCTTCGTCATTTAAAAGCTGCTTAATAAACTTCGGAAGGACGGCCGCATAAGCGCCGTCAGGATCCTGCCTCCTGCCAAATACGTTAAAATACCGCATTCCATATGTGTCCAGACCATACAGTTTTTTATACAGTTTTCCATATTCCTCATCCACTCTTTTTGTCAGCGCGTAAGGAGAAAGCAGATTCCCTTCCTGGCCTTCCACCTTGGGAAGTACCGGATGATCTCCATAAACGGAAGAACTGGAAGCATACACAAACTTCTTTACCTTATTCTGCCTTGCCGCCTCCATCATGTTTAAAGTACCTCTGATATTGATTTCTTCGTATAAAAGCGGCATCTCAATACTTCTGGGCACGCTTCCCCATGCCGCCTGGTTCAGCACATAATCCACGCCCTCACAGGCTTTCATACAGGTGTCTAAGTCCCTGATATCCCCTTTGATAAACGTATAATTTTCCCTGTCCAGAAACAGATCCACATTTTCCTGTTTTCCTGTAGATAAATTGTCCAGACAGCGAACCTGATAACCCATATCCGTCAACGCTTCACACAGGTTCGACCCGATAAAACCTGCGCCGCCCGTTACTAAAAATACACTGTCTTTCTCAAATTTCAAATCCTGATAACTCATTTCCGCCTCCATTTTTCAATCCATATTTCTATCAATAATAAAAACGCCGTCACATAAAGAAGCGCCGTATTATAAATCATATATCTGGAAAGACACATGATCGTAAGCGATACTGCCGCCACGTTTCCCGCCGTCAAAAGGGCAGTCAGCAAAAGCAGCTTTACCGCCCTGCTTTCTTTCTTTTTGCGATAACAGTAAATCCCCATTCCTGTCAAAACAAAATACCCTAGCAATGCTGGAATATTGAAAAGAGGATGTACAAAAGCCGCCGTCCTGATCAGTCCCACCGCTGCATTTCTTATATAATGGGAAAACCACCGTAAAAAGGATTCCGAAAGCAGCTCTCTGTACATGGTTCCCGCAATTTCATCCACTCTTACGGATTTTTCCATGTAGTCATCTATACCCTCTTCCCTTTGTACATAATCCTGCAAAACTGGAAAGATGGCAAAGTCCTTAATATCGTCGTGCATATCCGAATAAAATACCGCTTCCTCCGAAAAGGCCGAAGGGGCATTTTTGAAAAGCATCTGTCCGTCTTCTGCAATCCCGTATATTTCATAAAAAAGTTCCCGAAACCGCTCCTTGGAAACGGCCTGTCCGTCTTCCCTGTCCGCCACGTAAATGACATTGGAAAGAATCGTAACCGGACCGTAAGTTGTTCCTGCAAATGTACCGTTTACAAGCAGGTTATAACTGCAGGTCCCCACTGTCCGGCATACAAGCACAAGTAGAAACAGACAAATACTCGCAAGAATTTTCTTTTTATTTCTGAAATTGACAACCAACGCCACAATCAGCCATGCGATCAGAGTAACTGCCATCTGTCCCCTCGTAATAAGCAGAAATGCAGATAACAAAAGCGATATCAAAAAATAATTCCGCTGCTTCTCCTCTTCCCAAACTGCCTTTAGCAAAAACAGGAAAAATAAATGATACAAAGGCAGGGTAACTCCCTCCGAAATCATGGCATTCGTTAACAGAATCCCGGAAGAAGCAAAAAGCGGCGTCATCACATAGGGGAAAACCATACAGACTGCCGTTACAGGCATTACATAATTTCCCCGATACTTACTGCCGATATAGCAGGAAAACTGATAAATAGAAAATACTGCCAGCGCATTCTGTAAAAAAGCGAGGACCGTAAATCCAAATCCGCCAAAGCAGAACTTCATTACATTCAGCAGTAACGCATATCCCGGTTCCCGAAACGGCGCCATATTCAGATAACTTTCCGTATCCGGATATGTTTTTACCCCTCCTGCCAGAAAAATAACCGCAAATATTACGATAAGGAACAGTAATACTGCCCCTTTACCATAGCCCTCTTTTTTTTGTTTTCCGCCCTGTGGTATTTTTGCTCCGCTCTCCATAATCATCCTGTTCTGTCATTGTCATATTTTTAGGAAATTACAGTCTCCAGTACAAATAACTGCCGTCTTCAAATTCCTTACGATCCAATAATCCTTTAATATCCAGAAGAACCTTCCTGGCATTTTCCGCTTTATAAAAACGGTCAATTTCTGTTTTTCCAAGTTCTTTAAATTCTTCATGGGCAACGGCAAGGATCACTGCATCCATATCCTTTATACTGCTTCGTCCGACAAATTCTATACCATATAAACGCTTCGCTTCTTCCGCATCCGCCGCCTCGTCCGTGATGAGCGGATCAATGCCATATTCCTTTAATTCATTCACAATGTCAATGATCTTTGTATTTCTGGTGTCCGGGCAGTTTTCCTTAAAGGTAAAACCTAAAATGGCAACCCTGGCGCCTTTCACCGGAATGTCAGCCCTGATCAGATTTTTCACAAGACTTTCCGCCACATATTTTCCCATGTCGTCATTGATTCTTCGCCCGGAAAGAATGATCTGAGAATGATATCCCAGCTGCTCCGCCTTATAAGTAAGATAATACGGGTCTACGCCAATACAGTGGCCTCCCACTAAGCCCGGATAAAAATTCAGGAAATTCCATTTTGTTCCCGCCGCCTTTAATACGGACTGGGTGTCAATTCCCATTTTATTAAAAATAATGGATAATTCATTCATGAATGCGATATTAATATCCCTTTGGCTGTTCTCAATCACTTTAGCCGCTTCCGCAACTTTAATGGACTCGGCACGATGTACGCCTGCTTCCACTACCAGTTCATATACCTTTGCCACTTCCTCCAGCGTTTCTTCGTCCATACCGGATACAATTTTGGTTATCGTCTCCAGCCGGTGTACTTTATCGCCGGGATTGATTCGTTCGGGAGAATAACCGATTTTAAAGTCCGTACCGCATTTTAAACCGGATTCTTTTTCCAGAATCGGTACACAGATCTCTTCCGTTACTCCCGGATATACGGTGGACTCAAATACGACGATAGAACCTTTCTTTAAATTCTGTCCCAAAATACGGCTTGCTCCTTCCACCGGAGTCAGATCCGGCGTATGATCGGCATTGACCGGCGTAGGGACGGCAACAATATGGAATTTCGCGTCCTTTAATTTCTCTGCGTCGGAAGTAAATTCCACCGTCGTACTTCCGATCACTTCGTCCCCCACTTCTTTTGTAGGATCGATTCCTTTTTTGTAAAGCGCTATTTTTTCCGCATTCAGATCGAATCCCACTACTTTCACTTTCTTTGCAAAAGCGACGGCAATCGGCATTCCTACATAGCCCAGACCGACAAGTGAAATTTTTTCTTCGCCTTTTACTATTTTTTCATATAAGCTCATCTTTATAAACCCGTCCCTTCCTTATCATATGAATCAGTAATTTTTTTGATTTCCTCCATATATTTCAGTACAACATTTTTTCTGTTGAACTCTTTTCGCATCTTCATCCTTCCATTTTCCCCCATCTGCATTTTCTTATTATAACGCAGATTTAAAAATTGTTCCACTGCCCTGACCAAATCCGGCGTGTTTCCCGGTTCTACCAGAAAACCTGTTATCCCTTCTTCCACAATTTCCCTGCAGCCGCTTATATTACTTGCAATCACAACCCTTCCTGCCGCGGCAGCTTCCATGCATACATTGGACATGCCTTCATGAAAAGAAGGATGCACCAGACACTGACATCTCCCCAGTACGGGACGGATATCCTGCAGCATGCCGTGATAGCAGATCACTCCCTTTTTTGTCAGTTCTTCCAGTCTGGCTTTGTAATCTTCTTCACAAAACCCCAGAATATGAAATACCGTATCAGGATATTTTTTTCTGATCTGTTCCGCCATTTCCAGAAAATGATCGATCCCCTTCGCTTTCTGCACTCTGGAAATAAAAACGAACTCCACCGGTTTTTCAGCATCCGGAAAGGAAATGCGGTTGAACTCCTCAATGTTGACGCCGGAGCCGTTTACCAGCTCATACCTGCCTCTGCCGATTCCGGCTTCTTCAAATACTTTCCTGTTCTCCGCGTTTTGAAAAAATACTTTTTCCACTCTGAAAAGACCCGTTTTATACAGCATAAGAGAAATCTTTTTTAAGATTCCCCCGCCCTCAATTGCTACGCCAAGACCCGTAATCGTACAAATATACGGTATTTTCAGACTGCCCGCAGCCAGCCCGCCGTACACATTGGGCTTGATCGTATAGGTTAGCACCACATCCGGCCGGATCTTTTTCACAATCTTACGATAGGTCAGAAAAAGTTTGAAATCGTGAACCGGATTGGTTCCCCGCCTTTCCACCGGCACGTCGATCACTTCACACCCAAGATCCGCAATCTTTTTTGTTTCCTCTGTCACCGGAAGTATAACAACAACCCGGTAGCCTTCCTCAATCAGACGTTCCACCAGTTCCTTACGGAAATTGTAGATTGTCATATTATGATTTACAATAACTAATACTGTCTTCATACCTGCCTGTCCCCATCTGCGTGCGCTGGCACACATACAAATCAGGAAGTTTTTCCCGTCCTAATCCTGATCTTTCTCCTGCTCGTGCAGGGTTCCGGTTCCTCCCTCCACAACTCCCTCATGATTCCATACGCTTGTCACTGTCTTAACGATACACTTCAGATCAAAGAAAAAACTCATCCGTTTTACATATTCTCCATCCAGCCTTGCCTTCTCTTCAATTTCCAATTCGTCCCTGCCGTTGATCTGCGCCCATCCGGTAAGTCCCGGTAAAATAGCATTTGCGCCGTACTTATCCCTTTCGGCGATCAGGTCGTACTGATTCCACAGCGCCGGTCTCGGTCCTACGATTGCCATATCCCCTTTCAGAATATTCATAATCTGGGGCAGCTCATCCAGGCTGGTTTTCCGTAAAAATTTTCCTACTTTCGTAATATACTGTTCCGGATTTTCCAGAAGATGAGTCGGCACATCCCCCGGAGTATCCGTCCGCATCGTGCGGAATTTATAAATATAAAAATAAGACTTGCCTATTCCCACTCT
The DNA here is from genome assembly GCA_947650155.1 of uncultured Lachnospiraceae bacterium. Classification (GTDB taxonomy): domain Bacteria; phylum Bacillota; class Clostridia; order Lachnospirales; family Lachnospiraceae; genus RGIG3002. The sequence continues at coordinate 55,922 of CANSUS010000003.1, forward strand.
TTTCTGTTTGAAAAGAATCGGACCTCTGGAATCTATTTTAATTGCAATGACAAGGATCAAAAACACCCAGGATAAAATCACAAGTCCCAAAAAAGAAACGACAGTGTCGATGACTCTCTTTATTTTCCGGTACATCCCTTCACCTCTTCCCATACCGTTCTTCATACACATAGGTTGGCACAATTTCCTTAATCAGCTGTTTAATATTATCATTTTCCAGTTCCGTTGCCTGCTTTAATCCGTGAAGCTGTTTGAAAAATTCCTCTTCGTCCAGTTCGATCGGCTTCCCGATATGAATCATGGCATTCGCCGTATCCTGCATGCCTTCCTCGTCCATCAGAAGTTCCTCATACAGTTTTTCTCCCGGACGCAGCCCTGTAAACTCAATTTTAATATCCTCGTCCACTTTATAACCGGACAGACGGATCAGATTTTTGGCAAGATCCAGTATCCTTACCGGTTCTCCCATATCCAGTACAAAAATCTCGCCTCCCTTTGCATAAGCACCTGCCTGCAATACAAGGGATACTGCCTCCGGTATAGTCATAAAGTACCGGATAATGTCAGGATGTGTCACTGTCACCGGTCCTCCCGCCGCAATCTGCTTTCTGAAGAGCGGAATCACACTTCCGTTGCTCCCAAGCACATTACCAAACCGTACCGCCACAAATTCCGTATCATAATGTTTGTTAAAAGTCTGGATAATCATTTCACAGATCCGCTTGCTCGCACCCATAATATTCGTGGGATTTACCGCCTTATCCGTTGAAATCATAACAAACCGCTTCGCGCCCGCCTGCGCCGCCGCCTGCGCCGTTTTGAAGGTTCCGAATACATTATTTTTGATCGCCTCGTTGGGACTTTCTTCCATTAACGGCACATGCTTGTGAGCCGCCGCATGATAGACAATATCCGGGTGGTACTCGTCAAAAATGGCGTTCATCCGGTTGGTATTACGCACCGAAGCGATCAATACAACCAGATCCAGATTTTCATGCTTCGCCAGAAGTTCCTGTTGAATGTCATAGGCATTATTTTCATAAATATCCACAATAATCAATTGTTTCGGTTGATGTGTGGCAATCTGCCTGCACAGCTCGCTTCCGATCGAACCGCCGCCGCCGGTCACCAGAATCACCTTCCCTTTGACATAGCCCAAAATGGAATCCAGATCTACCTTGATGGGATCACGGCCAAGCAGATCTTCCACCTCCACATCCCGCAGCTTGCTCACGTCCACTTCCCCGTTGACCAATTGATAGATTCCGGGAAGAGAGCGCAGTTTACAGGTTGTTTCCTGACAGATCTGTAAAATATCCCTGATGACCGTTCGGGGAGCGGAGGGAATCGCCACGAAAATCTCATCTATGGAATAAAGATCCACCGCCTCTATAATTTTATTTCTGCCGCCGATTACCTTGATCCCCTGAATATAACGTCCCCATTTATTCGGATCGTCGTCTATGATGCATTTAATGACCATTGTACTGTAGTTGCTGGAAACAATCTCTTTTATAATGGCATTCCCTGCCTCTCCCGCGCCGATAATCATAACAGCCGTATCATTTTTCTTATTCTGGCTCTTATGCTTTAATCCCCTGAAAAACCGGTAAGAAAACCGGCTCGCAAAGGTAAACGCCACTAAAAGAAACGCATACATAAAATAATAACTTTTCGGAATCGGCATATGGAATATCACCATGACAACCGCCATAATCGTTGCCGAACAAAAAGAACCCACGACCACGTTCTGAAGTTCATTCACGCCCGCAAATGCCCAAAGACTGTGATAAAGCCGGAAAATATAAAAGCATAAAAGAGTAATCAGTATATTGACCGGCAGCATCCTTGAAACCGTATCTAAAAAATAATCCGGTATCGCGCTCATGCCTTCATCCAGGAAGCGAAGCACAATAGCAAGTCCGCTGGCGAGACAGACGCTCAGAATGTCATAAATCACCAGGCAGGTCCTTCGATATAATAATTGATAATTAAAGGGTTTCCTTTTTTTCATATCTATTTCCCAATTCCCTTCACACTCTGCTCTTATTTTTGTCAAATAATAACGGTGCCATAGTAAGAAGCCAGATAAATCCAAACGGGTTACAAGGATGGAAATTCCATTCTACGATACCTGCTACAAGAAACGCGCTCATTATGGCAAGCGGCAATTCTGCGCAGGCAACTTTCTTTTTTCGATAAAACAAATAGGCAAAAACGACCGATGCAATATTCACAACCGCCAGCATAATTCCCGCTGCAATTCCATTGTCATAAGCTGTCTGTAAATATATATTATGTGCATGCATGACCTTTCCATCCACACTCATCACATCATGTCCTGTAAAATTCAGATTTTCAAAATATTTTTGGTAAATTTCAAAACGGCCGTTGGAAATATCCTCTGTGGAAAACATGGAATCCCCCGCTTCCCCGCCGATCCCTGCCGTCCCGTCCGCAGAGGCTACAAGCAGATAGTCCTGTTTCATCATGGAAATATAACCCGGATCATCTGAACCAAAGATCATCGCCGATTTATCGTCCATCCCCAGAATACGCATATTAAACGCCCACACAAATCTGGCGACAGTCATATAACGGGGCGAATCCGGCTTATCTCCCTTAACAATAGAATCCACAAACACTTCAATATCATAGATATACGGTTCATTCACAACTGCCGGTATGGTCCGTGTCGCTGTAAAAACAACCGGAACTCCTATGATTACTGTGAGAATCAGCGCAAACATCCTTTTTCCGACCCTGAAAAACCATTCTTTTCCTTTTCCCTTTGTCGTAATAAATAAAAGGACTGCACCTGTAAAAAGAATCGCCACATAGCCTGTTCTTGACAGTGTCATAATCAGATAGCCAGCCGCAGCTCCCACAAGGAGCAGCTCTTTCCACGTATCCGCCAGACGGTCGGAATATTTTGTCTTGGAAAAATATCTGGCAAGCGCCGCACAAAGTACTGCGGTCAGATAAACTGCCGTTGTAGTCGAAGTATGAAACCACATCGGATAACGTACGTACATAAAATAATGATAAGGCCTGTGTAAAAGAGATTGTATCAGTACTGCCGCGAAACTGAGCAGAATCCCGTTTGTTAAATTAGCTAAAAAGATCCCTTTTCTCTGCCACGCTCCAAACCGTAAAAAGCAGATCAGAAACATGACAGTCATAACAATGGGCCATGCCCACTTATGCCGGAAAATAATCATAAGCGCAGAAAGCGCAGAAAGAAGCAGCGCATAAACGATATTCACACGCGCAATCTGCTTCTTTATAAAACTGCGGACTACCTGAATGACCACAATCCCGCCTGCCGCCGTCACGCCGACCGTAAGCGTCATAAGAGATTCCTCTTCTAAGACGCCCGGAAAATTCAATTTATAAACAACGCCCGCAATCAAAACAATTACCAGATATACTGCATTTGCAATGTTCAAGAGTTCCTTTTTGGTAAACGTCACAATCATAGCCAGTGACAGCCATATCAAAACACGGCGGAACGCCTCATAATGCATATAATTGGATAGTCCGTTCACATAGGCAGTACAGTACCAGACAGCCTCCGCAATACAGACCGACTGCAAAATATCCGTCACTCTGTATGCCGGAAGTTTCTCTTTTATCTCATCATATTTTTCATCCCTTTTATGATTCAGACCGTAAAAAAGAACGGCGGCAAAAAGCAGAATACCGCTTTCATATACCACAATATCAAGCGGTCTTTTGCTGAAAAGCTTTACCGGCCATACCGCCGCCATACTGACAACAGTCAGAATCACTAAAACAGGATTCCCGATCCTTTTTGCCCATTTCCCAACCAGAATCTCTTTTTCTTCCGGTTTCTTCTCAGACAGTTTTCCGGTCAGGAAAATAAGCGCCGCGCAAATAAGCGCCATTCCGATACAGTAGGCGCTTTTGCGCTTAAAGGAAAGCGCAGCAATATAATCATAACGGGTAATGAGATTTACCTCCGGGACTTCCTCCCCGTTATAATAATAAGTTCCGTTTGTGGTCACCCCTGAAAAAAAATCTTCTTCCAGCGCAAGCAGCGCCTCTTCTCCAAGGCTCTCTACAGTATAATAATACTCCTGTCCGATCTGTACCGGTAAATTTACTTCAAAAGAAACAAATCCGGGCTCCTGCATATTACTGATATCCGCCTGCACTACTTTCAAATCGTTAAAAGCCGCATCTTTAACGCGGAGTTGTAAAATGGTATTTATATTTTCACTGCATACATATATCTGCAGATTTTCAATTTCCTCACACTGCGGAACAAACATCTGCATCACCGGCCTGTCCACACTGACAGGTTCCGTCGTTCCTGCAATAATCTCTGTACTTTTTAATGTAAGATGATGTTTGACCAGTCCGAGAGGACCTGTAATAAGAATGATAAATACTGCCAGAAATGCGGTCATATATTGTATCATTCTGCTTAATTTTATTGTTTTGTTCATTCCCGCCTAATCCATTCCTTATGCACTGTGCAAAATCATGCTCTCTGCTTCAACACAACAACCGATAGTAGTATATCACAGCAGCCTGTAAATAACAAATCTAACTTCTCCGTTTACGACAATTTCTTCCATTTCTTCTATCTCACAGTTATACCCTTTCTCTTCATAGTACGCCTTCAGCCATTCCACATCACGATTGACTTTGGATACAAAAAATACATGGTCTTTCTCTAACAGATCCTGTTGTATATTCCCGATCCCTCTTTGCGCTGTCTTTTTCTCATAAAGCGGACTTTTGGCAGTCCATCCGCCGCACAGATCAAAATTTCTGTAGGAATGATCCACATCCGTAAACATTTTTTCTGTATAATCCACTGTAGAATAGACATCCACAAAATAGAAATGATCCTGATTTTCTTTAAAATAATCCTGCAATACCATCCACTCTTTATTCACACTGCTTCTATGCGCATACTCTTCCGCTGTCTTTTTCAGGATTCCGGGAAAACTTAAAAGCACAATCATGCAGGCAATTGCACTGACCGTAATCCTGCTCGCCTTCTTTTTCTTCCATTCGCCGGCTAAAAGTGCGAATAAAAGCACCGTCTCCATTAAGAACAGTCCATGCGTGATCCTCTCCGGCGTCCGGTTTCTCAAAATAATATACATCCAGCAGACGCTCCTTGCCAAAAGAAGCATCGGAATCTTCCAGAAATAATTTTTATCCCTGTTGTCAATTGCCGCAAGCACAAGCAGAAAATACACAAACAGCACAAGCGCGTTATAGGGCATATACTCCGCCGACAAAAGACTGTGCCGGTAAAGCCATACTGCCGTCCTAGAGTCTGTCAGAAATAATGTGTTCCCATTTCGCTTCTCCTTCTGATAAAGCACCATTTTTTCCATGACACTGTCATCTATTTTGTCATCCAATGCAAAATTATAATTTTCTATCAGATGAACCTCTTCCGGCTTAAGCCCAGCCTCCTCATAAAATTCTTCATTGTCTTCAAACTTAGGATAACCTAAAAAATCATAAATTTCCGTCCGTTCCTCAAAAAAATGGTTAAATCTTTCCCATTCCTCTGAACTATATGCCAGTTTATTGATAAAAAGTGCAATCCCCATACACAAAAGTGTACTTCCGATCACTCCAAAATACTGAATACAGTTTTTCTTTGTTACTATTTTATCCTCTTTTGTCCATTTAAAAAGTCCGGCCGCAAGAAGAAACGGAAAAAGAAGCAGCGCCATTTCCGTCCTGATCATAAATGCAAGTACTGTCAGCACAATACTGAGTACATTTCTTTTAAGAAACTGCGCAGCGCTTCCGGTATGTTCACTCGTATAAAACCAGAATACAGCCGCCGCCATAAGAATTGCAGAAGTCATCGTATACTGTACATAAACCAGTTCGTATAAAAGCACGCCCCCTGCAAAAAGAACCGTCAAAACGGCAAGCGCTGCTTTTTTCCACAGCGCTTCCACAAAATCCGTCACACGCCGGCAGATCAGAAAAACCGCCCCAAACTGACAGCCGCATAAAAACAAGCCATACCAAGGTATGTCGCATCCTGACAACCGGGGAAACAGCTTATAAAACAGGGCAATCAGCGCGCCAATCGGATACAGCATCTGTATATTTCTTCCTTCCGGCGTTCCCGTATAGCTGCCGCATAAAATATCACGCATCGTTGTATCATCATTCATACAGTAATAATAATCAAAAAACACTGCAAGAAGAATCATCAGACTTCCGACCGCTGCTGCCGCAGTTATACACCCCTGTACCTTTGGCGACTTCATTCGTTTATTTAACCATTCGTTTTTTTCCATACTGTAACCTTCCGCCTACTTTCAAAAACAACTGTTGTCTGCAAAGCTCAATGCCTGCACATACGAAATAAACTAACGCCAGACTCCCCGTCATCCATAAAACAAATCCCGGCGACTGCGACTGTTTCTCTGCCAAAAGCCACCCGGGCCATACATAACGCAGATCTATGTGTTCATGAATCAGGTAAACGCCAAAAGAAGCGCTGCCAAGAACGCCTGTTACTTTTCCTGCCGTTTCCGAATTGATCCTGATCCGGGAAAAGGCAGCAAGCAGACCGACTGCCGCCAGATAGCACAAAATATGATTGTAGCTGTAGGCATAGGTCACAATGTCTTTCAAATGTCCGGTCCGTAAACATACCATCCTTAATACAAAAGCGCTCATGAAAATACCTGTGACCGAAAGAAGATACAACAGGAATCCCCTCCCTTTTCCGGACAAAAAAGCAAATCCAAACCGCCGGAAGTACGCCCCCGTCATATAAAGGCAGAGAAACCACAAAATATCATATCCGCTTTTATCCACTGCAAAAGGAAGCGGCAGAATTGATTTTGCCAGACTGAAAATACCGATCAAAACAAGCAGCAGATTCCTCATCTTTTTTTGTTCCATTGTAGACAGAACCGGATTGATCACAGGCAAAAGCAGATACAAAATCACATAATCGGTCACGAACCAGTAATGTTCTGTCAGAATCGGAAAGACATAGTAAGCGCCTTTGTAAAGATCTATTTCTTCTGTTCCTGTAAGTCCGGCACAAACCGCCGCCATTCCAAGCAGAACGGAATAAAAAAATACCTGTCCCCACAACCGGAGTAGTTTTGAAAACCGGAACTCCTTCTCTATCAGGAAATAACCGCTGATCAGTACATAGACATTCACTGCCGGATAAAAAAAAGCTTCAAAAATCCATGCAAGATATTCGTTCGTTCCATGCATGTCCATAAAATCGGAAAGGACATTTCCCTTATCCAGATAATGCAGGCCAATAATCATGCACATGGCAAGTATACGTAAAAGCTCAAAATTCATTTCCCGCTTCTTCATGAACGCTCCTTTCTTAAAACCGGTCAGAAAATCTCCGCAATGATTCTTTCGCTTCCCCTGCCGTCTGTTACGCTGCGCAGGTTTTCACTGATCTTCTCTCTCTCTGTTTTTGTCATATGCATAAGCGCTTCCAGCCTGTGTTCAATCCGTCCGAACATTCCCTCTTTGTTTTCCCTGTAGTCACCGGCATAAGTCATCATTGTCTTTTCCCCAAAGGTTTTTCCCGGTAGAATCTGGTTCTCTGCAAAAGCGAAGCAGACAGCGGGAACGCCTATGGCGCACAGTTCATAAAGCGTAGTGCCTGACGCCGAAACAGCCGCATCACATTCCGCCATCAGTTCCCAAATCCGTTTCACATCACTGTACACTTTCAGGTTAGGATAAGTATCCGCCATGCAAAGAAGCGATTCCAGACTTTCCGAAAATCTGCCGCACACCACATGAAACATCCATTCTTCCTTTGTATGCAGCCTTCCCACCAATTCCAAAGCAATTCTGTAAGGGTCGCTCCCTCCCGTAGTAATCAGGACATTCCTGCATACTTCCCTGATCTGGCAGGGCTGCATGGTAAATTCTTTCCGAAGCGGCATATACCGACATCCGGTTAAAGCCCTCCCCGCATTTTTTTCATATGAAAAATCATTACCGTAAATATTATAATTGATCACAATGTCGGCAGGATACGAAGGATCTCCGTAGTCCTCCAACAGGATAAGCGCCGCCCCCTCTATGCTTTGCATCGCTCCTTTCAGCGCTGTCATATAGGGTACTGTAATCTGATAGCTGTCTACTAACAGCCGGTGTTTTTCTTTTCTTTCTCCAATACACTCCTTTACCGCCCTCAAAAGAACAGGAAGTTCTTCTTCCATATCTGCAAAATCTGTATGAAGAATATGGTATTTCCGTCCTCTTTCCTGTAAGACTTTCTCCGCTTCTTCATCCGCCGTCAAAAAAACGGTATCAATCCCGGCACTGTCCGCTGCCTCCGCTATCGTCAGACAACGCATCAGATGACCTGATCCTATCTGTTTATTTGCATCCGTTCTTATCAAAAGCATTCTGACACCTCTCTGTATTTCCCTGCATTTCAGACCAGCCTGCGTATCACCGGAAGTTTTCGTATCACCCACACCAGTGCAGCTGTTATTATTGTTACCAACACGGTTACTGCCGGAACCGCAATATAAGCAGGGGCAAATAAAGTATCCAGACCGGCAAGGTTTAACAGATGCAGGATAAACGGATGTAACAGGTAGATACCAAAGGTAAGGGCTGCGCCTTCCGAAAGCATTCTGTTTTCTCTCAATTCAATATGTTTACATAACGCAAAAATACAGGTACATGTTGCAAATACATTTACCGCCATAGTATCGTTTAATATAATAGAAAGTTCTCCCGTCTTTTCAGAATAAAGATTGCAGGTATAAACCTCTGTCCCAAAACTTACCACTGAAACAGCTGCCAGCAGAATCCGCTCTTTTTTCTTCAATGCCGGCAGAAATTCATGCAGCGCATGCCCCAATATAAAGTAGCCGATGTAACCCGTAAACATAACATTCGGATACCGTTCATAGAGACTTGCCACGATCGTTTTATAGGGAAATTCAAATTTAAGAGCAGTGGGCACTGCAATGGCTGTTACAAAATACAAAATAAGAAACAGCATACAATTTTTCCGGTCTTTGGTAAAAGTTCTGATAAACGGAAGAATCAAATACAAAGAGATCATCATCGGAAGAAACCAAAGATGATAGATTCCTCTCCCTAACAGGCTTTCCAGAACGATCTCCTGCTTTATATTTTCATAATTCCATGCGGTTCCGCTTTCTATAAAATTAACTGTATTATAAAATAAGAACCAGAAAAAATAAAGAAACACAAGCCTGCCTGTTTTTTTCAAATAGAGATCTTTTACACGGTACGAACGCTCTTCCGATAATAAAAGGCTTCCGCTGATCATGACAAACAACGGCACCCCCAGTATGGAAAAACAGTCAAATCCGTTCATCACTTTAAAATTTGTACTTGTTACATCCAGCGTTTCCAGACACAATGCGGAAACATGGACGCCTACTACCATAATACAGGCCAGAATCCTTACAAAGTCAAGATAGGCCGTTCTCTTTTTGTCCATAACCGTTCCATCCGTTTTATCCGTCTCAGTCTCTTTGTTCTGAAAGAATGCGGTACTTCATTTCCGCAATCTGAAAATCCTCCATTGTGTCAATATCCTGCACCGTCATTTCTTCCATGAAAATCGGAAATGTATTCTGCATAATCATCTTCTTTTCTTTCAGAAAACGTTCCGTATTCAAGCAGTAAAACTGCCCGCAGTCATGATAAAAAGGCTCCAGATCCTGTGAGCGGCAGTTCATATATTCCTCCCACTTTGCCTGTAACTTTCCTTCCTTCACCACAACACTTCGCTGCGGCGGGAAAGAAAATTTCACAACCGGCATAACGCTGTCTGCATCTTTCTCCAAAAGCAGTTCCATTGCCTCCCTCAGTTTCTCTCCTGTAACAAAAGGAGCAGTCGGGTAAATACAGCAGATATGCGTAAAAATCTTTCCCCGTTTTTTATATTCCAAAAGAACTTCCTCCAATACATCCGCTGTTGCCGCAAAATCATCAGAAGTTTTATCGCTTCGGAAAAAAGGAACCTGCGCACCGTATGCTTTTCCAATCTCCGCTATTTTTTCATCATCCGTAGATACCATGATCTCATCAAATATATCCGCGTTTTTTGCCGCCTCTACAGAATAAGCAAGAATCGGTTTTCCGCAAAAATCTTTGATATTTTTATGTGGAATCCTCTTGCTTTTCCCTCTCGCAGTGATTACTGCAAGTACAGATCCTTGTTTTTCAGACATTTCTGCTCCTATCCGTGCATGGATGCACACATACCAATCATACTCTATTTCCGGTATGCCGAAACCACCTTTTTCACCGCATGAATCACACTGTCCACATCCTCATCCGTAAGGGAATAATAGAGGGGCAGACTCATTTCTTCCTGATAAAGTTTCTCGGCCTCAGGGCAAATTCCTCTCTGATAGCCCAGCTTCTCATAATAAGGCATAAAATAAACCGGAATATAATGTACATTGCAACAGACATTTTCAGCTTCCATTGCCCGGAAAAAACCCGCCCGGTCTACGGAAAGTTTCTCCGGCCGTATCCGCAGAATGTATAAATGTCTGATGGTATCAGATTCCGGGATCTCCTCCTGTACAAAGAGCTCCGGAATCTCCCGAAAAGCTTCATTATATTTTTCCACAATTTCTTTTCTTCTTCTGCCGAATGCCGAAAGCTTGTCAAGCTGGCTGATGATCAGAGCCGCCTGAATATCAGTAATTCTATAGTTAAAACCAAGATCCAGCATTTCATAATACCAGGGACCATCGATTTCATTCTGCATCATGGAAACGTTTTTCGTAATACCGTGTGTCCGGTAAAGCAGCAGTTTTTCATAAAGTTCTCTACTGTTGGTAAGGACTGCGCCGCCCTCTCCTCCCGTCACTGTTTTCACCGGATGAAAGCTGAAAGTAGTCATATCGGCAATGGAACCGATGGGTCTTCCCTTATATTTTGTACCAATAGAATGGGCGGCGTCTTCAATCAGAAGAAGGCCGTTCTTATGGCAGACAGAAAAAAGCTCATCAAGCTGCACTGCCTGTCCTGTAAAATCTACCGCCACTACTGCCTTCGTATGTTCTGTAACTTTCTTTTCCACTTCCACAGGATCAATATTATATGTTTTAGGATCAATATCGGCAAATACCGGCTTTCCACCGCAGTAGCAGGCACAGTTTGCACTGGCGGCAAAGGTAATGGGTGTGGTAATGACCTCATCTCCTTCGCCGATTCCGGCTGCAAGGCAGGCAATATGAAGCGCCGCCGTTCCGTTGCTGACGGCCACCGCATACTTTGCCCCGGTAATGCTGCAAAGTTTTTCCTCTAATTCCGTGATTTTTGGACCGCAGGTCAGCGCTTCACTGACAAGCACTCTGGAAACTGCCTCCACATCCGCCTGATCAATATATTGATGTCCATAATAAATTTTCGTCTCCCTTACCGGTTTTCCGCCGTTAATCGCCAATTCTTCCATTTCGTTCCTTCTCCTTTCCAAATTGAACCCTGATCCGCCTGTTACCATAGACGATAAGGGACAGCAGCCACCGTCCCTTTTTAACATAAATTCTCCCGGCTGCAGCCCGGATCTGAATGAAAAATACACGTCTAATGTGCATCTACTGTTTTTAGTAATTCCCTGATCTGCTCTATGCTGAGCCAGTCCGTATTATTGCCCGAACTGTAGGAAAATCCTTCCGGCACTTTCTTTCCCGTAGGAACCGGTTTCTTTTTCTCGCTCCACACCATCTGCGGATAAACAATAAAATGTTTATCATATTCATAAGTCGTCATAGAATCTTCTACTGTCACCATGATCTCATGCAGTTTCTCTCCCTCTCTGATGCCAACCTCCGGTTTCTTACATCCCGGCAGCATGGCCTCCGCCAGATCCGTCACTTTAAAAGAAGGGATCTTACTGATAAATGTTTCTCCCCCTTTTGCCTCTTCTAACGCCTTAATCACCAGCTCTACGCCCTGCGTTAAACTGATCCAGAAACGGGTCATACGGTAATCCGTGATCGGAAGTTCCGTTCCGCCATGATCTATAATATTCTGAAAAAAAGGAATGACCGAACCGCGGCTTCCCGCAACATTTCCATAACGCACAATGGAAAAGCTGATGTCTTTGCTTCCCGCATAAGCATTTGCCGCTACAAAAAGTTTATCCGATACCAATTTGGTGCCGCCGTACAAATTGACAGGATTCACTGCTTTATCCGTGGAAAGCGCCACTACTTTCTTAACATTGCTGTCAAGCGCTGCATCAATTACATTCTGCGCGCCATTTATATTCGTCTTGATTGCCTCATTGGGATTGTATTCACAGGCAGGCACCTGTTTTAAGGCAGCGGCATGAATGATATAATCCACTCCTTCCAATGCCCGTTTTAAACGGTCTTTGTCCCTCACATCTCCGATAAAGAAACGAAGCTTGTCCTGATACTCTTTAAAATCATTCGCCATGATAAACTGCTTAAATTCATCACGGGAATAAATAATAATTTTCTTTGGTTCATAATGTTCCAGTACATATTTTGTAAAACACCTTCCAAAGGAACCCGTTCCGCCTGTAATTAATATTGTTTTATTATTTAACATTGTTTTCCTCATTTCCGCGCAATCTTCTTCACGCTGTATTATAACTTATCATAAAATCAGATGATATCATCAAATGTCAGCGGTGTTCCACGTTTTAAATCACGTTTTGCCGCCTTTCCAAGCACTTCCCTGTAATATTTGGGTTTCAAGCCATAGGCAGGACGAATGCTTCTGATATTTTCAGAGGTAAACAGTTCCCCCTCTTTCATATCCTCCACTACGAAAAGCGAACGCCTGAAACACGCATTGGATTCCTCCTGCTTTGATACGCCATAACTTACTGTTCCCATCGCTTTCTCAACCTCACGCACCTGCTCCACCATTGTCCTGAATTCATCAGGTTCCATTGAAAAAGTGGAATCGGGATTTTGAATCGCACGGCTGATACAAAAATGCTTTTCAATCACATTCGCTCCCATTGCAACCGCTGTCGCAGCGCTGAAATATCCCATCGAATGATCGGACAGCCCTACCGGCACGTCAAAACGCTTCTTCATATCACAAATAGTTGACAAGTTCATTTCTTCGCTCTTTGCCGGATAGGCGCTGGAACATTTCATCAGAGCAAGCTGTCTGTTTCCTGTCGCATAAATAGCATTAACCGCCTCCTCGATCTCATCAAGAGCCGCCATTCCGGTTGACATAATAATAGGTTTGTTTTTGGAAGCAATATATTCTAAAAGTGGAATATCAACCAGTTCAAATGACGCAATTTTATAAAAACCAAGTCCCAGCGTTTCCAGAAAATCTACAGAAGTGTTATCAAACGGCGTAGAAAGAAAATCAATTCCCACACGGGCGGCCTCGTCACGCAGTTTATCCTGCCACTCCCACGGAGTATATGCTTTCTGATACAGGGAATACAGATTTTCCCCCTCCCATGTGCCTGTGTCGATATGAAAATATGAATTATGACAGTCAATGGTCATTGTATCAGGCGTATAAGTCTGTATCTTAACGCAGTCCGCTCCCGCTTCTTTTGCAGCGCCGATCATTTCCAGCGCCCGTTCCATACTTCCTGCATGATTTCCCGACATTTCCGCAATAATATAAGCCGGCGCTCCATCACCCACCGTTCTTCCGTTTATCTGAATATTGTTCATCTCTGCTCCCATCTGCCCGCTTTATCCGGCATGCCGGCACACGTAAAATCAATGGTTAAAAACACCTTTTCTTTCAGCCTTTTATCATGGCATAATTGAGTAAATTTTAACATATATTGCCAGATACGTCAAACCAGACTGCCGGTCGAAACTATCACTGTCTGCCAAACAGCTTCTTACGTGCCTTCCGAAATCCATTCAACGCTCTGTAATATAAGAAAAAGAACAATGAGGATTTCATATGATACCGGATCAGTCTCTTCTGCTCTGCATCATAAGTCTGCTTATAATAGGGATTTTCCTGAAAATCCGGAAACTCTTCCTTGATTCCGTCCGCCATCTTTTTTAAAAAACGAATCTTTACTCTTTCTTTTCCCACCATATAAGAGAAAAGTGTGTTAACATAATACAACTCGGTAAACCGGTACTCAAGTTCCCATTTATAGGGTACGTAAAATCCCGACTTTTTACACCAGTCTACCAGCATTTTTCCTGTAGTAAGCCGGTCCTCGCACTTGGCAAGACTAATGTGATGCACCGTAGAAGCATCATGTTGATAGTAATAATATAGCGGCTCGTCCACCAGCTCGAAATGCTTAAAATGCAGCATCCATACCGGCGCAGCGCAATTATCCTCATAGAAGACTTTTTCCGGAAAGCTGAGGTGATATCTGTCAATCACTTCTTTTTTATAAATCTTTATTACCATACTCCCCGGCTTTTTCATAAGAAGTTTATACTGCTCTGTTCCCAAAATTCCAGTCTGTTCCTCCGTATTATTCACTACAACGCGCCCCGGTTCCATAGACTGCTTATCCGTAATCTGATACTGGCACCCTACCACATCAGCCCCGGTCTCTTCTGCTTTCCGGAGCAGTTTTTCATACATATCCGGCGCGGCAAAATCGTCGCTGTCAAAAAAACCGATCCACTCTCCCCCGGCATACTGCATGCCCCGATTTCTTGCTGCTCCCTGCCTGCCATTCTCTTCCATGCGAAATGCCCGCACCTTTTCAGGATACCGCTCCTCGTATCCCTTTAAAATTTTATAAGACTCATCCTCCGACGCATCATCCACACATATAATCTCATAATCCCCGGCGGTCTGCCGTATCAGTGAATTCAAACAATACTCCAGTTTTCCTCCCCCGGCCATGTTGTAAACAGGAACGACTATACTCAGTTTCATGCTAACTCCCATCTGCCCGCTTTAGCGGGCATATAACCATAATGCATTTACGGCGTCACTTTTCTCTCCGAATTTTTCCGTCTTCCACCCGGTAAACCACATCGCACTTCTCAATCGTTTGCAGCCTGTGCGCAATAATAACAAGTGTTTTTCTTCCATGCAGTCTGTTGATCGCTTCCATAATTGCTGCTTCTGTTTCATTATCAAGTGCAGAAGTAGCCTCATCCAATATTAAAAGTTCGGGATCATTATAAAGCGCCCTTGCAATTCCGATTCGCTGCCGCTGTCCGCCCGAAATACGGATACCTCTTTCTCCCACGCCGGTATGCACCCCCTCCGGCAGTCCCTTTACAAATTCGTCAAGCTGTGCTTCTTTCAATGCATACCACAGCTTTTGTTCATCAATCTCCTCCTCCGGTACGCCAAACGCCACATTCTGTCTGATATCCGAATTCAAAAGTGTGATCATCTGCGGAATATAACCAATATTTTTCAGCCATTCCCTGTAATGCTCCATCACATTGACGCCATCCGCCGTAATCGTTCCTTCCCTGAGTTTCAAAAGTCCTAAAAGAATATCTACCACTGTAGTCTTGCCCGAGCCTGAACCGCCCACAATGCCAACGGAAGAACCGACCTGTATGGTAAGATCCGCCCGGTCAAAGATGAGTTTCTCTGTATTGGGATAAGCGTAAGTAATGCCTGTAAGCTTTATTTCCTTTGTAACAGGAAGCTTTTTACCGGCTTCTTTCGCATAAGACATATCCACGTTTTTTTCACTGATATCTTCCACCAGATTGTCGCTGACATTCATAAAAAACGGCTCGCAATAGGCAATCTGCGTCAACTGATTATTGATTCTGCTTGCCGAAGGCATCAGACGCATAGCCGCTGTGGCAAAAGCTCCCAAAATAGTAATCATATCCGCCACATTCACATCCGCAAGCACCAAAACCAGCATATAGGCTACCATACCCGCAATGCAGACTGTCTCTATTAACAGCTTCGGCGCACTGCTGAACAAATTTAACCGCTCCATTGCCGCTACGAAACCACGCCCCTGTTTCATATATTCATTCACAAAATATTGCTCTTTTCCGGCAACCTTCACCTCTTTAATCCCACAGACCGCCTGGGAAATCCACTCATACATAGAAGCGCCGTAATCCTGATTTTCTTTTCCGGTGCGGTTCATGATCGGTTTGATCATCTTCTTAATCACAAGCAGAGTAAGTACCAGGAGCGCTGCAATCACCACTGTCATAAGCGCATCCATAGCAAGCAGTACCACGCCCAGCGTCAGAAATACGATGGATTCGGAAATTACCTGCAAAAGCGCCAGTATCAGACCATACATATTATTTACGTCCGCCGCAATGCTTCTTTGAATCACTGCCGTATCCGCATTTAAAAAATATTCATAGTCTTTTTTGATATAACTTTTCAAAAGACGTTGTGCCGTATAGAACTGGTTTGTGTATACAAAATGATACATTTTTTTCTGCTGGAAAAACAAGAACAGGTTTTTACATATAAAAGCCAAAATCAACGCTGTCATAACAATGACTGTAAGCTGTTTTGATGTTGTAATGTGAAACACTTCATAAAATTTTGCTACAATCTCATACTTTTCCCCAAAACTCTGCATGGAATCCGGCGATAATATCACGGAAATGACCGGAATAACAAGTCCGATACTGAGCGCTTCCAGCATCGCCCCAATCAGCATCAGCACGAGCAGCCCTGCCATCTGCCTTTTTTGGGCCTTATTCATAAGTTTCATTAATTTTGTATATATCTTCATATTTCTATTTCCCCCTGTCCCCGCTAAATAACCGCATTATAATTATGCAGGCCGGGATCTTCATAAGCATCCCAAAAGGCTTGTCCCAGATTAATCTTTTCATCCGCAAAATCTATCGTATCCAGTGCCGTTGTTACGATGGAAATCGCCAGCTTAAAATGTACGCCCTCGACAAAGTTCAAAACCTCTATCGGAAATTTCCCTTTAATCACCGTGCATTCAGGGAACAAAGCTTCATAATCCACTGTGTCACGCGGATGGGGTTTGATCACAACATGACATCCCTTTGCATAGTCCCTGATAATGTCTTTGCAGATCTGTATTCTTGCCTCTGTCTGTTTGGGATGGGGCTGCGTTAAAAACAACATACAGTTTCCATCTTTTGCTTTACTGCCAAGATCCTTCATGAACTGATCCGCATCCGGCATAAAGACTTTTAATATCATTTTTTTCTGTTCACCGCTTAAAGCAAGCTCCAGCGGCTTTCTGGGCACTTCAATATATTTTTTATAATCATATTTTAAAACGGATCGATCGTTGATTTCCATGTCCAGACAATATTTTCCATAGCCGTTTTGAATAAAAATAATATTCCACCCTGCCAGAAAAGCTTTCAATCCAAAATGTCCCCTGTTTTCATAACGGGCTCCATCCAAATACTTCAGACAGTCCAGCCCGTCCTCCAGCGCATGATAATAAATATGCTTATAGCTTAAATACCATCCAATTGGGTCCCAGTCACAATAAACGTAAATATCCTTATATTGTTTAAAGTCAATTGTAATGTACGGTTCCATCTTTTTCGGATGTTTTTTCGTCAAAATAATCCGGTTTATCATATGCCACACCACATTATTATGAGACTTCCGGTATTTTTCAAGTTCCGGAAAGTCAGAGGCTTTTCTTTCATCCAGTTCAAATACTTTACGAAACATCCCGCTTGCCTCTAACTGCTCTTTCAGATTCCCAAAGTCCGTTGACATTTTGCTCAAGGCAATGTCCGCTTTCCCCTGTTCTTCTTCCGGACGATTACACTCCTTTAAAAGTGTTACATATACATTATAAAAGGTATGACATACATAAATTCTATCGTACATTTTAATCTCCATTCTTACTCCGGCAGATTCCCGGCTGCTCCCCCGGGCATTCTCTTTCGTCTTATTTTCCGAAAATTTTTTTAAGTTTTCCGGCTGCTTTATATTGCAGGGTATAATAGTTCCAGGGCCGCTTCGCGATCCTGATCCCTGCAATACGGGCGCATTTTTTTACTTCCGGAAAGCGTTTCTTTCTTCTATAATAATGGTAAAAATACTCCATCGCATGTTCCTTTTCATCCGGAAGGTGCCAGATGCAGACCGGATTGTAGATTACATTAGTACTGATTAAATAAAAATCATTGGTCCAATAGCGATATAGATATGGCGTCGCTGCAATCACTTCACTTTTACAAACCGCCTGCATCCTTGCCGCCGCAATGGAAAGAATCGTCTCATCTCCGGTATGGTCGTCCACACAAAATTTTTTCTCTTCCATCCTATGATAAACAGACTGGCATTCCTCCATAAACTGTTTCATTGACAGTCTGTTCCCACATACATACTCCCCTCCGTAATGCACTATATTGAGATCATCTTCATAAAGCTTTCGATAGTCGGTACGTATTCTTTCCCTGTCATGATGATGATAAGCATGACCGAGAGGATATAATATAACACCCGTTTTGCATTCTTCCCACATCTCATCATATTCATGCATTGTGACCGTATCCGCATCCAGCAGCAAAAAATTATCATAATCTTCCTCTGTTACTACGTGGAAAAGCGCACACAATTTAAAAAAGGCAAGCGACCAGACAAAAGTTTCCGGCATGACAAAATTGTCAAACTCTATTGTTTTTACCCGGATATTTTCTTCCTTAAACAGACTGCGGTACGGCTCGGGCACTTCTTTATTTACCACAAGCATCACCGTGTCGTCCGGATTATGGATCGCTGCAGACTTAAGGGAAACAAAAATGTTCTCCATATAAAGCGCCAGTTTTTTCTCATCCATATTTCCTCCAAGCTGCATGGAAGTTTTGTAATTTTCCTTAAATGCAAACGCATTTATAATCAGATTCGCCATATTTTTCTCATCCGTTCTCAGGCATTTCCCGGTGCGTATCCTGCCTGCCGTTTTTCTTCATATACCGATACCCTTTTCTTGGTGAAATAACAGGCGCTTTGCTGCATGGCCCCGACAATGGCGGTGTAATCTTTCCTGACAGAATCCCTCTGCAAAGCCCTAACAGTCTTTCCGCTGCTGCCTTCTCGTTCCATTCCCCTTGAATGCGCCGATAGGAAGCCCGTCCGAATTGTTCCGTCTTTTCCCTGTCTTTAACCAGCTTTTTTCCTGCACGGATAAATTCCTTCTCATCACCTGTACGGTACACACAGCCGTTCTCCCCGTCTTTTAAAAGATATGGCACCGCACCGATACCATGTCCTGCGATCAGTGCGCATCCGCTGTTCATGGCCTCATTTACTACTGCCCCCCAGCCCTCTCTGTAATCACTGGTAAACAAAAAAATATCTGCTTCCTCCATCTGTTTTCTCACTTCTTCAGGACTCAGGAACCCCAAAAGCCGGATTTCCTTTTCCAAACCCATGTTATTTATTTCTGAAAGAATTGCATTTTTTTCTTCCCCGTCCCCGATCATAAACAATTCAAAAGCAATCCCTTCCGCTTTTAACGCTGCCGCCAGATGCACCGGATATTCCGGATGCTTAAGGGGTAGAAATCTTGCTGCAAAAAGAAGTCTGACTTTCCCTGTTTTCTCCCGGCGTTCCCTTTTTCTTTCCATTAATTGTTCCATATTCTGCTCTTTAAATTTCGGGAAATAACCAAAACAGTATTTTTTGCCGGGATAAGCTTTTATGAGTGCAAAGTCCGACGCCACATAGGCTCCTGCGCACAGCAGATATACCGGAGCTTTTCGATAACGGATGTGATCGTGATATTTTTTCCGAAGCCCTCTGGGTGAAACAGCCTTCCACTGCCCTTCTCTGTATATCCGTTCCGAATAACGGATCACCGGTTTTCCCATCCGAAGTCTTTCTTCTATATAGGACTCATCTTCTACCCCGCCAAAGACCACTATATCACTTTCCATAATAAGCTGCCTGCATGCGCTCTCTTCCTCATAAAAAAGCTTTATATACGGAATCCGGGCAGCATCCACTCCCCATCCCATAGCAACCCTCTCTGTTTCCATCGGCATTGTCTGAATAAAATGATAGTTTTCTCCCAGTTCTTCATACAGTCTGTCCGCAAGCGGAATCTGATGATGATTAATATAATTAGACACAAAGGTTAATTTCATTGTAAATCTCCAGTAGTCTTTTATAATTTGCCGCAGCATCATGGGTTCTGCCCGCACGCTCTTTTTCTGCCCGTGATAGTCTGTCTGCAAGCTGTTCATCCGAAAAAATACGCATAATCTGCGCTGCAAGCGCATTTTCGTCCTCTGACGAATATAACAGGCCTTCCTTTTCCCCTTCTAAAAGGCTGGATACACCGCCCGCATTACTGCTTACCACCGGCACGCCTAAAAGCATCGCCTCACCTACCGAATTGGGGGAATTTTCCAAAACAGATGCCGACAAAAAAACATGACTTTTCAAAAACCTCCCGCACATTTCTTCTGCATCCAGTTTTCCCAGAAAGACGACCCTTTCCTTTAAGTGATTTTCCCGAATCAGTTCCAACAAATATTTTCCATAAGTTCCAATCCTGATCTTATCTTTCAAAGATTCGTATGCCGTTATTTTATCGCCTGCCACATACATTTTCGCATCTGGATATTCCGCAAGTACTTTTGGAAACGCCCGCAGGGCGATATGCAGCCCTTTAATCGGATAGTTCCCCTGACTTACAAAGATGGAATGCTTCTCACATTCTTCCCGTTTCCAGCTTTTCCCATAAAAAGCGCTTCTGAGTGTTTCATTCCATTTATAATATTTTGCCGTTTCCAGATATTTTTTCATCACAGCTTTGTCCCACGCGGTCCTGCCTGCAATATTTCCGGCAAGCATCAGCGCTGCTTTCTCATTTGCCCCGCGAAGCATGAATTTTTCCTGCTGCCGCATTATATTATCTTTTTTAAGCCAGTCGCGAAAAGTCTGTTTCCTGCAGACTTTGTCCTGAATCCCTGCCGTATAATATTTTGCGCACTCACCGCATATTCCCTGTACGGATATCAGAAGCTTTTTCCGGTTCCGGCAGATTTTTGCCATTGCAAGCGTATGTGGAAATTCTGTACCAAATACATGGATTACATCCGGCTGAAACTGACTGACAATATTTCCAAGCCTTTCCTCCAGTGAACTGTCATAAACTTCAGGATGCAGCGTATCCTCATAAAATCCGTAATAGTGCAGGCTCTCTTCCACCATACCGCTGACACCGTCCTGTTCTTTTGACACCGGAAAGCATATACCAAGTGTTATTTTATTTTCCTTCTCTTTCAATAAAGTCTCCGAAATACCGGTAATCCATCCCTCTTTATTGCTCTCCGGCATTTGAAGTTCTCTTGCAATCATTGGAAGAACAATATTACACAGCCATAAGATTCTCATACCCTGCCTCCATACAGCAGCCCCTTTAATCCATTATAGATTCCGGAGAAATGCCTGCTCTCCGCCAGCCTGCTTCTAAGCGGCGCAAGAGTAAGCCACAAAACTGCCTGAAATTTCATTCTCTGTCCCCTGCTCATATATTTTGCTGTAATCTCTTTGTGTTCTTTTGCAGAAATCCTTTTATTTTCCTTTGTTTCCGAAAAGCCTCCGCCTTCATAATCCGCTACAACTACCGGCATATAAAGCGGATCGGCAGCCTTTTGGAAATAACTCCACAGAAAATGTTCGTAATCTGCACGTACCTTATATTGTATTAGATACCCACGCTCCAGAAAAAGTTCATTTTTATAAAAACATGCCTGATGGCAGGGCACATTCCTGTAACATCCAAAGGCATCCATATGTGGATTGGATGGAATCAGGCTGTCCGAAAGTACGGAATAAATGTCACCGTAAAAAATTTTATTCCGTTTTCCCTGCACCAGACTCTTTACGTTTTTCAGCACATCCGCGTCATGAAATGTATCTCCACAGTTCAGAAAAAACAAAATTTCCCCCTTTGCCTGCGCTGCCGCCTGATTCATCGCATCATAAATACCTGTATCCGCCTGTTTTATTATTCGGATACAGTCTCTTTCTTCCAACGCTTCTATGGAACCATCCGTAGAATTTCCATCTTTAATAAGAATTTCCAGGTCATCTTCATTCAGGGACAGGAAACTTTGTGCCAGAATGCTGGATAACGTTTTTTGCAGTTTGGGACCAGGGTTTAACGATACTACAATTACAGTGAAAAAAGGATCTTTATTCATTCAGGCACTCCCTTTCTATTTTTACCAGAGTGTAAAACCCGTTCTTATTCTGTAAAAATCCAGGTTCTATAAGGTAAAACTTTAATAAGAGGATCATATGCTTTATATAAAAAAGCTGCAAAATATATCATTGCCGCTGCAATAAACAATGTTTTCCATAGCTGACGCTTTCTTCCGCAAGGGAGGGCTGTAATCATTCCCGGAAGAAGGAAAAGCTGGCTTATGTTCATATAATAACCAATGCGGGATACTTCCGGAATAAAGGAGCCGCATAAATATAAGAGCAGGGAAAGATAATTTAACTGAAAAAAGAAACGGTTGATCGGCTTATGGCGGATGGTTTCTTTGTAAAGACAGATCCCCGCGGCAAAAATTCCGGCGCAGCGCACAATATTTACGTAAGAAGTTCCTCCTTCCAGATAAATAGTATCCGCATAGGTGGGATATATTTTAATGATAATCTGTAAAAGGAAATCTCTTAGAAAAAAGCCAGCTATGGCAGCGGCTGCAAAAAATAACATCTGCCATTTTTTCCACGCAAAGCTCGCCAAAAAATAAACGGGCAGAATCAGAAGTACCGATTTATGAAAGGATGCCGCGAGAAGTACGGTAATCACAAATTTTCCGTATTCTTTTTGCAGTACATATTTCATAGATATGACAGCCAGCGCCAATGCCAGATAGTAGCGTATCGTATTCATGCTGTTAAAATAATATCCAAAAGTCATAAACAGAAAGAAAGAAAAGGAAAACTCTGCACTCAAATCATAGATGCCTTTTAAGAATAAGAAAACAGTGATTCCGGCAAATAAAGCAAAAATGAGCAGATTGGTTTTTTCCCCGGAGCCAAACACATATTGAATCCCTTTGACAAACAGGTTAAAGCCCGCCTCTGTAGGAACGCCGTCACTGCCTTCTATCATCATCAGACGGAAATATTCTTCATAACGGGTATAGTCATTTCCTACATAGTACCGGCAGGCAGATACCAAAAATAATAACACAAAGATACCACACAGAAGAATACCATTACGCATCTTCAATCTGGTAACAAATCGGATGTCCCTGTTAATCATTCCCGGTTTCTGTACAAAAAATGCCATTCCCACAGTCACGATCATTAAAATAATATATACTGCCATTCCCTCACTCAGTCTTTCCTGCTTTCATTCCCGCCTTCATAAGCTGATATGCCTTTTTAAACGGAATGTCTCTGCACATAACGTCTTTATGCTTCAGTAAAAAACGCAGGGCAATCGGTGTCTTAAGCCTGCCATACAGATAATAATAAAGCACGCCCCTGTCATAAAAAAATTTTTCATTATATCCTGTAAACCATGTGGATTCCCGCACAGTTTCCCTTCCAATGTTAACAGGCGCTTTATAAACTTTCAGCCCTTTCTTTAGGCACTCTTTTAAAAAAAGGCTGTCCTCTCCATTACTGTATTTCGCTCCTCCTCCAAACAAAAGGGAAAAAGTAATATTTCTGCTTCTTACTTTATTTAAACGAAAAGCAAAACTGTAGGTCGGATACCGACCGCTGTTGTACCATCTTACTCTTCCGTAATTTTCAATATGGTAAGTCCTTCTTTCCGGTGCAACCTCCACATTAAACAGAATCAGATCCGCTTCCTGATTCTTTTCAAACTCTTCTAAGATAAGCGATTCATAATTGTCTTTATATACAATGTCTTCATCCGAAAACAGGCAGATTTCCTCATCCGCCCGCATCAAACAAGTATTGCGGCTCAGTCCGACACCCTTTTCCTGAAAGGAATAAGCCCTGATCAGCCTCCCGTTTCTCTCAAATTCCTCATAACGAAAATAATCCGTCTGATTCACAATAATTGCCTCTGTTGAAAGTCCCATTTTTTCTGCAAGCTGTTTTGGTTCCTCCGAAACAGCCGATACCAAGACCTGTAATCCCATCTACCCCTCCAGCTTCTCCGATTTGACAAGTAATGCCTGCTTTCCCCTGCCCCAATAATATCTGCGGTACATCTTTTCATCCGCATCATACAAACAAGCGTAAACTGCCTTACATCCCTGTTTTTTCAAATCAGATACATATCTTTCTGCAAGCCTGCCGTCCTTTCCTCCATAAGAAAAGCAAATAATGACTGCATCTGCATTTCTCACGCTCTCATAATCTGTGTTTCCGTAACTGCCTGTATATACCAGTTCTTTCCGATTTATACTGCCTGCTGTCTTTAACTTCTCAAACATTTCATTCGTATGTTTCGTCTCTATTACAGAAATAACCGCTATTTTCTCTTTTTCCCGGAGCAGGTAAGCCATATTGGCCTCCCATTCTTTTTCTCCAAAGACGCGCTCCCTGTCCTCCTTAACCCCGGAGTTCTCTTTTCGATAAAAGATACCAAGCACAGGAATCCCAAATCTTTTTTCTATCTCTCCCGGCAGATACACAGAAGCATCCATACAATACATCATCCATCTTGTAAAAAGAGAGAGCAGAATACCGGTTATCATCCCAAAAAAGCACCAGTTTTTTGTCAGATCCCCTAAGATGATTTCCTTTGCTTTCTCTTCCCTTATCACACGAATGCTGTCAATTTCCTTAAGTTCTTCCGGATAATGTTCCAGTGACTTTGCTGTTGCCCGGGCAATTTCATCAGAAATTTCCCTGTCCGAAGTCGTTACCGTAATGGTCAGCAGTCTTACGTCGGAAATAATATCCGCCACTACTGCATTTTCTACCGTTTCCTGGGAAATGGTTTCCGGCAGAAGCGAAAGCGTATATTGCAAAACATTGTCGGACTTCATAAGATCATTCCATGTAAAATCGTTGTAATATCCATATCCGATTCCCGTACTGTCCTCGGCAAAATCAATGTAATACTTGGTTACTGCCTGATATTCCTTTGCCTCCTTATTGACTGCCTTATACAGACTGTACCCACCTGCACAAATAGCAGCACCGAAAAGTGCTGCTACAAAAACAATCCATAGGGAATCAAACAATCTCAGAAGGAAAAAGCGTAAATCTATTCCCTCCTGTAAAAATTCCTTTTCCGCTTCCATTCATTTTTATCCCCATCTGCGCGCTGCGACGCGCACTCATATCAATAGGTTGAATACGCATTTTTATTCAACCTGTATTCTTCACTTCTGTCATATGCTTACACTATTTCATTGCAGTCGTCTGTTTCTGATCTACGCCCTCCGTACTTTCCGGCTTGACCAAAATTTTCAAAGTTAAGAGCATTAATTTCAAATCCATCCACACACTGTAATTTTCTATATAAAACAAATCCAGTTTTAATTTATCATAGGGCGTCGTATTATATTTACCATATACCTGCGCATATCCGGCAAGTCCGGCTTTCACTTTCATGCGGAATGCAAATTCCGGCATCTCCTCCATATATTGTGCAATAATTTCCGGTCTCTCCGGTCTCGGTCCAATAAAAGACATATCACCTTTTAGTATATTAAACAACTGAGGCAGTTCGTCTATTCGTACAGCACGAATCAATTTTCCAATTGGCGTAATCCTGCTGTCATTCTTGGATGCCAGTCTGGCTACTCCGTCCTTTTCCGCGTCTACCCTCATGCTGCGGAATTTTAAAATCTGAAATTCCCTTCCATTTAATGTACAACGGGTCTGTTTATATAATACCGGTCCTTTATCGTATGCCTTAATTGCTATTGCAGTAACAAGCATAAAGGGGGAAGCGATCACACACAATAAAGAAGCGCACACCAGATCAATTGTCCGTTTTGCCATGCGCTGTTCTACAGTCAGTGCATATTCCCTTGTTAAAAAAATCGGCGTATCAAATAAATGTATGGGATCTGCACCTTTCACTAAAACATCTGTTATTTTAGGCATCATATAAACACGGATAGAACGCCCATAGCAGAATTTCATAAGATCATTGCGTATTCTGGCAGGAATATCCCAAAGTACAACAGCGCCATACCCATTCCCGCATTCCTCCATGATCTTTTCTATGCCTTCATTGATATTGATACATTTTACAATATGATACTTATCCGGACGGGTGTCAAACTTGTCCAAAATATCCTGCACCGGTCTGTCGCCGCAGACAAGCAGCATGTCCCTTGGCGGAAACACCTTCTGGTAAACTTTCTGGCACACCCATGTCCAACCGCCCGCTATTACAATCTGAAAGACAAACAGCAGCGCTAAAGGCGCTACCTCCACCATTTTCATGGACATAAGGGATATTTGAATATAAGTAATGACATTTACAATTGCAACTGAAAATATCTGAGATAAAAAAACATCCCCCGGTTTCCAATATCCGACCTTTGTCCCACCATAGGTATAGCAGAAAAAGAGTAATAGCATAAAATACAGTGCAATAAGCAGCAGATAACCTTTAAAGGTATATTTCAATCTCCACGCAATCACTTCATAATAGGAATTATACCATACAATATAATATCCTATTGTCATGAATACGAGACCTATTAAAGAAAGTTGCAGTACAATTATCCGCTTAAGCGATTCAAAACGCCTCATACACTGGTTCCCATACCTCTCTGTATACTCTAACTCTATACTCTTTAGTAGTATACCATTTTACATAAAAAATGCCAAGGAATTTCAAATTTTGCTTTTATTCTGTTTAATAGTCCAGCTGCCCACAGGCGGAAGGCCGGACTTATACCATCGTGTTAACTATATCCGCCTCCATACTGCAAGAAACGCCCACATTACAAAATAATATGCGCTCATCAAAACAGAGAGTCCCGCCTGTCTGCGGTATAAAAACCAGATGCGTTTTATTGCCACGAATTTATTAGAAGAAAGAGATTTTCCCGGACGTCTGTATATGGCAAGATTTTCATTCAATCCATACGCGGTATATCCTGCTTTCAGGATCTGCCACCATGTCGCCGTGTCCTCGCTGGGTACTTTGGGCATTCTGAGCAGATTCTTATCTATTTTTGAAGTATCAAACAGTACGGTAGTTGTAAAAATAACCGTTCTTGGAAGCGCCTGTCTGAAAGTAAGCGTTTCCGGCACTTTAACGACCTTTCCCGTTCCCTTGGCATTTTCATCTCCATATTCATAGGAAGTAAAGCAAAACGCGCAGTTCTTTTCCTTCATAAAAGTCAGTTCCCGCTCCAATTTTTCCCGCATCCATACGTCGTCTGCGTCAAGAAACGCCAAATATCTTCCTTTCATATTATCAAGTCCTGTATTTCTTGCCGCCGCCGCGCCTTCATTTTTTTCTTTCCGTATCAGTCGAATTTTCTCTGATAAAAACGGCTCTATTTTTTTAACGCTGTCATCTGCAGAGCAGTCGTCCACTAAGATCAGTTCCCAATTCGTATCAGTCTGCTCCCGCACCATTTGAATTGTTTTTTCAATATATTTTCCGGCATTATAAACCGGTACCACAATGCTTATCAAATCTTCCATTTTTGCTCCCACCCGCCTGCTTATTTTCTTTTGTATTTCTCTTTACATAAATAGAAGGCAGGTAATCTTTTTACCTCCCTCCTTTTATCCTCTTTCACTTTAAACAAATTTTCAACGCAAGTCAAGTCGTACTTTATCCGCTATCCTTGCTATGTACTCACTATTTGTCGGACGACATTTACCTGAATCTGCAGAATAACCAAAAAGTTCTTCAAAAGTCTCCAGATTTCCCCTTCCCCAGGATACCTCAATGGCATTTCGGATTGCTCTTTCTACTTTCTGTTCAGTCGTCTTAAAACGCTTTGCAACCTCCGGATATAAAAGTTTTGTCACACTGCTTACGGCCTCCATATCCTTTCCTGAAATCATGATCGCCTCTCTAAGATAATGATACCCTTTTAGATGTGCAGGTACACCCATATCCAGCATAATTTTTGTTATATAGCGTTCCAACTCAACTTCCGGCATCGTGACTAAATCCATTCTCATTTCTCCTTTCAGATATCCCTCCATTTTATGTCGAGGAATTGTATTTACTGCGATACGCTAGAATCATATCACGCTGATAGGAATTTGTGAATATATAAAGCATCGCAAATACAAAGTTTTCCGAGTATTTAAAGTCGAATTTTGTCGAAGTCAGTATGCCCTTTTTGCACAATTATATCTTTTCTTTTACTATATAAATAGGACGCCCTTTTACTTCCAAATAGGTTTTAGACACATATTGTCCAACGATTCCGGTACAGAAAAGCTGAACGCCGCTTATCATGGAAATAATACATACCAAAGACGGCCATCCCGCCACCGGATCGCCAAACAATACCGTTCGTATTACAATAAATATTACCAGTAAAAATGCAAGAACACAGAATAAAACGCCAATCAACGCCGCAAAAGTAGCAGGCGCCGTAGAAAAAGCTACAATACCTTCTAAGGAATAAAGTAAAAGTTTCCAAAAAGACCACTTTGTCTCTCCCTTTTTTCGTTCTACATTTTCAAATTCGATCCACTTTGTCTGAAAGCCTACCCAGCCATAAATTCCTTTTGTAAAACGATTATATTCCTTCATGGATAAAATGGCATCCGCCACCTGTCTTGTCATAAGTCTGTAATCTCTCGCACCGTCTACAATTTCCGTGCTGGAAATCTTTCTCATCAATTTATAAAACATTCGTGCAAAAAAGGACCTCAAAATCGGCTCTCCCTTTCTTGTCACACGTCTGGTTGCCACAGAATCGTATCCCTGCTCTATATATTGAAACATCTCAGGCAAAAGGGAAGGGGGGTCCTGAAGATCCACATCCATCACTACCAGATAATCCCCTTTCGCATTCTGTAAGCCTGCATATATTCCTGCTTCTTTTCCAAAATTCCTTGAAAAAGAAATCAAATGCACCCGTTCATCCATATCATGAAGCTTTTTTACTTCCTTAGCAGTCTCATCTTTAGAACCGTCATCAATATAGAGAATCTCGACTTCCAGCTCTTCTTTCGCAAAAAAAGCGCTGTTTTTCATTAATTCTGTATAGAAATCCTCTATAGATTCTTCTTCATTATAACAGGGTACGATCACACTTAATAATTTCATACAAATCAGTCTCCAATTTTATATTTCGTCCTGCATTCATCCAAGTTCTAATCGATTGAGAGCTGAGAAAATAGCGCGTACAGATGCGCGGGTAATATTTGAACTTACTCCTACGCCATAGGTTACGCTTCCTGTATCGGCATCCAGTAAATGAATATAGGCTGCCGCCTGGGAATTAGATCCGCTCTGCAATGCATGCTCTTCATAATCGAGAATTTTAATATTTACATCCAGTTCCTGCGCAATTCCCCGTTTTACAGCATCAATCGGACCATTTCCAACTGCTTCAAAACTCTTTTGTTCTCCTCTGTTTGTATAAATTACACTGACTTTCGTGTCAAATTCGGATTTTGTTTCTCCACTCAGATCATCTACTTTCAGTCTTCTGAAATGAATCGGCTCTTTTTTATTTAAGTATTCCTCCCGGAAACTTTCCATGATCTGCTCTGGCGATACTTCTCCCTGTTTCTCCGATATTTTCTGAATCACATTGGCAAATTCTTTATGCATCGCCTTCGGAAGCTTAAAGCCAAAATAAGTATCCATGACAAAGGCTACACCGCCTTTGCCTGACTGAGAATTGATTCTTACAATCGGCTCATATTCTCTTCCGATGTCAGCAGGATCGATAGGAAGGTACGGCACTTCCCACACTTCGCTCTTTCTCTCCTTCATCGCCTTAACGCCTTTGTTGATCGCATCCTGATGAGAACCCGAAAATGCGGTAAATACCAGCTTACCGGCATAAGGATGTCTGGGATGAATCGGAATCTTACAGCATCTTTCATAGATCTCTATAATCTCATTAATATGCTCAATATTTAATTCCGGATCGATCCCCTGTGAAAACATATTATAAGCTATATTTAAAGCATCCACATTTCCGGTACGTTCTCCGTTGCCAAATAAAGTTCCTTCCACCCGTTGTGCCCCTGCAAGCAATGCCAGTTCCGCGCTTGCCACACCGGTTCCTCTGTCATTATGGGGATGAACGCTTAATATGATAGATTCTCTGTTCTTAAAATGCTTATCCATCCATTCTATCCGGTCTGCGTATACATTGGGCGTCGTCATTTCAACCGTCGACGGCAGATTAATAATGATGGGATTTTCTTTTGTTGCGCCCCATGTTTCCTGCACAGCCGTACAGATTTCTAAGGCATAATCAAGTTCCGTACCGGTAAAACTCTCCGGTGAATATTCAAAAATAATCTTTCCCGGAAAATTCGCGGCGCGTTCTTTTACCATCTTTGTTCCATTCACTGCGATTTCCGTAATATGCTCCTTATCTTTTCCAAAAACCACATCTCTCTGCAACGTGGAAGTGGAATTATAAATGTGTACAATTGCCTGCTTACATCCTTCAATCGCCTCAAAGGTACGTTCAATCAACTCTTCTCTGCACTGCGTCAAAACCTGAACCTTTACGTCGTCAGGAATTAATTTCCTGTCAACAAGCTGTCTCAGAAAATCAAATTCAATCTGACTTGCTGCTGGAAATCCAACTTCAATCTCCTTAAATCCCAGTTTTATTAAAAACTGGAACATTTCTATCTTTTCTTCCACAATCATAGGATCAATCAATGCCTGATTGCCGTCCCTCAAATCCACGCTGCACCATATAGGCGCTTTCTCTATCTCTTTATTTGGCCACTGTCTTTCAGGGTAGTCTACTACCGGATTACGTCTGTAACGCTTATAATTTATCATGTCCTTTTTTCCCTCCAATATAATGATCTGTCATAAAAAAAACCCATGCAATACACATGGGTTATATCCGTACACAATCTATTCGCCAAGTCCGCTTTCAATCGCATTGATAAGAGTTTTCAGTGCCAGCTCTTCATCTTCACCTTCGCAAACAAATTCGACTTCATCGCCGCATTTCACACATGCTCCGAGCACACTTAGTACGCTCTTAGCATTTGCTGTATTATCTCTAAATGTAAATGTTATTAATGATTTGAACTGCATTGCTTCTTTACATAGAATCCCTGCCGGTCTTAAATGCAGCCCTGTAGGATTCTTGATAACTACCTTTTGGCTTACCATAGTGTTTCCTCCCAATATTGTAATGATTACACTTTCCCCTGTCTTTTCCCACAAACGAAATATGCCCTTATATGTTACAAGTATACCATTATTTTCATCTTTCTACAAGGCATTGCACCTTATTTATGCTATAGCATGATATTCTGAATCAGTTCCGCCAGTTTCTCTGCCTCCCGCTCTATCAGCGCCTGATCCTTTCCTTCAATCATAACACGCACTAACGGTTCGGTTCCGGATGGTCTGATTAATACTCTTCCCTCTCCTGCAAACTGCTTTTCAAGTGCGGTAATCGCTTCCGCAATTTCCGGATAATCCATGTAATTTTCTTTTTTATGATTTGGCACTTTCGCATTTACAAGCGCCTGCGGCAATACTTCCATAATCTGTTTTAGTTCTGACAGGTTCTTTTTTGTATCCACCATAACCTGCAGCAGATGCAGTGCACTTAAAAGCCCGTCTCCTGTTGTGTTTTCATCAAGAAAAATCACATGTCCCGACTGTTCGCCGCCAAGACTTGCACCAATTTCCCGCATTCTTTCCAGTACATAACGGTCTCCGACCTTTGTCTGTTCTATATGAATCTTATTCTTCTCTCCCATCAGGAAAAATCCCAAATTGCTCATAATAGTTGCAACAATGGTATCTTTTTTCAGTTTTCCCTGCTTTTTCATATGAAGTCCGACTATTGCCATGATCTGATCGCCATCTACAACTTCTCCGTTTTCATCCACGGCAAGAAGTCTGTCTGCATCACCGTCAAAAGCCAGCCCGACCTGTGCTTTCTCATATACAACACGTGCCTTCAACTCTTCCATGTGGGTAGAACCGCAGTTTGCGTTGATATTGGTTCCATCCGGATTATTATGAATTGCTGCCACTTCCGCTCCCAATTCCTTGAGAGCTTCAACAGAAGTATAGTATGCTGCACCTTCCGCACAATCCACTACAATTTTCATGCCGTTTAAGTTTACATTCACTGCACGGATCGCATGATTTATATACTCTTCTCTTGCATCTGTCCGATATTTAATCTTACCCACTCTGGACCCCACCGGGAATTTAATCTCTTTCATTCCCGAACGGATCAGCGCTTCTATTTCATCCTCCAGGGAATCCGGCAGTTTATATCCATTTCCATCAAAAAATTTGATTCCGTTAAATTCCACCGGATTATGGGATGCCGATATTACAACTCCTGCATCCACTTTGTATTTTT
The DNA here is from genome assembly GCA_947650155.1 of uncultured Lachnospiraceae bacterium. Taxonomy (GTDB): domain Bacteria; phylum Bacillota; class Clostridia; order Lachnospirales; family Lachnospiraceae; genus RGIG3002. The sequence goes on from CANSUS010000003.1 coordinate 88,309, forward strand.
TTGTCAGGTAAGCAACTGCCGGTGTCGGCACTACGCCCACATAAACAACATTTGCCCCTACCGAACAGGCGCCTGCCATTAATGCGTTTGCAAGCATATCCCCGGAAATTCTTGTATCGCAGCCAACCATAATTGTCGGCTTATGCTCGTTTTCTTTTGAAAGTACATAAGCTCCTGCCTGCCCCAGCTGCATTGCCAGCGTAGGCGTCAGTTCTTCATTTGCAACGCCCCTTACTCCATCTGTACCAAATAATCTAGCCATACCTATCCTCCATTCACACTAACTTTCCGCTTTTTCTATGATTAACCGCACTTTAAGAGGTTCTACAATCGTAATATTTTCCCCCAAATCAAATGACACTTCAACCGTATAGCTTCCGGGCTCCAGAAGGCTTATATTCTTCTTCTGCATATATGCCCCAAAATCTATAACTCCGGTAATTTCTCCAGTCAATAACTCAGATACGTCAGCCTGTAGTCCGGCAATCTCCAACGTCAGATCGCTGTCCTCTTCAAATTCAGCAGTAAATCCTTCCGGCACATTGATAACCTGAATATGATTTTCAGCAAGATTTAACTCTTTTCTCTGCTCTTCCTCAATCGGAATCACTACGCTTATCTTTCCATTAAACTCACTGTCCGCAAGCCTGATTCCTTCCGGCAGGTAACTTTTCAAATTAATGACAGCCGTTACCTCTCCTGTTTTCCCGGATATATTGAGCGCTTCATCCGGTATGTCAATCTGTGTTACATTCTTGACTGCGTCCGCGCTGCCTGCTATCATAACTTCCGTCGGCATACCTGATATCTCTCCGCTCAGTCTGTAGCCCGGCGCGGGTGTCCCTGTTACTGCATATCTGATCGGTACGGTCTCCGTCTTCAATATCTCCACAGAGACTTTAATCGAATCCACATTTTTCTTAATGCCGGTCGTCGGAATCTCATTGTCATCTGCATCATAAAGTTTCACGTCAGCATAGGTTACAATATCTGAAGTTGCGCCTGAAACATCCACGGACACTACCGCTTTTACAACTTCCGACACTTTAGATTCCGGTCCTGAAATCCGCACCTGATTCTGGTCTGTACTGATTTCTCCGATAATGTATCCTTCCGTTACTTTGCCTGAAGTTGCAACCTTAAGTGCAGGTTTGAAGCTTTTTTCCGGCTCTATATTCAATTTAACGCTTTCTATACTTCCCTTAAAGTTTGTTATTTTATCATTGTATCTCCTGGAATAGTAAGAAATGTTAATTGTATTCGCCGCCGTAATATTATTAAAATCAGCAACGGCAACAATATCATCTTTGCTGAGCAGTTCTAAATAGGATCTTGGTGCACTTACTGTTACGGAAACAGTGTCCGTAGAATCCAGTATCTCGTACACAAGGTCTTCATCCGTAATTAAATTAGCGTTTTGAAGTCTGACCGGAATATTATCATACGTATTGCTTTTGACAGGATTATCTATATTTACGACAACAAGCCATAAAAGTGCGGCAAAAATAAATGAAAATAATTTCAGCCCCCAATTATTCGTCAGCCTTTTTTTCATTTTTGTACCCATCTGCGCGTTGCGACGCACATCAAATCACTGGTTGAATACGCATTTTTATTCAACCTTTCAGTCATGCTGCCTAAAATTTCTTTGCAGATTTAGATCTGCCTTTTAACTTCTTTAATATCGTTTTTTCTTCCAGTGCCTTATTCTGCGCTTTGATAAGTTCTTCACGCAGCCCGTCGACATCAAGATTACGCCTCAATACTCCATTATATGCTGTACTGATTTTCCCTGTTTCTTCAGAAACTATAATCGTAAGAGAATCTGTCACTTCTGAAATACCTACGCCCGCCCTGTGTCTGGTTCCCAATTCCTTACTGAGTCCCATATTGTCTGAAAGCGGAAGATAACAGGTTGCCGAAGTAATCCTGTCTCCGCGTACAATAACAGCACCGTCATGCAGCGGTGTATTATGTTCAAAAATATTTATGAGAAGCTGGCTTGTTACCACTCCGTCTACCACAATACCAGTTCTCTCATAATCACTGAGGCTGTGTTCCTGTTCAATCACAATCAGGGCCCCCGTCTTCACTTTTCCCATTTCAACACAGGCTTTCACAATCTCCTGAATTGTTTTGTCCGAAAACCGTCCATCTGTTTCTTTTTTTGTATCAAACGAAACAATAGAAGAAAGAATATTCTTTCTTCCCAGTTCTTCCAACGCTTTACGAAGCTCGGGCTGCAAAACAACTACCAGAGCTATGACTGCAAGGCTCAGCACATTTTCCGCAATCCATAAAATCGTACTCATGTCCAAAATTGCAGCAATCAGCAGAAAAATAAGAATCATACTTATTCCCTTTAACAGTGACCATGCTTTCGTGTTTTTGATCCACACCATAATATAGTACACCAAAAAAGTGATGATGATAATTTCCGCCACATCTGTCCATTCGATATTTGGAATATGCAGAGTTTCAAGATAAGTCTGCATAAAATTTGAGATTTGCTGCATAATAGCTCATTCCAGTCTTAAAAAATTTGGCAATTAATCTTTATGATTTAAAGAACTTCTCTCACCGCCATGTTGAGGAGTCCTGTTTGCAACATTATTTACTGTATTGACAGTTCTTACCGTACCTGCAGACTTTGAACCGGCAGATGCAGCGCCTACAGTTCTGGAAGCGGCTGCTCCTGTTCCATGCGAGGCGCCTGCCCCATGAGAAGCGCCGGATGACTGTGTTGATTCAGTCCTTGCCCTGGCCGCGCTGTTCACTGTATTGACTGTTCTTGGCATCGTTTTGTTTACTGTACTTTGATTTTTTTGTGTATTTATTTTTTTTACAGTCTTTGCAGGTGTGGCTACGCTCAGTTTGGGAACCGCTTTTACATAATAATAATATTCATCGTCTTCAAACTGCACCCGTTCCGTACGGCTGTAGTCTACGCTGAATATGAAAAACTGCAGGACTTTGGCAAGCAGCAGTGAAATAATACTTCCCACCATGATACCTATGATAGAAACGTTTGTATCATACATAAGGTCTCCTATCAAAAGCATCATCACATTTACAAGGCTTCCGGCAACCATCGCTATAGTCCAACTATGGTCAATAGACAGTCTTCTGATCAGATAAACAATAATCAAAGTAACCGCAAAAGCAGCTACCGTGACCACCATAGCCTTATTATCAATCAGTCCATCGATCAAATACCGGAATTTGGCGGTAATTTCATCCTCCATTGCATTGATCGTTGTATTGTTTTCATTAATAAAGTTCAGAAAAAAGTAAAGTATGGTTCCACATCCTACAGAAATAACCGATGCCGGCGTACCTACAAGTCCCATCGCTAATGGCATAATGTATGGAATCTTCAGTACAAATGCCATTGGGGTTAACAATAAAATCACAAGATCTCCCGGCGCAAATCTAAAATACAATAACATCATAACCAGCATCAGCATAAAAGCAACAATGGCACATTCCATAGACAACGTATATAAATGCAGCAGCACAAATACTCCTGAAAACACTACAACACATCCGACTGGTAAAAAGGAACACATCAATGCCACAACCAGTACTATCGCCAGACTTTCAATACGATGCATATATCCAATTTTATTATTTATCATTATCAGCGCTGCAAAAGCAAATATAAATTTACATACCGGCCATAAATAAATCTCATATTTACTGTAAAAATTTTTCAAATATTCCTTTGCAACTAGTAATTTTGTCATAATTGCTCCTATCCGCATATCCGGGCCTATTTTTCATAAATACCAGACAGCTTCTTCAGATTACTATAATAGCGTTTTAAACTTTTTTTGACTTTATTATAACGTCTCCAATACACAATATATGTGATCACGACATACCCCCCTGTCACAACAAGATATGCCGTCAATACTTCTCTGGCAAATTCAAGCAGATCCATCTTATAGATATCCTGCATAAATACCTCAAAATCGTAAAATATAAACATGCCAAAAACTATCACAAATGCAATCGTTGCACTTATGATAGAATTCAGCACTTGAAACCCTATATAGTCACCACGGAAATAATTCCCGACTTTGACATTTTTTTTCCCTTCATGCGCTTCATATGATGCCATATGAGTCATCAATATGATCCTATCTTCGTTTAACATTGAAAACTCCTGTTATTTTACTCGCTAAGGAAACGCATTTTCGGATTTTCACGCGTATCCTTTTTCTTATCCACTTTCTTTACCGCCTGCTTGGCAGCGGCCTTATCCAACTCATTGATCATTCCGGTTTTACATTTATCGCAAAATCTTCCTGAACGGATCATTGTCCCACAAAGCTCACAGTCAATACCTACCGGTGAATCTGCTGAAAATTCCAGCCTTTCTTCTCTTACCCACTGCTTAATCTGGCGGACTTCTACTTCGCACGCTTCAGCTACTTCCGTAATGCCTGCATTTTTATTTTCCCTGATATAATCCTTAACTTCCTGAAATTTCTTTTCTAATCCCTCTCTGCAGGAAGGGCAAACCGGCGTTCCTGATACATAGTTAAATAATCTTCCACACTTTTTGCAATTTCTTACATTCATAATGATCCCAATCCTTTCCCGTTATATGTTTCCAATTGCCAGCGTCAAAACGTAGACTTTCTCTATTCCTGCCCGTTTTAAAATCCTTGTCGCCTCATCTACAGTACTTCCCGTTGTATAAATATCATCAATTACTATAATCGTACTTAATTTTACATCATTTTTACTTATTTTAAAAGCCTTTTTCAAATTATTTTGTCTTTGGACAGCATTCAGTTCTTTTTGCGGCGTTGTTTTTCTACATCTTACCAGCAATTTACTTTCTACAGGGATGTCTAATCTCTTCCCCAGCTGCTCCGCCAAAAGTTCCGCCTGATTATATCCCCGTTTTCTTTTTCTCGTTTCATGGATTGGTATGGGAATCAATGCGTCAGCATCCCACTCTTTTATAATGTCCCTAAACCTTTCGGATAATTCCTCCCCAAAAAATTCTGCATATTCTCTTCTTTTCGCATACTTAAAACGATATATGGAAGCTGCCGCGCTTTCATATTCATACAGACTTTTCCCCTGGATAAATTCATGCTCTCTCTGCCTGCACTCCGCACAATATTCTTCGTTTTCCTGCAACAGCGGTTTCCCACATTTCATACAGTGTTCTTCCGGTACATATTTCAGTTTACTTCTACAGGAAATACATATCTTTTTCCCAGCCGGATTTACCGGATTGTCACACACCGGGCATCTTCTTGGGAACAGTAGTTCTCTGATCCACCAAAATATCTTTTTCAAGTTCCTCTGTCGTCCCCCCTGCTTACCTTTGTTCCCTGATCATTTCCCTGATTCTCTTTTCCAGTCCGGTATACCGTACTCTCTCGCTTTTATTTTCTATCATCACGCCCAGCATTTTGCTGCTCCCAAGAATGGTAACACACTTTTTTGCCCGGGTTACACCGGTATACAACAGATTTCTGTTAAAAAGCATGCCCGGACCCGTCAGGATTGGCATAACCACTGCCGGATATTCGCTTCCCTGTGATTTGTGTATCGTAATCGCATAAGCAAGCTCTATTTCGTCAAGCTGCGCATAAGCATAAGTTACCAGACGTTTCTCGTCATATTCTACCACCACTGTCTGAGAATAGTCATTGATTTCTTTAATGATCCCTGTATCCCCATTAAAAATACCCATTCCCTTATCCACGGGTATCCCATATCGGCTCACCACTTCCCATTCGAGCTGATAATTATTTTTGATCTGCATGACCTTATCCCCTGTCCGGAAAATCCCTTCCCCATAAATATGCTCCGTTTTAGATGCATCCGGAGGATTCAGATATTGCTGCAATATTCTGTTTAAAACTTCAACGCCCAGACTTCCTTTCCGCATTGGAGTAAGTACCTGCACATCATAAGGCGCCGCCTCTACATAACGGGGAATTTTATCACTGACAAGCTGAACCATATGTTTATAGATAACATTTACGTCACTTCTTTCCAAAAAAAAGAAATCCTTACTCTTGTTATCTAACTTTATAGATTCTCCCCTGTTGATTCGGTGCGCGTTTACTACAATATCACTCTCTCCCGCCTGTCTGAATATTTTTTTCAATATCACCACCGGAAAGCAGCTGCTTGCAATCAAATCTTTCAGTATCTGTCCCGGACCGACAGAAGGAAGCTGATCCACATCCCCTACCATAATCAGCCTCGTTCCCACACTTATGGCTTTCAGAAGCGCCTGGAATAAATGCAGATCTACCATAGACATTTCATCTATAATGACCACATCCGCTTCCAGAGGATTTTCTTCATTTCTTTCAAATTTAATATTTTTCCTTTCTTCCGTTAATGCCCCATTTAATTCCAGCATACGGTGAATTGTCTTTGCCTCGTATCCGGTAGCCTCTGTCATTCTTTTGGCAGCACGTCCCGTCGGCGCTGCAAGCAGGATATCCATCCCTTCCACTTCAAAGTATCTTATCATCGTATTAATGGTAGTCGTCTTTCCTGTTCCCGGTCCGCCCGACAAAAGAAAAATACCGTTTTTTATACTCTCAAGCACTGCCTTTCTCTGAAGTACATCCAGTTCAATTCCAAGGTCTGCTTCGATTTCTTTTATCTTGTTTTCTATTTTTTTCTCTTCAGCCTCTGGGATTCCTTCTTCCCCACCCATGCTGATATTCAGGTCATGCAGCATTTTTGCACAGTTCAGTTCAGCATAATAGTATGGCATAGCGTAAACACACTCTTCTTTTATCACAATCTTTTTTTCCATCATAAGATTTGCCAGCTGCGATTCCAGTACTTCTTCGTCCAAGTCTAAAAGTTCCGCGCTTCTTTTCAGCAGTTCCGTTTTCTCAAGATAACAATGCCCTTCCTGCGCCGCCTGTGACAAAATATAGACAATCCCACTGCGTATCCGATAATCTGAATCCATATGTATTCCTATTTTTGATGCAATTTCATCTGCAGTCCGAAATCCCACACCAGTGATATCTTCTGCAAGTTTATATGGATTCTCTCTCATAATTCCGTAAATGCTCATTCCGTAAGTATTATATATTTTAACCGCAAGTGTATTGGATATCCCATACTGCTGCAAAAATACCATCGCCTCACGCATATCTTTTTTCTCTTCTGCCAGAATCGCGATTTCCCTTGCTTTATTTTCACTGATTCCTTTTATCTGTGCAAGCCTCTCCGGTTCCTCTTCAATAATACGGAAAGTATCACTTCCGAATTCTTTTACAATTCTTGCCGCTAAAGCCGGACCAATCCCTTTGATTGCACCGGAGCCAAGATATCTTTCCATACTTGCCGCATCCTCCGGCGGCACAATACGGTAATTCGCTACTTTCAGCTGCGTTCCATAAACCGGATGTTCCACATATTCCCCCTGCACTTCCAGACTCTCGCCCTGATCAATGTCTTTTAATGTGCCTACACAGGTAATATCTTCTTTTTCACATGATAAAACTAATATCGTATATCCGTTTTCACTGTTGCGGTATATAATATGATCCACATATCCCTTTTGATTTTCCATAGTTTTCCGTCATACCTTTCCACTCACCATACAGTCGGAATATCCATTATCCGAAACGCACGCACTGCAGGGCACATTACATTATAAAAGGGCTGCTATTCCCTGCAGCCCCTTTATAATGCAAAAATACACACAATATATTTCATTATTTACTACTTATACATTATATGTAACCTTCATCTGATCATAGAGCATCTGTGCCAAACCAAGACTGTTGGTTTCCGTTGACTGTGCAGCTATCTCCTGAATCATATTGTCTTTAAAATAATCAACTAACGCAGCGTTAGAACCGCCTTCCTCTGATTTAGGTATCGTTTTCATCATTTCCTTAAATACCTGCTCTAAAAAATATGCTTCAAACTGCTTACACGCATCCATCAGTTCATCATCCGTTGCCGTAGAATAATCCTTCTTCAGCTTCAGAGATTCCTGTGTCTTTTCAGCAGATGCCTGACTTGAAATATAGTTTGTATACATATTCATATTTCCAATATCCATATCAATCCTCCGATTATCTTCTCAATGCATTAGCCTGCTGAAGCATCTCATCTGATGCAGTAATCGCCTTGGAATTCATCTCATAAGCTCTCTGCGCTACAATCAGGTTTACCATTTCATCCACAACCTGAACATTAGAAGCCTCTAAATATCCCTGAAGTACCTTACTTGGAGAAATGTTCGCATTCGTAGCTTCATTCAGTGCCGGACCGCTTGCATTCGTCACTGTATAGAGACTATCCCCTTCTTTATCCAGACCGCTTGGATTATTAAACTGATATAATCCGATCCTGATTCCAAGAGACTGCGGATTATTGTTTTCGTCAGGATAACAGATTGTACCATCACCCGTAACCGTAACCCTGCTCGCAATATAATTATTGGGAAGACGGATTGGCTGTCCTGTTTCGCTCAAAACCGGAAGTCCGTCAGAATTCGTAAGTTCAATACGATTTGCACCTGCAAGCGCCCATACAAAATTACCATTTCTTGTATACTTTCTTTCACCGTCTCCGCCTCTGACTGCAAAGAAACCATCACCGTCAATTGCAAATGCAGTATCGCTTTGCACAGCCTGCGGTGCGCCCTGTTTAAAAATAGAATCAATAGAAGCGTTTCTTACGCCAAGCCCCACCTGTGCGCTTGATGGTTTCGGCGTACCGTCTGAACTGGTTGTTTTTGTCTGTAAGTTTTGATATAAGAGGGATTTAAATTCATTGACTTTCGTCTTATATCCTACCGTATTTACATTTGCAAGGTTATTTGCAATGGTATCCACATTTGTCTGCTGTGCAATCATTCCTGTTGCCGCTGTCCATAAACTCCTTACCATGTTATGTTACCTCCTATATCCTTCCTATCTGGTTCACTGCATTATCTAATGTATCGTCATATGTCTGTATAATCTTTTGGTTACTTTCGTATGCTCTTGTGATTGCAATCATATTGACCATTTCCGAAACTACCTGCACATTTGCCATTTCCAAATATCCTGATTTTACAGCTGCATCAGAAATAAAATTTCTCGTAGTCCGTCCGGCAGCATCACGAATCGGTTGATAATAGTTTTCTCCATACTTTTCAAGATAATCATAATCCTCAAAATCCGTTATACGAAGCGTTGCAACGGCAGCGCCATTCTGATAAATTGTACCGGTCTCATCAATGGTTGCTTCCGATAAAGGGTCCAGACGAATCCGGCCTGTCATTCCCATAACGTAATCATCATCTGCAGTAACAAGGTATCCCTGTCTGTTTAAAGTAAAGGAACCGTCTCTTGTATATTTCGTAGAAGTCTCCCCTGCCTTATTTGTAAACTGCACCGTAAAAAATCCCTCTCCTGCCAAAGCAAGGTCATAGGTATTCCCCGTTATTCTGAAAGATCCCTGCGTATAATCTGTATAATTTTCCCCAATCTTCACACCGAGATTTACAGTACCCATTCTTCTTGCAATATTAGGCGCTTCTGAAGTATCTTTAATCTTATAGGAAAGTATACTGTCAAATGCCTGGCTTGTCGCCCCTTCTTTTTTGAATCCGACTGTTGAAGCATTAGCCAGATTATTGGTAAGTACATCCATCCTGTTCTGCTCATTCGCCAATCCGGTATAAGCAGTGTATAGCCCCTTATACATCTTTGTCCTCCATTCTCTCTTTTAGTCTTCTCTATATCCGGCAAGGAACTCCACATATTTACCCGTTCCTATTGCCACCGCAGTCATAGGATCTTCTGCAGTCATAGTATTGATTCCTGTCTTTGCTGAAATCAGATCTTCCAATCCGCGAAGCAGACTTCCGCCGCCCGTAAGCACGATGCCTCTGTCTGCAATATCCGCTGCCAGTTCCGGCGGCGTCTTTTCCAATACACTGTGTATCGTTTCAACGATCTGTGCCGTTGTTTCATGCAGCGCTTCTTCCGTTTCCTCAGAAGATACTTTCACTGTTTTCGGAAGTCCGGTCACAAGATTACGGCCCCTGACATCCATATAATCCACTTCAGCACGCTTATAAGCAGAGCCAATCTTTATTTTGATATCCTCTGCTGTTCTTTCACCGATTAATAAATTATGTTTTTTACGCATATAACGTACAAGAGCCTCGTCAAAATCGTCACCTGCAATTTTGATAGATGCACTGACTACCGTTCCTCCCAGAGATATGACGGCAATATCAGAAGTACCGCCTCCGATATCTACAATCATATTGCCGCAAGGTTTGGAAATGTCAATTCCCGCACCGATTGCCGCTGCAATGGGCTCTTCTATAATAGAAACTTCTCTTGCGCCCGCCTGATAAGTTGCATCCTCTACTGCTTTTTTCTCCACTTCCGTCACGCCGCTTGGCACACATACAGCAATTCGCGGCTTACGAAAAGTCTTTTTCCCAAGCGCCTTCTGAATGAAATATTTCATCATTTTCTCAGTAACCGTGTAATCAGAAATAACTCCCTGTCTGAGAGGTCTTACTGCAACAATGTTTCCCGGCGTCCTGCCGAGCATAAGTCTCGCATCTTCCCCAATGGCTTTTATCTTATTTGTATCACGATCAAAAGCAACTACCGAGGGCTCTTTTAAAACAACACCCTTTCCTCTGATATAAACAAGTATACTGGCAGTGCCTAAATCAATACCGATATCTGTGTACTGCATAAAAATGTGATCCCCTTTCTGAGTAATATCCCTGATTACACAATTTCTATATTACTATAGCCGGTAACATATATTATGGTAATGTATATTACTTGAATCTATACTACTAATATCTCTACTTAAATAATTTCCAAATGCTCACAAGTTAAACGCACAAAGTCATTATAACCTAAAAGTATAGATTTTCAAAGGGATTTAACAAAATTTTAAAAAATTTACGGCTTTAGTAGTTTTATCGGCTTTTTTCTGATAAATATAAACACTAAAGTCAATTTTTCCAAATTTTTCTACATTGGATTTATTTTCCTGCACGTCGGGCACGTTCCAACATCTTTTTTACATAAATTCCCGTATAGGAATTCTCATTTTCTGCCACTTGTTCCGGCGTTCCTTTTGCAATCACTGTTCCGCCTTTATCACCGCCCTCCGGTCCAATGTCGATAATATAATCCGCCGTTTTAATGACATCCAGATTATGCTCTATGACTACTACGGTGTTTCCGCCGTCAGCAAGCTTCTGTAAAATTTCCGTCAATTTATGCACATCAGCAAAGTGAAGTCCCGTTGTCGGCTCATCCAAAATATAAATCGTCTTGCCGGTACTTCGTTTACTCAGTTCTGTCGCAAGCTTAATACGCTGTGCCTCGCCGCCCGACAGCTGTGTGGAAGGCTGTCCCAGTTTAATATAAGAAAGACCTACGTCATTCAGTGTTTCAATCTTACGTTTGATGGAAGGAAGATTTTCAAAAAACGGAACCGCTTCCTCTACCGTCATATCCAGTACATCATAAATATTCTTTCCTTTATATTTTACCTCCAGCGTTTCCCTGTTATATCGTTTTCCTCCGCAGACTTCACAAGGCACATATACATCCGGCAAAAAGTGCATTTCGATTTTGATAATGCCGTCGCCTCCGCATGCTTCGCATCTGCCGCCCTTTACGTTAAAGCTGAAACGCCCCTTTTTATATCCTTTCGCTTTTGCATCCGCCGTAGAAGCAAATAAATCTCTGATCTGGTCAAATACACCCGTATAGGTTGCCGGATTGGACCGCGGCGTCCTCCCAATCGGCGACTGGTCGATATCAATCACTTTATCCAGCTGTTCTATTCCCTCAATTGCTTTATGCTTTCCCGGAATGGTACGGGCACGGTTTAATTCTTTTGCAAGACGTTTATATAAAATCTCGTTTACCAATGAACTCTTCCCCGAACCTGACACGCCTGTCACACAGGTCATGATTCCCAACGGGATCTCTACGTCTATATTTTTCAAATTGTTCTCGGCAGCGCCGCGGATCATCAATTTCCCTGTCGGTTTTCTTCTCTTTTCGGGTACAGGAATCTGCATTTTCCCGGAAAGATACTGTCCTGTTACAGATTTCTCCACTTTCATGATTTCTTCTGCGTTTCCAGCCGCTACCACCTCTCCGCCATGAGAACCTGCCCCGGGGCCGATATCCACAATATAATCCGCTGCAAACATAGTATCCTCATCATGCTCTACTACGATCAGCGTATTTCCCATATCTTTTAAATTACGCAGTGTATTGAGCAGTTTGTCATTGTCTCTCTGGTGAAGTCCGATACTGGGTTCATCCAGAATATAGCAGACACCTACCAATCCTGAACCAATCTGCGTCGCAAGACGAATCCTCTGTGCCTCCCCGCCTGATAAAGTCCCTGTCGCTCTTGCGAGAGAAAGATAGTCCAGTCCCACATCAATTAAAAACCCTACTCTTGCCCTGATTTCTTTCAACACCTGTTTTCCAATCAATTCCTGCTGTTTCGTAAGCTGCATATCCTGGAGAAAATGATATAACTTTCCAATTGACATGGCTGTAATTTCATATATGTTTTTATCGCACACTGTCACAGCCAGCGCTTCCTTTTTCAAACGCATGCCGCCGCAGACTTTACAGGGTGTAATCCGCATAAAAGTTTCGTATTCCTGTTTCATGGAATCCGAAAATGTTTCCCGGTATCTGCGCTCCACATTTTTGATCAATCCTTCAAAGGCAACCGGATATACGCCTTCTCCCCGCTGTCCTTTGTAAAATACCTGAACCTCTTTTCCGTCCGTTCCATGAATCAGCACATACTGGGCTTTCTCGCTTAAGTCTTCAAAGGGAGTATCCAGACTGAACTTATATTCTTTTACAAGCGCCTGTAAAATGGCATTGGTAAAGCTGGACGTATCTGCACAGGACTGCCACCCTACAACAGCAATCGCTCCTTCGTTGATACTGCGTTTTCTGTCCGGTATCATAAGGTCAATGTCAAACTCCATTTTATAGCCAAGTCCATAACATTCCGGGCAGGCGCCGAAGGGATTATTAAAGGAAAAGCTTCTCGGCTCTACTTCGCTTATACTGATTCCGCAGTCAGGGCAGGCAAAACTCTGACTGAAGCTTAAAGTTTCTCCGCCTATTACATCTACCATCAAAAGACCCTCTGCCAATTCCAGTACGTTTTCAATGGAATCCGTCAGCCTTGCCTCTATTCCTTGTTTTACAACAAGACGGTCTACTACAATCTCAATATTGTGCTTGATATTTTTGTCCATCGGAATTTCTTCTGTCAGTTCATATAAATTACCATCCACACGTACACGCACATAACCGCTTCTCTTGGCTCTTTCAAACACTTTTGCATGTTCGCCCTTTCTGCCCCGTACGACCGGTGCAAGTAACTGCAGCTTTGTTCCCTCATCCATTGACATAATCTGGTCTACCATCTGGTCGACGCTCTGCTTTTTTATTTCCTTCCCGCATTTCGGGCAATGAGGAATTCCGATTCTTGCATATAAAAGCCGGAAGTAATCATAAATCTCCGTTACGGTTCCCACTGTAGAACGCGGATTGCGATTAGTCGACTTCTGATCAATGGAAATTGCAGGGGAAAGCCCTTCTATTTTTTCCACATTGGGTTTTTCCATCTGGCCCAGAAACTGCCTTGCGTAAGAAGACAACGATTCCATATAGCGGCGCTGCCCTTCTGCATAAATGGTATCAAAGGCAAGGGAAGATTTCCCCGACCCCGACAGTCCGGTCAAAACTACAAATGCATTTCTGGGGATATCCACGTCTATATTTTTTAAATTATGCTCATTGGCGCCCCTGATCCTGATACTTTCTTTTTTGGACAGCATCTTTTTTGTATCTTCCATCGTTACTCTGTTCCTCTCTTTTCCTGTACTCATTTACTTTCCGAAGTTTCTATTTCCTGTAACTGCTTTTTCAGTTCAATCATCTTGTCGCGAAGTTCTGCCGCCGCCTCAAAATTCAAGTCCGCCGCCGCCTTCTGCATCTTCTTCTGGATTTCTGCAATCAGCTTCTCCAACTCTTTCTTTGTCATTGATTCCGGATCTTTTTCAAACCGGACTTCCTCTTTTGCAATCTGCTTTGAAATACTGATCAGATCTCTCACGGCTTTTTTAATCGTCTGTGGAGTAATCCCATGCTCTTCGTTATATTTTTGCTGTATTTTTCTACGGCGCTTTGTCTCTTCGATTGCATTTCTCATGGAATCCGTCATGTTATCCGCATACATAATAACATGCCCTTCCGCATTCCTTGCCGCACGCCCAACCGTCTGAATCAGAGAAGTTTCAGAACGCAGGAATCCTTCCTTATCCGCATCTATAATCGCAACCAGAGAAATCTCCGGAATATCCAGTCCTTCTCTCAACAAATTAATTCCTACCAGAACGTCAAAAATGTCCAGTCTCATGTCCCTTATAATCTGCGCACGCTCTAATGTATCAATATCTGAATGCAGATATTTCACTCGTATTCCTACCTCACGCATATAATCAGTCAAATCTTCCGCCATTCTTTTAGTCAACGTCGTTACCAGCACTTTGTTCTTCTTGTCCGTTTCTTTCCTGACTTCTGCAATCAGATCGTCAATTTGTCCCTCTACCGGGCGCACGTCAATTTCCGGGTCTAAAAGCCCGGTAGGCCTTATAATTTGTTCCGTTCTTAAAAGTTCATGCTCCTTCTCATACTCTGAAGGCGTCGCTGACACAAACAAAAGCTGATCGATATGCTGTTCAAATTCTCCAAAATTTAACGGTCTGTTGTCCAATGCAGAAGGCAGGCGAAATCCGTAATCCACCAAAGTGTTTTTTCTGGACCGGTCACCGGCAAACATACCTCTTATCTGTGGAACGGTCATATGAGATTCATCAATGATAATCAGATAATCATCTCCAAAATAATCCATCAGCGTATGGGGCATGGCTCCCGCCTCCATCCCGTTCAAATGTCTGGAATAATTCTCGATTCCTGAACAAAAGCCAGTTTCACGAAGCATTTCTATATCAAAGTTGGTCCTCTCTGCGATTCGCTGCGCTTCTATCAGTTTGTCCTCCCCTTTAAAGAAACGGACTCTTTCTTCTAATTCTTTTTCAATATGGTCACACGCCTGTCTGATTTTTTCCTGTGCCACCACATAATGAGACGCCGGGAATATCGATATATGTTCCAGCTCCGACTGCACCTGCCCGGTAAGCGGATCTGTCTCTGTAATCCTGTCAATCTCATCCCCAAAGAACTCCACACGGATCAGATGCTCTCCACCCTGTGCCGGATAAATTTCCACCACATCTCCTCTTACCCGGAAAGTACCTCTTTCAATATCCATTTCATTCCTGTTATACTGAATATCAATAAGTTCATGTATGACTTCATCTCTGTCCTTTGTCATACCCGGACGGAGTGATACAATCATTTCCTGATAGTCGTCAGGACTTCCCAGACCGTAAATGCAGGACACACTGGCTACCACCACAACATCCCTTCTTTCCGTCAGAGAGGCAGTTGCAGAAAGGCGCAGCTTGTCTATTTCGTCATTTATGGACGAATCCTTGGCAATATACGTGTCTGAAGAGGGTACGTATGCCTCCGGCTGATAATAATCATAATAAGAGACAAAATACTCCACTGCATTCTCCGGGAAAAATTCTTTAAATTCCCCATACAGCTGTCCTGCAAGCGTTTTGTTATGGGCAATGACAAGAGTGGGCTTATTCAATGCCGCTATCACGTTTGCCATTGTAAATGTCTTACCGGACCCCGTAACGCCTAACAGCGTCTGAAATTGATTGCCCTCTTTAAATCCTTTGACAAGCTTGTCGATTGCCTGCGGCTGGTCGCCTGTGGGCTTGTAGGGGGCATGTAATTTGAAAACATGTTCGCCTTTTGGGCTGCTTTCATGAGCAAGCAGCCGGCCCTGTCCAGCGGATTGCGAACTTCCTCTGTTATCTGG
The DNA here is from genome assembly GCA_947650155.1 of uncultured Lachnospiraceae bacterium. Lineage (GTDB taxonomy): Bacteria > Bacillota > Clostridia > Lachnospirales > Lachnospiraceae > RGIG3002. The sequence continues at coordinate 104,302 of CANSUS010000003.1, forward strand.
CATATAAAAACCTCCAATTTATGACCGGACACTCGAAAACAAATTTTCTCGTTGTCGCGACATTCGTGTAATTTGATTTTCGATTCGTGTAAAGCGGGCTTGCAAAGCTGGCGAATAAACATTAAAATAGCAATTACACGAATGCAGGTCACGAAACCGTATTTTTGAAACGAAACAACACTGAATAACACCAGCCAATACAGATAGTATTATGCAGTCATTTGGTTTTTCATTATAACATATAAGTAAAAAAAAGTACAGACCAAAGTCGAACTTTTGTTCTGTACTTTTTTATCTTTTTATAGGATTCGGTTATGCCAGTATCTCCGTAAACATCTATAGTGATGATTTCTTTCTCATGTCCCATTAGCTGTGATACCGCTTTAGGAAACTGATTTACTGTTAAAATAAATTGCTGCCAACGGTAAACAATATTTAGTTTTTCATATTCTCCTTTTGCTTTGATGTTGTAAACAGGACATAAGAAAAGCACTTAGATTTTACCTAAGTGCTTTGTGCATCTTTATGATACGTTGGAAAGTATAATAGTTTTACCTCGCAAAATTCACTCTTTTTCTCCATCTTGCCTCCGCAGATTCGCTACACGCGTGTAGCGAATTACTCTAAAATTTCATTGCTTTCTTCCTCCATTTCCAATAACATACGGTCAAAATCACTCTGATACAATTGATCTTGTCTTACACGATACTTTTCAAATTCGCTCAGTGCATGCTGCTCTGCTATTTTTGTCGAAATAGTTCCCGCATGCGTCAAAATTTCTTTCTTGGATAACCGCAAAATCCCTTCAAACTGTTCTGCCCAATCTTCCATCGTCATTGGAACGTGTTCTTCTGCCCGCAATTCTGCAAGATCTAAATAGGCATTGACAATCTTTGCCATTGCAGATAATTCATCTTCTGTCAAGTAGTTTTTTGCCACAACCACATCAAATCTTTGTATTTTACCATTCGGCGAATCTTTCCACGTCTGAAGCCCCATATGCTCCTTCTCACTGTCTGCTCTATGGTAAATCACCTCTGCTGCAGTTTCCCCATGAATCGCCCAGTGAAGTTGATTTTGAACTTTTGCAAAAAAGCGTTTTGTTGTCTGCGCTTTTGAATCATAATCTATACTTGTGGCATATATATCTGTAACCTTCTGGTAAAATCTTCGCTCCGATAACCGAATTTCACGGATTCTTTGTAATTGCTCTTCAAAATAATCCTTTGTTAAAACCGTCCCAAAGTTTTTGAGCCGTTCATCATCCATTGCAAATCCCTTAATGGTAAATTCTTCTATGACCCCGTTTGCCCATTTCCGAAACTGCACTGCCCGTTCCGAATCAACCTTATTCCCTACCGCAATAATTGCTTTCAAATTGTAGTGATTTGTATTATAGCCTTTACCATCCGATGCAGTTATTCGAAATTTTCGAATAACTGATGCCTCATCCAATTCATCATCCGCAAATATCTTTTTTAAATGATAATTGATCGTATGCGTTTCTACGTTATACAGCAAACCCATTGTTTTCTGAGAAAGCCAGACGTTTTCATCAAAATAGATAGCATTTACATCACTTTCACCGGTAGCTGTAATAAATGTCAAATATTCTGCTGCTGAGGAACGCAAAACAGATATATCTTTTTTCTTTTTCATCGCTTTATCCTCTTAAAATTTTTCCATTTTATCTGTATTCTCCAAAAAAATGTTTATTACTGTTTATATAACCATGTCTGCCGACATTATACCATTGAACCTTTTATACTTCAATAGTTTTCTCGAATATTTGTTCGTTTTCCCAATAAAAAAGAAACCTGCTGCAGATCTCTCTGTCCTCAGGTTCCTCCCTTTATTTTCTGATCCTTATTAAGCCAGATCATTCCATTGATCTTTGATTACCAAGTATGTAACAAACGGCATAACCACTGCTGTTGCAACTGCACGAATGATATTTGTACCCCAATAGATATTAGATATCATTGCAAGGACTGCACATGTACAAAGCAGATAATAGCCAAGTTTCCGACGTCCGAATAAAAGCAGCACTACCCCGACAACCATCAAAATCTCTAATGCAAGCGTAATAATTGCAAGTGCCGGTATTACTGCAAACAGCGCCAGCGCACCAAGGCATGACAACGCATTTACAACCAGCATAAGCCACAGCCATACTTTCGCTCCTGTTCCCCACTGCATCAATAGTCCCCCCTTTCTAAAATATTATACTTCAGAATCCCTCATAAGTACTTTATCATCTTATTCATTTCCTGCCATTTTGTCAATTCTTTTCTTATAAATTCAAACCCACGTGGGTTTCTGATCCTTATGTGTAAAATTTTTCATCTTACCATTCAGTTCGTCCAGCTTTTCACTGTAATACTTTTTCTGCCTGTCCGACAATTTCCCGGCTTGGGATAATTCTTCAAACAGAAGTTCCATTTCCTTTAAATTCATTTGTGCCGCATCTTTATAATTATTTTCAAAGTTCATCTGAATCCGGTGCAGTTTTTCATCCAACTGTCTGACCGCAGAGTTTTTTCCGAATATTGACATGTCCCCATCCTCCCTGTTTATTCTTCCCACACCTGACCGTAATCATATCCGCTCGCTATTTCATACATATTCGCTATTCGTTCTTTATAATCCTCTTTTGTAATTTCATTCTGCCCTTCCTTGATACACCGTTCAATATAATGATTATATTCTTCCTTAAAATGACAAGTGTCCATATACTGTTCCAGATCTGTGATCATTTCATATTCATCCTGAAAGTAAAACACCCTTACATTATCATAAGAAAGGAAACTCTCTATCACATAGGCGTCTGCTCGAAGCTGCGCCTTCAAAGTTCCTGCCAGCACCTTTTTCTCCCAGTTCAGTATACTGTAGGGGGAAAAAATCACAATAAATTCCGTCTCCGGATGCGCTTCTACAAATGGCAGAAGAAGATCTAAATTATCCTGACACACCTGTAAATATGCTTTTTCATCCGTCTCTTTTTCGGGAGGATATGCCATAATATTTTCACGAAACGGTTTCGCATCCTTAAGCACCTGCTCTTTAGAAAATTCAAATGTTTCACTGAAGTTATAGGCGTCGTCCACGTCAAATGTTTTTCCCCTGATGCCGTCACATACTCTCTGAAATGCCTCCTTTAATGCATCCCGGTTAAAAAGATAATTCACATCGTCGAGCCAAATATCATTATATAAATATTCCGGTCTTTCAATTGCAGTTAAACTGCTGTCCGAAATCATCTGGTAATCGTCTATGGCAAGCAGTACATGCTGCATCTGCCTGTCATTTTCAAATACCTTGCCTAAAATGGCTTTTAGATCATCCGTTCCTGCGCCTTCATAACAAAGCTTAACCGTATTCCACCCCAAATCCTCATTAAACCATGATACACGATAGTTTTCCGTCATGGAGCTCCCCACGATTGCACTGTCATATTCAAAATTTTCTGCAGCTCCGGGCGTCTGATAAATTTCGTTATTTAAAACTACCGGCAGACCAAACCAGGGTTTATGGTAATGAAAAAACGGATCAATTGCAAAAATGAACACAGCGCCGAGTAAAAGAAGACTCCCTATTCCGATCAGATTAATCCATACAAATTTTCTGCATGACATAAAATTCCTCCATCCATATAAAACGCCTGCCCCGGACCTTACCATTTCCTTTCTTCTCAAAAATTAAAATATAGAAATGTAGATACCTGAGAAAGAGAAAATACCGCCGCCACAAACAATATGATATCCGCTGCGGCCGCCTTCCACGTCAATTCCTTATTTTCAACATACTCATGGGTGTTTTTTGACAGCAGTACCATTGCCATCAACAGTAAAAATCCTGCCAGCCTCATAAATGGAAACTCTCCATTTCCTCCCCGGAGCATCCTTCCAAACAGGCTCAAAGCCTGTCCAATGGAATCCGCTCTGAAAAACACCCATGTCAGATTGACAAAACCAAATGTAAACAAAAATCCCAGCCACTTTGGAAGCTGCCGCTTTCCCTGCACCGCCCGGTGAAACACCTGCGCGGCGCCGTGCAGCATTCCCCACAGAACAAAACTCCAGTCAGCGCCGTGCCAAAATCCGCTTATCGTAAATACAATCATAATATTCAGATAGGTTCTTATTTTTCCTTTTCTGTTTCCTCCGAGGGGAATATACAAATAAGCGGTAAAAAATCTGGTCAGCGTCATATGCCATCTTTTCCAAAACTCCCCAATGTTCAATGCCTTATAAGGAGAATTAAAATTCATCGGCAGATCAAGATTAAAGAATTTTCCAAGCCCTGATGCCATATCACAGTAACCGCTGAAATCAAAGTAAATCTGGAGAGTATATGCAAGCATTACGCTGACTGCACCCCACCTGTCAAGCGCCCAGATGTCCTGATAACCTGCATCGACTATCCTGCCCAGGCTGTCGGCAATCAGCACTTTTTTTGCCAGTCCCATAGAAAAATAGCGAATCCCGTCCGCTATATTTTCATAATGTATCTTTTTCTTTTCCAAGTCTCCAAACTGTGGCAGCATTTCACTGTGAAGCACAATAGGGCCTGCAATCAATTGAGGAAAAAAAGACACAAAAAGCGCATAATCCACAAAACTATAACGCGTCATTTTTTTATAATAACTGTCAATCACAAAAGACACCTGCTGAAACGTATAGAAACTGATACCAAGCGGCAATATGATAGAAGGGACTGCAAAGGAACTTTGAAACAGTCTGTTCACATTTTCCGTAAAAAACCCCAGATATTTAAAATATCCAAGCAGACTAAAATGAAATAAAATACCAAAAACAAGGCAGGTTTTGCGAAAACCCGCCCTGTTCTCTTTTAGCAAAATAATATGCAGCCCGTAATTCACCACTATACTTGAAAAAAGTATTCCCGCATATCCCGGATTCTGATATCCGTAAAACAGAAGCGAAAACGCTATAAGCCCTGCTTTTGCCGCCGTATATTGTCCGAAATGATTCAACCCGTAATACAGAACCAGAGCCGCCGGCAAAAATGCAAAGATAAATAAATAGGAATTAAACAACATCTCTAATTACCTTTTTCCATCAGTCCCTTCAGTACTCTTCTTCCTTCTTCCAACTGATTATCAATTCCATTGTCATAATAATTTTCACTGTCAAACTCACAGATTACATCAGGTTCAATTCCGATTCCATGAATATTATTGCCATTTGGCGTATAATAACTGCTCACTGTCAATTTTACCGCGGAACCGTCCTGCAGGCCAATAATCCTCTGCACAATCCCCTTACCATAAGAAGTTGTTCCTACAAGCGTACCAATTTTATAATCTTTGATTGCACCCGCCAATATTTCCGAAGCGCTGGCAGAATTACCGTTAATCAGAACCACCATAGGAATCTTCAGTTCATTTTCTCCCTTACAGGTATATTCGGTACGCTGCCCGTTTCTGTCTTCTGTATATACAATCATGCCTTCCGGCAGAATCTGCCTTGCAATCTCTACAACCGCGCTCAAATTTCCGCCCGGATTGCTTCTGAGATCCAGAATCAAGCCTTTCACTCCCGCTCCCTTGCATACTGCAAGCGCCTCCGTAAACTGATCTACCGTAATATCGTCAAATTCTGTAATCTGAATATATCCCGTTTCATCACTATAAACTTCATATTTTACAGTAGGGCTCTCCACTTTACGGCGTTCGATATCTACCTCCACATAATCGCTCTCGCCTTCCCGTACCAGAGTCAGATGGACAGTAGTGCCCTCTTCCCCCTTGATTCTGCTTACAATCTCCGAAAGTTCCAGACCTGAAGCGCTTTCCCCGTCAACCATATAAATCAGGTCGCCTTCTCTTAAATTCGCCGCTTCTGCAGGAGTTCCCGTAATCACACCGCTGATCTTCCCCAGTCCGGTTGCAAGATCCAGACTGATATATGCGCCAATACCGTAATAGATCCCTTCCGTCTGTTCCATGATATCCGCAAGTTCTTCTTCCGAATAATAGGTGGAATAGGGATCGCCAAGGGAATCTATCATTCCTTTATATATCCCGTCTTCCATTGCCGCTTCGTCAATTTCTTCCTGATAATAATAATAATCGATAATCTGCTCAATTGCTTCCATCTTTTCAACCACATTATCATTCATGACAGAAGCGGCATTCTCCGTGCCGCCATTTGAATCCTCACCCTGAACTGCCACAGCAGACGCCTTAGCGCCATATAATGTGATAAGCTGCTTCACACAAAAGACTGTAGTTCCAACCAGAATTACGGCAAGGATTCCTGTAAACATTCCATTTAGAAATCCTTTTTTTCCTTCTTCTTTTATTTTTTTATCATTTTCTTCCACTATATTTCATCTCCTATTGTGATAAATAATTCCAGGGACTTACATAACTTCCGTTCAGGCGCACGCCAAAATGCAAATGCGGTCCGGTGGAACGTCCGGTAGAACCGACTGCCGCAATTTTCTGCCCCTTTACAACAATATCCCCCTTATTGACATAGAGCGCTGAAGCATGCATATAAATTGTAAATAATTCATTTCCATGATCAATCATCACATAATTTCCCATTGACGCACTGTAAGACGCTGCCACCACCTGCCCGTCATAAGCGGCAAGGATATCGGAACCGCTTGCTGCTGCCAGATCAATTCCATTATGAAATTTCATTACGCCAAGAGTAGGATGCATCCGGTCGCCATAATCGTCTGAAAGTTTTTTCCATGCAGGACAGGGCCATTTAAACATACCTCCGTCATAGGTGATCACAGTCTGACTTTCAGCAAGCAGCCTTGCCCGTTCCTCTATCACCGCCTTCTCCAGTGCGGCAATAATCTCATTCTGTTCGGCAATATCTGCTTCATATTCCTTAATCGCCGCTTCTTTATTGCTTATATCCGTCTGAAAAGCGACAATCTGGTTCTGTTTTTCATCAATTAAAGCTTCCAATGCCTCTTCTTCGGCAACAACCGCCGCCTTCGCCTCGTCCAGAATCTCCTTCTCAGCTTCCAGCTCTTCTTTATACAATTGTACCATCTGGCTGTTTAACGCATATTCATCCAGCATCTTTCTATCATATGCAGTAATCTGCTCTATATAGTCCGCTTTATTCAAAAATTCTCCAAAACTTTCTGCTGACAGAAGCATCTCCAGATAAAAAGTGTCCCCCCGCTCATACATAAACTGAATACGAACCTTCATCGCCTCATATTGTGCCTGCTCTTTTTCCTGCGCTTCCTGCAAATCCTTTGTAGTCTGTTCAATCTCCGCCTCTTTATCCGTAATAAGCTGCTTTAATTCCTCAATCTTCTGCTCAATATCGGCAAGATTCCCATCCAGTTCCCTGACGTAATCGGTCAGATCGCTTTTGGACTTTTCCAATTCTTCTTTAATCCTCTTTAAATCCGTCAGACTGTTTTGAAGATCTTTTTTCTCCTGCTGGGCCGCATCGATCTGGCCTTCCATCTCTTTAATGTTATCCGATGTAATTCCGGTAGAAGCAGCATAGCTGTTTCCCCCGGCTGTCACGCCAAATATAATGGTGGCTGCAACGCATATAAAAGTCTGCCAGTATCGTTTCTTTTCTCTTTTATACATAGTATTTCCTATCTACACATGTAAATGTTTCCTAACCGTTGTGATACTTCCAAGAAAACCGATTCCAACGCCTACCGAAACGGAAACCGGTCCTAATACGCGGAATATGGTGTCCACCGGAAGGAAAGTCAGAAGCCTGGTCAACACGGAAAAACGCTCCGCCACATAGGTAAGAACGTTATTGTATGCTACATAAATTGCAGCAAGCGGAATCAAAGCCCCGATCATGCCAATCAAAATACCCTCAATCACAAAGGGCGAACGTACGAAAAAGTCTGTTGCGCCTATGTATTTCATAATATTAATCTCTTCTTTACGCACCGAAATACCGATCATTACGGTGTTACTGATTAAAAATATGGATACTGCAAGCAAAATAACGATAATTCCCAATGAAACATAGGCAATCAATGCATTCACACCGCTTAGTGTTTCTGCAGTGACTTCAGACCGGTTGATCTGTCTGACTCCCTCTACCGACTCCAAATAAGTCACCAGCGCGCTCTGCATGGATACGTCGCTTAAGTAAATCTCATAATGAGCCGAGTTCTCCAATGGATTCTCACGGAACCCGTCTTCATATCCCTTCAGATAATCCCCTTTAAACTCCTCCCACGCTTCATCCGCTGAGACAAATACCACCTTGGATACTTCTACTCTCTTGCTGATCATGTCCCCGATCTCGGCAATCCTTTCATCCGGTGTACCCGCTTCAAAAAGTACCGTAACAGATACCCCTTCCTCCGCACTTTTTACAATATGCTGGAAATTGACGAGGATTGCGTAAAAAATACCAAATAAAAACAAACAGGCGCTGATCGTTGCGATAGAAGCCAAAGAAAACCATTTGTTTCTAAAGATATTTCCAAACCCCTGTCTTATAATATAAAAAAACGTTCTAATCTTCTTCATCTATATATCCGCCTTTTTCTTCGTCGCTGACAATGACGCCTTTTTTCATTGTAACGACACGCTTTTGCATTGCATTTACAATCTCCCTGTTATGTGTGACTACAAGTACCGTTGTGCCTGCCTCATTGATCTCTTCAAGCAGTTTCATGATCTCCCATGAATTTTTGGGGTCCAGATTACCTGTCGGCTCATCTGCCAGAAGAATAGATGGATTATTGACCAACGCTCTTGCTAACGCCACTCTCTGCTGTTCTCCGCCAGAGAGCTGTTTCGGCTTCGCCTTATATTTTCCGGCAAGTCCTACCATCGCAAGAATGGATGGAACATTTTTTTTCATTTCCTTTGCAGGCGTTTCCACAATCCGCTGCGCAAAAGCTACGTTTTCATATACGTTCCGGTCTTTGAGCAGACGGAAGTCCTGAAACACGATTCCCAGATTTCTTCTGAATTTCGGGATTTTTCCATGCCGGATTCTGGTCAGGTCATAATCCATAACACGGATGCTTCCTTCCGTAGGAGTCAGTTCCCTTAAAAGCAGTTTAATTAATGTGGATTTCCCTGATCCGCTGTCCCCTACAATAAATACAAACTCTCCTTTATTAATATGAAGCGTAACGCCATTCAGCGCAGGCGCTCCCGTTGAGTACGCTTTGCTCACATTCTCTAATGTGATAATCTCCCCGCTCGGCGCTGCTGTTCTTTTTCTTCTTCTGCTGTTCTGCAACTTCTGATCCTCCACAGTATTCTAATATTCAAAGGTTTCCATGTACTTCATATACTTTACGACCATGAGCGCAATCTTAAACGTAATCGCATCTTCAAAAACACGCAAGTCCAATCCGGTGCTCTTCTGCAATTTGTCCAGACGATATACAAGAGTATTTCTATGAATAAAAAGCTGTCTTGAAGTTTCTGATACATTCAGGCTGTTCTCAAAAAATTTGTTGATTGTCATCAGTGTTTCTTCATCAAAATCGTCCGGGCTCTTTCCCCCGAAGATCTCTTTGATAAACATTTTGCAAAGAGGAATCGGCAGCTGGTAAATCAGACGTCCAATGCCAAGTTCACTATAGGCAATAATATCTCTTTCATCAAAAAATATTTTTCCCACATCCAAAGCCATCTTTGCTTCTTTGTAGGAACGGCTCACTTCCTTCAGTTCATTTACAATTGTTCCATATGCGATATGTACATCTTTGATGCCTTCGTTATTTAACAGCGACTCTATCGCCCTTGCCGCCCTGTCTATGTCTTTACCGCCGTCACCGTCAGAAAGATCTTTAACCACTATAACATTATTTTCATCCACTGCCGTAATGAAATCTTTACTATTATTCCCAAAATTTGCACGCACAAAGTCAAGGGCATTGTTATCTTTTCCATTGTCTGATTCCACGATCATGACCACACGCTTTACATCTGTCTGAATATGTAATTTCTTTGCCCTGCTGTATATATCAACAAGGAGAAGATTATCAAGAAGAAGATTCTTAATAAAATTATCTTTATCGAATCTCTCTTTATAGGCAACTAAAAGACTCTGAATCTGAAACGCAACCATTTTGCCTACCATGTAAACATCTTCGCCTGTGCCTCCTGCAATCATAATATACTCTAACTGCTGCTCATCAAATATTTTAAAATACTGGTATCCCTGAATTTCCTGGGAATCTGCAGGTGAAGCCGCAAATTCCAGCGCCGGTTTCGTACATTCTCCCATATTGGTTGTAGACGCCACTTCTTTTCCTTCCGTATCTACAACGCAAAGTTCCACCCGGGCAATCGCTTTTAAGCCCTCTATTGTATTTTGTAATATCTGATTTGATATCATATCTTTCTCCATTTCTTTATAGGCAATTTATACAATGCTTTCCATCAACAAAAAATAGCCTTTTTTATATACGATATTTATTTTAATCCAAATGTACAAAAAAAACAACATTAAAGCGATATTTTTTTATGCACTTTTTATGTTTTTCTTAAATTTACCATTTCCAAAAAGGTAGGCAAACTTCACAACAGGCTATTTTTTATACAAATGATATGCTTCTTTTGATACTTCTACCTCATACCCATATTCTTCTGCCGCCTCCAGCACTTCGGGACCCCAGTCAAAACTGATTTCCGCAACAGGAAAACAGATGTAATCCGGTATCTTCTCAGGGTGTGCGTTATAATACAGTTTCCATCTCTCTGCAGCCTGCAAGAACCCTCCTGACAAGTACGAAGAAAATGTACCATATTCGGTATCTGCATATAAATAACACCAGGTATCCTCTGTTACAAAAAGTACCGGTCCTTCTTTCCGTATATGCGTTTTGATATCTTCCAATACACTCGCATACCTTTCCGCCTTTCTTTCCGTCGTAACAGTTCCCTTTAACGGACCTTCTTCAATGACAGTCTGCAGTTTCCACACTGGTTCTTCCCAGAATGCGTGTACTGCTTTCGTATAAATCTGCATACCAAGCTGTACTGTAAAAAGCAGTATAAACAATACAGGCATACGTTTCCCTTTACGTCCCATTTCTCCATGCAGGCTTTCCATTTCCTGAGATGCAAATTTTCCGATAAACAAAACAGCCGCCACATCCGCCGGAAGCATGGCCATTGAGATTGCATGCATCCCCTGATTCGACGCATAATTTGCCAGAAACGAATACAAAATGCCAAAAACAAATAAATACCGGAAAACGTCCTTATCTTTCTCCTCCGTCATAATGTACGCTGCCACGCCGCAGGCCAGAATCGGCACCATGATAAAGTTATAACTGTTCTGAATGGTTTCCAGAAATCCAAACAGGCTCAGAATACTTGAAAAACTTACCAGCGCAAAGCAGATTTTTCTCTTTAGTTCATCCGCCCTGCACAAATATGCCATAAACAGAAGCACCATCCATACCGGTACGAACCATCCGTATACATTCCAGAAAGAAAGCAGATAAACCCTTGTTATTTCAAAAACAGACCGGCTTGTATGTTCAGGGTCCTGCATCAAAAGAGGAATATTTTTTATCAGTTCCTGTATGGTGCTGCCTGATAATACTGTTATTACAAATGCTGCTGCAAGCAGTAAAACCCCTGCCGTTATGCCTCCCCATGCCTTCAGGCTTAAATTACCCTTTTCGACTTTGTCCGGCTCTTTCCCGAATCTTTTTTGCTTCCACCACATTCCAAATACAAGTATCGTATAAAAAAAATAAATTGCTGCAAGAAACGGGTTGCATAAGACCGCCGCTGCAAATAAGATTCCCGCCGCCACAAAAGAACGTGTGTTATTTTTGCTTGTTCTGGATAAAATCACACCCGTCATAGTCATAAATGCCATTCCCATTGTATTATAAGATAATGCCATAATATCATAAGGGCAGAAAAGACAGAACATCCATGCAGCAATCCAGCTGAATTCCTTTTTTCTCAGATTAACATAAATAAGAATTGTACAGGTTACCTGAAAGAAGATATAGAGATATCGAAATCCTAAAATAATCCCCTCTGTCGTTCCCCTGATAAGCAGATATATTTTCATGACCGGCAGCATAAGAAAAGCGCTGAACTGTCCGAAATTCCACTCCTGAGAAAACATGCCGTCTCCTTTTAATATCCGGTGCGGCATGGTCAGATAAAAAGGCTCATCATAAGCGCCGGTTCCGTATTTACTTTTCCACAGTAAAAAGAAAAATCCGAAAAGCAGTCCTGTAAGGAACAGCAGATCTTTTTTTAACTGCCTGGTATTTTTTTGTTCCATAAATATTTTCTCCATATGATAAGTAATTGCTGATATTTTAATGAGGGTATGTTATAATAAAATAGATTATATCCACTGTATACACAGTGGAAGATAGATTCATGATGCGGAAAGGAGGGATTATTATGGATATTGCAGGTGTATCTATGGCTTTGTCCCAGTCCGAGATTTCATCTAAAGTCGGAGTTGCCATGTTGAGCAAATCTTTGGATTTAAACGACACCCTCGCTCAGGGGCTTGTGGAAATAATAGATGCCTCCGCTATGGAATTATCCGTGAATCCGGCAGTCGGTTCTAATATTGATATACGAATATAGGTACAATATTAAAATCGAACAAGAAGTACCATCAGCATTGTGCTGATGGTACTTTTTTATAAACTCATAACGACGTCATATATCATATATGCCACCGAAAGCACAATTCCTGCAATAAGCGGCACCGTCACCATTCGTCCTCTGTTTTCTTTTCGCCCTGTCCAGATCTGCTTTAAATGCAGTTCCCTCTTTTCATTCCTTGCAATCCATGCCAGCACGCATACTGCAATGGAAGTCGTAAACATCGCAACGACGCCATATATCCCAATTGTGGCAAACAGCATTTCCTTCTCTTCCACAAGTTCCTGTGCTTCATTCATAATGTCATTTCCTGACGATAAAGCGCCGGACACAAACATCAGCATCACATTATGCGTATTGACCGTAATATGGAAAATGACTGATCCCCAGATGCTTCCGGTAGTTTCTACCAGTACCGCCATAACAATACCAAGAAAAACTGCATATGCCGCCTGATTAAAGTTCATATGCATCAGTCCAAACAACAACGCCGACCAGAAAACCGCCTGAAATGCATTTCCGCTCTTTTTGTATCCGTGAAATGTAATCCCCCTGAACGTGATCTCTTCGCTGATCGGTCCTATGATCCCCATAAGAGGCAGCATCACGTACCACGGCATCTGCAGCACCGATCCGCTCATCTGCGCCACCGTATTGTCAACAAACAACATGGAAATCGCATTAATAACCGTAGTAATCGGCATCATCAGATAAGTAAACAGAACAATCATTAGCGCCGAAGATATTTTTATTTTATGAAACGCTAAAATGTCCTTTAATTTTTCCTTTGAAAAAAGGGCAAACAAAAGCGCCGGTATTAAAATGATCGCCTGACTCAAAATAAGATTGCCTGCAATCGTCATTCTGAGCGGTCCAACATAATAAAGCCATGCATACAATCCTGTTGTCACTGCAATATGCACTAATACAATTGTAAGATAAAACCAGTTTACTTTTTTGCTATTCATTCTTCCTTCGTTTCCTAACCTATTTTATTTTGCGAATGCAAGTCTGCGTAATTTCAATTCTTCCTGCTTTTAAAAGATTTCCTACCGCTCTTTTAAATTCGTTTTTGCTCATTCCTGTCTCTCTTTTAATCGTTTCCGGCCTTGCTTTATCGTTAAAAGGCAGCACTCCGTCAAAACTTTCCATTATCTCCATTACCTTCTCTGCATCTATTCCTATTTGAATATAGGCCTTCTCCCGAATGCTCAAATCCAGTTTACCATCTTCCTTTACTTCCGTTACCCTTGCCGTAACTTCATCGCCAATCGCCACATTACCGTAAAGTTCTTTTTGGGGAATCAAACCGGAGTACCGGTTATCCACTGCTACAAAGGCTCCAAATTCTTCACTGATCTGATATACCCTGCCGGAAACCTTATCCTCTTTTTGATAAGGGCTGTTTCTGTCCAGATATTGATAGACATTCATGGTTGCGCATAATCTGCTGCTTTTATCAATATAAACTGCCGCAAGCACTGTTTCCCCTTCTTTTACCTTTTTTGTCTGCTCTTTGAAAGGAAGAAGCAGTTCCTTTTCCAGACCCCAGTCTAAAAAAGCGCCAATTTTTCCGACCTGCGCTACCCGAAGTTCCCCGACTTCTCCAAGAGTCAGTTTAGGACGTCTTGTTGTGGCTATCAGCCTGTCCTTTGAATCTTTATACGCAAAAATTTCTATTTTATCGCCAATTCCGGTATGATCCGGCACCTGCTTTGCCGGAAGCAATACTTTTTCGCCCCTGTATTCCATGCCTGCTTTCACGGAATCTGCATCCGCAAGATAGACACCAAATTCTACTTTCTTTACCACCTCTAACTGCTGGATCTCTCCTAAACGAATCATCTGACACCTGTTTTCATCCTTTTTCAAAAGGATGCTTTCTCTTAAATGGATTCTTTCTGAAATTACTTCCTTTTATAAATCTATCACAATTTGGTAAATTCCACAACCGCAAATGCATTGTTCTGACTGTCGTTTAAGCAGACTGTATACTGATTCCCGTTATCCGATGTTTCCGGTATAATCATATCCTCCAAAAGCGCCTGCTTTTTATATTCTGCCCGCATCTGTGAAACTTTAAAACCATCCGGCAGAAAATCCATCGCCATTCTGACATACTGTCCATTGTTTACGTGATTATTCGTATCCAGGTGATATTTTTTAACGATAATCTCCTCCCGTTTCTCTCCGTTTTTTGGTACTGCTATTTTACGGGCTGCATAATCCATTGGAAGCTTATCTTCCAGCACATATTTTTCAACCATTAGTGGCGTCGGCCTTGTTGGAAGCTGTTTTTCAAGATCAAGCAAAGTCCATACAGAGTTTGCACAGGCAGTCTGTTTTCCCGTCTCATCCTGCATCACGAAATTACGGTATCCCAGAAAACCTTTGAAATCATAGGGAAATGTACCAATTGTCACCCGTTCTCCCAGTTTTGGATATCTGTCCACAACAATCTGCCATGCGGACAATACCCAGACCATATTATGACCTGCCAGATAGGATGTCCCTACTCCAATATCTTCAGAATGAAAAGTAGAACAGTCCTGAAAATAATCCAAGAGTTCTTCTAACGTCAATCTGCCGTCTTTATCTACTTCACTGTAACGAATTCTGCTTTCAAAACTGTACATATTTTAATATTCCTCCCCGTAACAGCCTTCTGCGCCTGAAACATCCTGCTATGTTTTATAAATCATAAATACCCTGGCAGATCTCTCCACCAGGGTATTTCTTAAGCTGGGCTACAAGGATTCGAACCTTGAAATGACGGAGTCAGAGTCCGTTGCCTTACCGTTTGGCGATAGCCCATCAACATTACTTTGCCAGTATACCTCACTTTTTTCTCTTTTGCAAGTAAATTTTGTCAACTTTTTCAAAGTTTTTCAAATCCACTTTTTATTAGCTTTTTTCAAAAAATTCAGACAATTCTTATTTATTATAAAAATGAGCCCGCCTCAGCTTTTGAAACGAGCCCACCTTTTTAATATAATATCCAAACTGTAACAAGATTATACTTCAAAAATTAAATCGCCATAAGTCGGGAACGGCCAAACTTTTTTGTCTACCATCATTTCCAGTTCGTCTGCAGGAGCACGAAGCGCATCCATTGCCGCCGTCACTTTCTCTCTGTAGAAAAATGCACGTTCTTTTCCTTCTTCCATTGCTGCAGCCTTTGCTTCCACTTCTTTTAAATTTTCAAGCGCATTCTGCATTTCAACAAGCTTTGCGGAAACTTTTTCCAGAAGCCCGATTTGAACCGCCGCCTCTGCGCCTGCTTCTTTCACTGCAATTACTGTATCGGCAAGTTCTTTTGTATACTTAACCACTGCCGGCACAATTTGTTTGGAAGCCATCTCTATCATGGTCAATGCCTCGATATTGATCGTCTTTGCATAGTTCTCATACAGGATCTCTTCTCTGGACTCTAACTCAACTTTTGTGTAAATACCAAATTTTTCAAATAATTTTACTGCTTTGTCAGTTGTGATTGTACCCGCTGCTTCTACCATTGATTTGATATTTGGCAGACCTCTCCTCTGCGCTTCTGCCACCCATTGATCGGAATAACCGTCTCCATTAAATACAATTCTCTGATGTTTCGTCATATACTCTTTAATCAGATCATGTACTGCCATTTCAAAATCATCTGCCTTTTCCAGAATATCCGCCGCTTCACAGAATGCTTCCGCAACAATGGCATTTAACGTCGTATTCGGGCTTGCTATAGAATCCGCGGAACCTACCATACGGAACTCAAATTTATTTCCGGTAAATGCAAAAGGCGATGTCCTGTTTCTGTCTGTAGCGTCTTTTTCAAAATCAGGTAATGTGGAAACACCTGTTTCCAGTTTACCGCCTTCTATCAAATTGTGTGCTTCTCCGGTCTCTACCAGCTGTTTCACCACATCTTCAAGCTGTTCGCCAAGGAACATGGATATAATTGCCGGCGGGGCCTCGTTTGCGCCAAGTCTGTGATCGTTGCCCGGATCGGATGCGCTTTGACGCAGCAGATCTGCGTGAGTATCCACCGCTTTCATAATGCATGCAAGCACTAACAAAAACTGAATATTTTCATTAGGCGTGTCGCCCGGATCCAGCAAATTTACACCATTATCAGTGGTAAGAGACCAGTTATTATGTTTACCTGATCCATTTACGCCTGCAAAAGGTTTTTCATGAAGCAGACATCTCATTCCATGCCTGCCTGCCACTCTCTTCATTGTCTCCATTACAATCTGATTGTGGTCTACCGCAATATTCGCCGTTTCATAAATCGGAGCGAGTTCATGCTGTGCCGGAGCAACTTCATTATGCTGCGTTTTTGCCGTTACTCCCAGTTTCCAAAGTTCTTCATTCAGATCTTTCATGTATGCGCCGATACGTTCACGGATCACGCCAAAATAATGATCCTCTAATTCCTGACCTTTCGGCGCCGGCGCCCCAAACAGAGTCCTTCCCGCGAAGACCAGATCATCCCTTTGCAGCGCTTTTTTACTGTCTACCAGAAAATATTCCTGCTCCGGTCCTACCGAAGCTGTTACCTTTGTTGCAGTCGTATTCCCAAATAAACGGACAATACGTACCGCCTGCTCGCTGATCGCTTCCATCGAACGCAAAAGCGGTGTTTTCTTATCCAGCGCTTCTCCTTTATAAGAGCAAAAAGCTGTAGGAATACAAAGAATAACGCCTGTTGCCGCTTCTTTTAAAAATGCCGGCGAAGTAATATCCCATGCCGTATATCCCCTTGCTTCAAAAGTTGCACGAAGTCCTCCGGAAGGAAAGGAGGAAGCATCCGGTTCGCCCTTTATCAACTCTTTACCCGAAAATTCCATCAGCATCCTGCCTTCTTCGTCCGGATGGCTTACAAAAGAATCATGTTTTTCAGCAGTAATGCCGGTAAGCGGCTGAAACCAGTGGGTATAGTGAGTCGCCCCGTTTTCTACGGCCCAGTCTTTCATTGCTTTTGCCACTACGTCAGCGGAAGCAAGGGAAAGTTCTCCTCCCTGTTCCATCACTTTTTTTACTTCTTTAAAGACATTTTTCGGCAGACGTTCTTTCATCTTGCCCAATGTAAATACATTCTTGCCAAAGATTTCTTCCACATTCATCACTTCACTCATCTTAAATCCTCCATTCCCTTCCTTTAACTCCTCATAAGCCGACACTGCTGAAAATAAAAAAATGCTCCAAAATTAACTTTTGGAACATCCTCGTTCAACGGTATCGTATATTCAATTTAGTATGTAATGCCCTGTGGCACACTTACCTTCTTTTATAAGATACCTTAAATTTAAAAAAATTACAATACCTAATTTCAAAATTTTATAAAAACTCATCAGGATATTTTCTATATAGATTCCCAAAACTAAGTTTTTAAGGAGGTTCGCTTTTCACATTTTACAATAGGATATCCTAACGGTCAACCTTTATTTTCCATCCTTAATAAGTCAAACGGTTCAGGAACCTCCGACAGTTCTAAAAATAATGCCTGTTTCGGATGCGGTGCACTTCCGACCGCTTCCCCCTCTTCTGTATAGATCCCCCTGACTGTTGCAGGAACATTGCTGCCATCCGGCTTCATAATCTCTATCCCATCTCCAACGCAGAATTTATTCCGCTGGGTAATTTTTGCACGTCCTTTTTCATCTACTCTTTCAATAATTCCCAGATAAATATATTCATTTACATAAGTATTATTATCGTAAATCTGCGTATTTTCGTCCGGTCTGCCAAAATAAAACCCTGTCGTAAACTGACGGTAAGTACATTTCGCAATTTCTGATTGATACCACTCCATATTGGCATAGTATTTTTCCTCAGATTCCATATAATCATCAATTGCTTTCCGATAAGTCCTTGCCACCGCCGCCACATAAAGAGCCGTTTTCATTCTTCCTTCAATCTTCATACTGTCAATGCCTGCTGCTATCATTTCAGGAATATGTTCAATCATACATAAGTCTTTGGAATTAAAAATATAGGTTCCACGTTCATTTTCATAAACAGGCATATATTCTCCGGGTCTTGTCTCCTCTACTACCGCATATTTCCAGCGGCATGGATGGGTACAGGCGCCCTGATTCGCATCTCTTCCCGTAAAATAATTACTGAGCAGACACCTTCCCGAATAAGAAATACACATCGCACCATGAATAAAGCTTTCTATTTCCATGTCAGACGGAATTTTTGCCCGTATTTCCTTAATTTCAGCGAGAGAAAGTTCTCTTGCCGAAACGACACGCTTCGCTCCCTGCCTGTACCAGAAAAGAAAGGTCCGGTAGTTTGTATTATTCGCCTGTGTGGAAATATGGATATCGATTTCCGGGCATATTTCCCTTGCCAGCATAAACATCCCCGGATCAGCAATAATCAGTGCATCCGGTTTCATTTCTTTCAGCTCCCTGAAATAATCCGCCGCGCCTTCCAGATCATCATTATGCGCAAGAATATTTGCCGTTACATGAACTCTCACGCCATGCTCATGAGCAAACATAATTCCCTGCTGCATTTCTTCTTTTGTAAAATTTTTAGCCTTTGCCCTGAGCCCAAACGCCTCTCCGCCAATATATACGGCATCTGCGCCAAACATAACAGCTGTTTTTAATACTTCCAGGCTGCTTGCAGGAA
The DNA here is from genome assembly GCA_947650155.1 of uncultured Lachnospiraceae bacterium. Lineage (GTDB taxonomy): Bacteria > Bacillota > Clostridia > Lachnospirales > Lachnospiraceae > RGIG3002. Next base: position 123,533 of record CANSUS010000003.1, read on the forward strand.
TTAAAAGTTCAGGTTTTTTCTTTCTTTCACTCATCATTCTATCCTATGTCCGCTTGGGCGGATTTCAATTTCACTTGTCATATCTTACGCTTTACACTGACTGTTACCCCGTCCCCCACCGGAAGGATCACAGTTTCCAGTAAGTCATGATGCTTCAGTTCATACAAATACTCACGCATTCGTGCATGAATCGTGCGGTTCCTTCTCGTCACCGCATAACGTGACTCTAAGATATCCCCCTCCTGAAGCACATTATCAGATATCAAAAGCCCCCCTTCCGGCATAAGTCTCATGATATCCGGGAGAAAATGAATGTACTGTCCTTTAGCGGCATCCATAAATATAAAATCATAAAAGCCATGCAGTTCCTTTAAAATCTGAGCAGCATCACCTTCCAAAAGGGTAATATCTTTTTCTCTTCCCGCTTTTTTAAAATTCTCCTTTGCAATCGGAATCCGCTTTTCATATTTTTCTATCGTAGTAATATGGCAGTCCTCTGGTGCGTATTCTTTCATAAGCAGTGCAGAAAACCCAACGGCAGTTCCCACTTCCAGAATGTGTAACGGTCTGCATACAGCAAGCAGAAACTTCAATAAACTCTGCATTTCTTTCCGTATGATGGGTACTTTATTTTCTTTGGAATATTTCTCCAATTCATCTAAAAAGTCCGTATTTCCTTTTTCAAATGAATTGATAAAAGAAACCATCCTTTCCTCTACTATCATTCTTCCGGCTCCTGTGTTCCTTCCGTACTTTCTGTCTGCGGTTCCGTACTTTCCGTCTGTGTACTGTTCTCTTCCGCTTCTGTGGATAAAGCCGATGTCTCTTCGCTTTCCGTTTCATCCTCCACCGCTATAATATCCAGCATCTCATCTACTGTCATGGAAGTATTAAGTGTATAAACACCAGGTTTTATATTTCCATGATGTTCAGACAAAAGTTCCTGTAAAAAGAACAGGTTTGCATCTTTAATCAGACCTCTTGATTCCATCAACTGTCCTATGTCTTTCACATCTTTATCTTCTGTGATCGTAATCGACACATCAAACCCCGGTTCTTCCGAAACCGGACCCTCTGCAAAAATACGATAACCATAATCATATGCAATTACTGCCGCCTTATATACATAATAGATAACAACTGCCGCAACAGCAATCTTAATTATGATACTTATAATAGTTCCTGCCCATTGTTTACCATTCATAACTGCTCCCATCTGTGTGTTTTGGCACACAGCTACTCAAAATTCCGTTACTCAAATTGTATGCCCTCTGCAATCTTCAGATTGACTTCCTGCATCATCCTGACAAAAGCAAGTTCCGCTGCCAGGAAATCACTTACGAGAGGATTTTCCCTGAATTTCCTATATTTTTCCTCAAATTGTTCCATTTGCCATAGCAATTGGTCATCAGGGGTATTATTCTGCAATGCAAAATTTTCATCCCTGTAAGCATCAACCTGACTGCGCAATTCCGGCTGCATATTAATCTTTTCAAGCTGATAACGATATTCTTTGTATTCCCTCGACTGCTTAACTGCTTCCAGTAATTCGTTAATTGCATGTTCTATCGTATTCAATAAGATTCCTCCCTGTGTCTATCGTTTGTATCATTCCACTTCCATGATAATCGGCAGAATCATCGGACGTCTCTTTGTCTTTTTCCACACAAATTCACTTAAGGACTCTTTAATCGTAGACTTTATTTTCCCCCAATCCGTAATTCCTCTGTCCAAACAGCCTTCCACGCCTACGTCTATAATCTCTTTCGCTTCTTCCATAAGCGCATCGGATTCTCTTACATATACGAATCCTCTTGAAACCACATCCGGTCCTGACACAAGCTGCCCGCTGTACTTGTCCAGTCCAAGCACTACAATCATAATTCCGTCTTCCGCAAGATGCTGTCGGTCACGCAGAACCACATTCCCCACATCGCCGACGCCAAGACCGTCTACAAGAATCGTTCCCGTCTGTACCTTGCTCGTAACTGCCGCACTCTCATGATCTATTTCCAACACATCGCCCGAAGAAAGAATAAATATATTTTCCTTTTCGATTCCCAGTTCTCTGGCAATTTTCGCCTGTGCTATTAAATGTTTATATTCTCCATGCACAGGAATCGCATATTTGGGCTGAACCAATGTGTAAATCAACTTGATTTCTTCCTGGCAGGCATGTCCTGAAACATGCACATCCTGAAAAATAACGTCTGCGCCCTTTTTCATTAATTCATTTATGATATTCGTGACAGCCTTTTCATTTCCCGGAATAGGATTGGAAGAAAAGATAACCGTATCCCCGGGTCCGATCGAAATCTTTCTATGCATGCTGCCCGCCATACGTGAAAGCGCTGCCATGCTTTCCCCCTGACTGCCGGTCGTAATAATAACTGTTTTTTCATCCGGATAATTTCTGATCTGTTCTATATCTATCAACGTTTTATCCGGAATATCCAAATATCCAAGTGCAGTTGCCGTCTCTATAATATTGACCATGCTGCGCCCTTCCACGACCACCTTTCTGTCAAATTTATAGGCAGAATTGATAATCTGCTGTACACGGTCTACATTAGAGGCAAAAGTTGCAATAATAATACGTGTATTCTTATGCTCTTCAAATAAGGTGTCAAAGGTTCTTCCTATTGTCCGCTCTGACTGGGTGAATCCCGGTCTCTCCGCATTTGTACTGTCGCACATCAGCGCCAGCACTCCCTTCTTTCCTATTTCTGCAAAACGCTGTAAATCTATGGCATCTCCAAAAACAGGCGTATAATCCACCTTAAAATCTCCTGTATGCACTACTGTTCCTGCCGGAGAATAAATAGCGAGCGCCGCTGCATCAACAATAGAATGATTGGTCTTGATAAACTCTATTCTGAACTTACCCAGAATAATGGACTGTCCGAATTTTACAACCTTTCTCTTCACTGCATTCGTCAGATTATGCTCTTTTAATTTATTTTCAATAATTCCCATCGTAAGCTTTGTTGCATAAATCGGAACACTGATTTCCTTTAATACATACGGGATTGCGCCTATATGGTCTTCATGCCCGTGCGTAATCATAAGTCCTTTTACTTTGTCTATATTATCTTTCAGATAAGAAATATCAGGAATTACAAGATCAATTCCCAGCATGTCATCGGCCGGAAATGCAAGCCCGCAGTCCACAACAACAATACTGTCTTCATATTCAAAGGCAGTAATATTCATACCAATCTGTTCCAGTCCTCCTAAGGGGATTACCTTTAACTTAGAAGTACTGCCCTGTTCATTTTTTTTCAATCAATTTACCTCCACATTCTTTACAATGCCCGTAGAGTTTCACTTCATGGTCTACGACAAAAAACCCTTCTTTGTCTGTAATCTTCTTCTCCAGTTCTTCCAGCAGATCATCCTCGAAAGAAATTACTTTTCCACACGACAGACAGATCAGGTGATGATGATGGTGTTTTGCTGCACCGCCTGCACTTCCGATTTCATATCGTACATAGCCATCATCTAAATGAATCTTATCCACTAAATGCAATTCTAAAAGCATCTGTATTGTTCTATAAACAGTAGCCAGTCCAATTTCAGGACAGTCTACTTTTACAAGCTCATATATTTCTTCAGCAGTCAAATGTTTTCCGGGACAGGAAGCAAGTGTTTCAAGAACAAGCACTCTTTGATTGGTTACCTTTAATCCTTTATCTTTTAACAGTTGTTTAAATTGTTCTCTATCCACATCCATCCTGATCCTCCGGTACGTATCCCGTTCTCCGTTCTACTGTACAAATTCCACATCTTCCAGAAGATTTTCAAAAACCTCTGCCACTGCTTTCAGTTCTGTTTCATCCGAAACAATTTCATAAAGACTGTTTTCATCTTCTATTTTGGAGAGATCTTTTAAAATCAAAGCCTCTCCGTCTCCTTCTTCCATATCTGTCACAAGGATATACGTAATTCCTGCAATTGTTGTTTGTTCAAGCACAAAAAAATCAACCGGCTCTTCTCCCTCCGGATTAAATGTTATTTTTTCCATTTTAACAGCCATAGCCCTCTCTTTACTTATTTTGTTCATTCCTCCGTAAATCCAGGTATCCCTGTAAAATAAAGACTGCTGCAATCTTATCCACATGCTCCTTACGATCTTCCCTGCGTATTCCTGCCTCTATCATCGCCTTATCCGCTGCCACCGTAGTCAGTCTTTCATCCCACATTGATACAGGAAGTCCTGTTCTCCGCTCCAATTTGTCTTTAAATTCCATAGAAAGTTCTGCCCGGTTTCCCAATGTATCGTTCATATTTTTGGGAAGACCGAGAACGATCTGTGTCACTTCATATTCTTCTATCAGTTCTTCCAGTCTCGCAAAAGTTCTGCGCAGTTTATTTTCTTCTTTTCTCCGAATGATCTCAATCCCCTGTGCCGTAAGCAAAAGCGGATCACTGATTGCCACTCCTACGGTCTTAGAACCCAGATCCAGTCCCATTATGCGCATGGGTTCTCCTCTCTGTCATTTTTCACAACCATTTCTAATTTTATATTATTCTTTGTACTATTGCCAGTGGTTATTTTTGATATATTCCTTCAGCATTTCTTCTACCAGCTCGTCCCTCTCCACTTTCATGATAAGACTTCTTGCACTTTTATGGCTGGTAATATAGGTCGGGTCCCCTGACATAATGTATCCCACAATTTGATTTACCGGATTATAGCCCTTTTCTGTGAGCGCCTCATACACTGCTCTGAGTACTACCTTCACACCTGTTTCCGGCTCTGTATCTACTCTGAAAAACTGTGTATTTCCTAAATCATTATTCTTTTCTTCAAACTTATCCTGCATTTTTCCACGCCCTTTATCTAATGTTACGTCTTTGATGATTCTATAGCGCATAGTCACCCTTATTATTCCTATCTTACTCCATCTAACCTTAAAATTCAATCCATACTTTTTAAAATCTCCGGTTCTTCCATTACGTTTTATTCCATCAAAAGTATTTCTTCCGATAATAAACCAGAGATTTTACCTGTTATCAGACAGTTTGACAAAGTCCTGCTTTCCGCTTTTGCCACTTTTATATACTCTGCCGTATGTCCGATCCAATATGTGCTGCCATCTACTGTTTTTTCTTCTTCAAAAAGCACCTCTGCCAGAGAACCGATCTTATGCTGCCTGAACGCCTCTGACTGTTTCTTTTCCATTGCAAGAAGCACAGCGCTTCTTTCCTGCTTGACCGCATCCGGTACCTGGTCTTCCATTGCCGCTGCTACTGTCCCCTGCCTTTTAGAATACTTAAATATGTGCATCTCATAAAAAGAGATCTTCTCTAAGTACTTTCTCGTTTCTTCAAACTCCTTATTTGTCTCCCCCGGAAATCCTGTAATCACATCCGTTGTAATCGCCGGATGGTCATATACGCTCCGCAGTAATTCAACCTTTTTATAGTATTCCTCTGTAGTATAATGTCTATTCATTCTTTTTAAGATCGTATCGCTTCCGCTTTGCAAAGACAGGTGGAAATGAGGACAGATTTTCTCCATACGGCTTATTTCCTGTACAAATTCTTCAGAAATAATACGCGGTTCTAAAGATCCCAGACGGATTCTCTTCAATCCTTCGATCTGATGAATCTCCTGTAGCAGATTTAACAGCTGCGGTTCCCCGGTATGCTCTTTTGAAAAATCAATGCCATAAGAACTGATATGGATTCCTGTCAGAACGATCTCTTTATAACCACTCGCAGCAAGATTTCTTATTTCTGCAAGAATATCTTCCTGTTTTCTACTCCTTACCCGCCCCCTTGCATAAGGAATAATGCAGTAAGAGCAGAATTGATTGCATCCATCCTGGATTTTAATATATGCCCTCGTATGTTCTGCAGTCTTTGTAAGCGTCAGTTCTTCATATTCTGATGTACGGCCAATCTCTATAATACTGGTATCATGAAGCGTCTTATTTGTATTGTGCGCCTCTCTTTCCCTTAAAAATGTTTCCAGTATCGAAACCAGTTCTTTCTTCTTATTATTACCAATGCATAAGTCTATCCCCTCATCCGAAAGAACCTTTTCTATCCCGGTCTGTACATAGCATCCCGCCGCCACTACAACAGCATCGGGATTTCTCTTTTTTGCCTGATGGAGCATCTGCCTGCTCTTTCTGTCTGCAATATTGGTTACCGTACAGGTATTTACAATATAAATATCAGCTTGTTCATCAAATGGTACAATTTTATATCCCTTTTCTTGTAACATTTGTTGCATAACGTCCATTTCATAGGCGTTAACTTTACATCCAAGATTATGTAATGCTACACTTTTCATATTATTCCCCGCTATTTTTGTACTGTTTTTTCCTTGACTTTTACCATTCCAGCATTTAGTATAGAAGCAGAAGGTATGAAAACATTAAGGAGGTAGTTTCCAATGAAAACAGTTCAGATTTCATTAAATTCTATTGATAAGGTAAAATCTTTTGTAAACGATATTACAAAATTCGATTATGATTTTGACTTAGTATCCGGAAGATACGTTATCGATGCAAAATCTATTATGGGTATTTTCAGTCTGGATTTATCCAAAGCAATCGATTTAAATATTCATGCAGAAGAGAATGTAGATGAAGTATTAAACGTACTGAAACCTTACATGATTTAATTGAGAGTACATAACATACGCTTTCAGAAGCGTATTAAGGAAGAAGGCTTTGAACATGTTCAAAGCCTTTTTTATGCTATCTGTCACATTGCACAATCATTAATTCGTCAGTTTCCAGTGCAGTCTTTATAAGCTCGTCCAACTTTTCTTCTAAATTTTTCTCATGTTTTTTAATCATATTCAAATTTGGCTTTGTAACCGGATGCTTTGCCACAAAAATAGTGCAGCAGTCTTCATACGGCAAAATTGAAGTTTCATAAGTATTGATTTTCTCTGCAGCTTCCACAATTTCCTGCTTATCAAATCCGATCAGAGGCCGGTATACAGGCATAGTACATACTTCATTTGTCGCTGCAAGAGAATGCATTGTCTGAGAAGCGACCTGTCCAATACTTTCTCCCGTGATCAGCCCCAGGCATTCCGTTTCCTTTGCAATCTGCTCTGCAATCCGCATCATAATACGTCGCATGATAATCGTCAATTCTTCATGCGGACACTTTTCATAAATATAAAGCTGAATATCCGTAAAATTGATCACATGCAGATAAATCGGTCCCGTGTATCGGGATACCAGTTTTGCAAGATCCGCCACTTTCTGTTTTGCACGTTCCGATGTATAAGGCGGTGCATGGAAATATACCGCGTCTATCTTCACTCCCCGCTTTGCGATCATATAGCCGGCTACCGGAGAATCAATTCCTCCAGACAGCAGCAGCATCGCTTTGCCTGCCGTACCAATCGGCATGCCGCCCGGTCCCGGAATCATTTCAGAGTAAATATAGATTTTTTCCCGTACCTCGATATTCAGTTCAATATCAGGTTTATGGACATCCACTTTCATTTCCGGATAAGCGTCTAAGACCGCGCCTCCCATTTCCCTGTTGATTTCCATAGAATCCAGCGGATAATTTTTTCTTGCTCTTCTTGCCATAATCTTAAATGTCTTGTTCTTATCCGGATATACATCGTCAATATATTGCACTACTCTCTCGCAAAGCTTTTCAAAGCCTTCGTCTTCCACATATACCACAGGACAGATTCCCGAAATTCCAAATACGGTCTTTAAATTGTCCACAGTCTCATCAAAATCAAATGCCGTAAGTGCATCCACATAGATCCTGCCCTGTGTTTTATGAACTTTAAATTCTCCTTCGCATCTTTTCAGCGCATACTTGATCTGCTGCACCAATGCATCTTCAAATAAATACCTGTTCTTTCCCTTTACGCCTATTTCAGCGTACTTGATCAAAAAAGCTGTAAACATCTTTTGCCTCATTTCCTGTCACAATTCAATACCTTGCATATCTCCTCAGCATTGGAATCATATCATACATAGTCTGTAATGTATAGTCAATTTCTTCTATGGTAGTAAAAATAGAAAAGCTGAACCGGATCGTAGAATGCAGAAGATCCTTTTCTACTCCGATCGCTTTTAATGTTTCCGAAGTCTGTGGTTTTCTTGCCGCACATGCACTTCCTGCAGACACATAAATTCCCTTTTCTTCCAGTGCATGCAGCACCACTTCGCTCCGCACTCCTCTGATAGAAACACTGACAATATGCGGCGCGCTCTCTCTCCCTCTGAGTCCGTTTATTTTAACTGCATCTATTTTTTCCACACCTTTTATAAAATGTTCTTTGATCTCATAAAGTCTGTCTATGTCTTCCTCCAGGCTGCCATATATCTTTTCAACTGCCATACCAATTCCTGCAATGCCTGGTACATTCTCGGTTCCCGAACGCATTCCCTGCTGCTGGCCGCCGCCGTAAACAATCGGTTTTATCTTTATCTTTTCATTGATATATAAAAATCCTACTCCCTTAGGCCCGTGAATCTTATGTCCGCTGACAGACAACAGATCAATATTCATCCGTTTGGGATAAATACGGAATTTACCAAAGCCCTGTACCGCGTCTACATGGAAAATGGTATTGGGATTCATCTTTTTGATCAGGTTTCCTGCTTCTGCAATCGGCTGAAGCGCGCCAATCTCATTATTTGTATGCATAATAGAAACAAGAATGGTATCTTTTGTAATGGCATTTTGTAAATCTTCCAGGTGAATCAGTCCATTTTTATCTACTGGCAGATAAGTTACCCTGAACCCCTGTTCTTCCAAATATCTCATTGTCTGTAAAACTGCGGGATGTTCTATCTTGGTGGTAATCAGGTGGCGCCCGGCGCGGTAGTTCGCCATAGCGCTGCCGATCAGGGCAATATTATCCGCTTCCGTTCCCCCCGAAGTAAAAAAAATCTCTTTTTCATTTACTTTCAGGTTCTTTGCTATGATTTCTTTTGCCTGACGGACATACTGTTCTGCTTCCATGCCTTTATTATGGAGGCTCGAAGGGTTTCCATAATCTCTGCACATGATCTTTGTCACCAACTGCGCTACATCCTCAAAACTTCTGGTTGTTGCCGAATTATCCAAATATACTTCCATTTACTGGTCTTGCTCCTTTCAAAGCCCGGAGACTTTTGTATCCGTAAATCAGTTAAACTATGTGCAACTGTATCTAAGCTTATCATTTTCTATGCTTTATCATATGCCGGAATGTGCTGATACGTTCATTTTTTTGTCTGATCATGTCAATGCACCGTATCATTCGCCTTCCAAATGATACATAATCCACGCAAGAATGGTAAACCCGGCTGTTTCCGTTCTGAGAATCCGCCTTCCCATTGTAATCGGCTGTATGCCATTTGCTAAGGCCAGCCCAATTTCTTCCTCATCGATTCCGCCTTCCGGACCAATGAAAACGGCAATGGACTGTCCTGGTTTTAGTCCGTTGATTAATTCTTTTGTACGCTCCATCCCTTCTGCAAGTTCATAGGGAATCAGCTTCACATCCATCCGAGCGGCATAGGAAACCGCCTCCTTAAAAGTCATGACTTCTTTCACCGCAGGAATCACCGCCCGTTTACTCTGCTTTGCTGCAGCCTCTGAAATCCCCTGCCATCTCGCCAGTTTGGCTTTCGCCTTCTTTTCATCCAGCTTTACGACTGACCGCCGCATTGCAACCGGAATAATCTCATAGATTCCGAGTTCCACCGCCTTTTGGATAATAAGTTCCATTTTATCAGCTTTGGGAAGCCCTTGAAACAGATAAACTCTGGAAGGCAGTTCCAATCCTTCTTCTTTGATAAAACGAAGGGTACAGCCTATTTCCTCCTCACCCACAAATGAGATTTCACAGCGGTATTCTTTTTCATCCACACCGTTTCTTACTGCAATTTCATCCCCATTCTTCATCCGTAATACATTTTTGATGTGATTGACGTCATCGCCTGTAATACGAATGTTTTTCCCGTTTATCTGTTCCGGCGCCACAAAAAACTGATACATTTTACCACCCTCTACAATGGTTTCTGTGCGGTAACGCTTACCCATTCTCCCTGATATGTTACCTCCAGAATTGTGAATCCTGCTGCCTTTACCGCTTCTGTCACCATCTTTTCCTTATCGTCGATAATACCAGAAGTAATGTAAATCCCCCCTGGCTTTAACTGATTAACAATAACAGGCGTCAGGGATACAAGCACATCCGCTAATATATTTGCAACTACAATATCATAACATTCATATCCTGCCCGGTCCTGCACTTCCCGATCAGAAATAATATTCCCGATAAACACTTCAAACATCCCAGGACTGATCTGGTTTGCCAGCATATTTTCTTTTACTGCCTCTAACGCGCAGGGATCAAGATCTGTTCCTACCGCATGTCTGATTCCATACATCAGAGAAATAATGGCCAGAATTCCGCTGCCGGTTCCCACATCCAAAAGTTCCGTCTCCGGCGTAATATATTTTTTAAGCTGTCTGATGCAAAGCTGAGTTGTTTCGTGCATCCCTGTCCCAAACGCGGTTCCCGGATCAATATGCAGAATTTTTTTATTCTTATCCTCCTCTGCAGCCTCTTCCCACGAAGGTATCACCAGCAGATCATCAATATAGAACTGATGAAAATATTGTTTCCAGTTATTAATCCAGTCGATATCTTCCGTCTCTTCTATCGTGATCGTACCTTCTCCGATCTCCATAAAAGAACGAATCGTTTCAAGCTCTTTTTTTATCTTTTTTTGTATTTCCTCTTTTGTGGTTACCCCGCCGCCTGACAAAAGCCCGCCATTTTCATTTTCCTCCACAAAAAAACTCAAATATGCGATTCCGTCGTCATCAGGACAGTCGGGAAGGATATCGACGAACATCTGCTCTTTTTCCAGCGCCGTAAGCGGTACTTTATCCTCGATCTGCGCACCTTCCAGACCAATATCATATAAATAGCTGATTATGATATCTTCTGCGTCGGTAATTGTCTTAATCTTGAATTTCGTCCACTTCATCTATGCTTTCCTTCCGCTCATCTCCAAAAGTTTTTGCTTTAACTCTGCCTCCATATGCTGCATTTCCACTTCAGCAGTTCTTCTTCGCTCTCTGCCTTCCGCCTGAATCTGCATCACTTCGTCCAGAGTAGAAATCAAAGAAGCATTTGTATTTTTCAGAGTTTCCATATCCACAATGCCACGTTCCGATTCCCTTGCGCTCTCTACTGCCGCTGTTTTTAAAATAGCAGCGTTTTTACGCAAAAGCTCATTGGTCATATCGGATACTTCCCGCTGTGCTCTTGCCGCCTGCTCTGCATGTGTTACGCCGAGCGCAAGCACCATCTGGCTTTTCCATAAGGGAATCGTATTCACTACAGTGGACTGAATCTTTTCCACCATCATGGTATCGCTGCTCTGCACAAGCCTGATCTGAGGCGCGGTCTGGATGGAAACCATTCTTGTCAGTTCCAGATCATGAATCTTCTTTTCAAAACGATCGCAGAGTCCTTCCAGATCCTTTGCCGCCTGCGCATCTTCCGGCAGTCCGCTCACTCTTGCCTTTTCTACCAGCCCCGGCAGTTCTCTTTCCCTCGTGTCCTGCAGCTTCTTTTTTCCTGCAAGGATATACATGGATAATTCTTTGAAGTACGCCAGATTCTGATCATACATTTTGTCCAAAACAGCAATGTCTTTTAAAAGCAGTACCTGCTGCTGTTCCAGTGCCTGACATATTTGCGTAATGTTGGTTTCCGCCTTCGAGTATTTGATCTTCATAGCATCAAGTTTATTGGAAGTCTTTTTAAAAAGCCCGAAAACTCCTTTTGCCTCTTCTGCATCAAAATCTTTTAATTCAGCGACTACGCCGGAAAGCATTTCGCCAATTTCTCCCAAATCCTTCGTTCTGACGTTTTCCAGCGCATCGCCGGAAAAATCCGCCATTTTTTTCTGTGTCCCCACACCGAACTGCAAAATGGCATTGGAATTATGTAAATCTATCTGTTTACTAAACTCATCCACCATTCTTCTTTCTTCGTCAGTCAAAATAGAATCATCCAGTTTTTCCTGTACCGCCTGCTTTGGTTCCACGCTGACCGGCAACTGTTCTTCCTCTAATACTTCTCCAAATACCAGCGTAGGTACCGGAATCTCATTCACACCACTCATTCTTCTTCATGCCCCTTTCCCTTCTTATCCGTTTTCTTTATTTTCAAAGTCTCCTTTTAAATACCCGTCCTGCTTTAACATCGTATTTAAGACAGAAATATCCGTCTGTATGTCCCATGCCTTTTCTCTGAAAAGCTCATCCAAAAATTTTTCAAATGCCAGATTAATGGTATCCACTGCGGCTTCGATTTCTTTTTTCGTTTTAGAAATATTGCTAACCTCTACGTTCTGTTTTTCCAAATCCCGGTATGCCTCTAACAGCTTCTGGGTTGTAGGAAGGTAGTAATTCAGCATCTTATGCAGCTCCGGCGCAAGTTCCGGCTCCTTTTCCACCTGCGCAAAAATTCTTGTCACAAGAAGTTCCAGTTTGTCCAACTTCTCCGACATTTCTTCTCCCGGAATCTCATCATTGCAAAACCGGATCGCCTGAATATAATCTCTTCCTTCCTCCAGAATTTTATCATATTCTGTCAGACTCTCCGATTCCACTTCGTTCACAGTTTCCGTCAGGCTTTCTTCCTTCTTTTTTTGTTCCTCTTCATAATTTTTCTGTGTCAGCCTGTATTGCTCAAATACCTGGTCGCTGGCGATAAAACAGCTTTCCTGTTTATCAATATGCCCCTGTAAAAACCAGCCCTTGTGCATCATCTTTCTTAAGTCTTTTAATATAAATTTTCTGCTCTTTCCCATACTGGCCGCCATATCTTCGATAGAACAATATAGCTTTTCCTGCAGCATGGCTGCGTAACGTTTGAAACGATCCGCCCTTTCCGTCAGACAGATTCCCCTGATTCCAAGAGCTGCCCCTGCTGCCGCCAATATACCGCATATGCCGCCGAATATACTGACTCCCAGACTTCCGTCTCCCGAAAACAGAGTTCCCATCAATACCATGCAGAACGCAAAGCCCGTAAGTACGGCTGTTCCAAATCCAAATATAATCTGAAGCACACCCGAAATACTGCCTTTCGGCCGTCTGACAAAATAGCGCCTGTCCGGCCTTAAGTTCGGTTTCCCATAATATACTTCACCCTTCCAGGGCTGCCTGCTATCCGTTTTATTCCCGGCACCCGCCGTATCAGATCCTGTCGTATTGGAAAAATGCGGCTTTTTCTGTATTGTCTGCTGAAAAACACCGCTTACGCTCTTTCCCACATCGTCGATCGCCTGTCCGACCGTCTCGCTGATCGTTCTGCTGAGTTCGGAAAAGTCATTGGCATCAATTGCCGACTGCACCTGTTTTTTTATATCTTCACCTATTTGCTGCCAATCATTACTATTCATACTTACACCCGCTTATCTGTTACAAAATAACATATGTCCACTTTGGCGGATTCAAAATAAATGATCCCACTCTTCATGATTATACGGGAAGTTACGCGAAAATACAATACCACTTTCTTACCATATGCACCGATGCTCATGGAAAAAAATGATAACAAAAAGAAACGGCGTCGGTATAAAACCAAATGCCGTTTCTTTTCCACTGTTCAGTCCTACTTCCAGAACTTCTTCTTTTTATCTTTTTCCTTTCCAGACTCATTTCCACCGTCAGAAGTTATATTTTTTGCAGCATTTAAGGTATCTCCTGTCAGAGAATCGAATTGTTTCAATAACTCCTTTGCCTCATGGGATAATTTATCCGGCACCTGTACCACCAATGTTACATAGTGATCTCCGCGCACTTCTTTATTTCTAAGGGACGGGACGCCTTTTCCTTTCAGTCTTACTTTTGTATCCGTCTGCGTTCCCGGTTTCACATCATAGATCACTTTACCGTCTACCGTATCAATCACAACTTCGCCGCCAAGCGCTGCTGCCGCAAAAGATACCGGCACAGTAGAATAAATATTGTAATCCTGACGCTGGAAAATAGGATGACGCTGTACAATCACTTCTACAAGCAGATCGCCCCTCGGACCGCCGTTTAACCCGGGTTCTCCCTTTTCTCTGATTCTGACGCTCTGTCCATTGTCAATTCCTGCCGGTATGGATATCTGTATCTTCTTTCTGTTTGCAATATATCCGCTGCCGTGGCAGTCTGTACATTTATCTTTTATGATTTTTCCACTGCCGCCGCATTCCGGACAGGTCTGGACATTCTGCACTGTGCCAAAGAAAGACTGCTGCGAAAATACAACCTGCCCTTTACCGCCGCATTTTGGACAGGTCTCAGAATTTGTTCCAGGTTTTGCTCCTGTTCCGCGGCATGTTGTACATTCGTCTTTGAGCGTAAGTTCAATTTCTTTATCTACACCAAAAACAGCCTCTTCAAATGTAATCCTGACACTGGTACGCAGATTTGCGCCTTTCATCGGACCATTACTGGAACGCCCCCGCCTTCCGCCGCCGAAAAGGTCTCCAAAAATATCCCCGAAAATATCTCCGAAATCCATGCTGTTAAAGTCAAAACCGCCAAAACCGCCTGCGCCGCCTTCAAAAGCAGAATGTCCGTATTGGTCATACTGACGCTTTTTCTCAGGATCGGAAAGAATCGCATAAGCCTCGGAAGCCTCCTTAAACTTTTTCTCCGCTTCCGCATCTCCCGGATTCATATCAGGATGATATTTTTTGGCAAGTGCCCTGTATGCTTTTTTAATTGCAGCTTCATCCGCGTTTTTATCTATACCGAGTACTTCATAGTAATCTCGTTTCTGTTCCGCCATAATAATCTCCCTAATCTAATTTACATTTAAAATATTAGCGGTAAAAGGGTTATTAGCTTAGCTAAAAACCCTTCTGCCCCTATGATATCTACTTCATTTTAAACTTCTCTGTAATCTCCGTCTACCACGTCGTCTGCCGGTCCCGCGCCTGCATTCATATCCGGTCCTGCCTGCGCCCCCATATCCGGTCCTGCGCCGCCTGCGTTTGCCTGCATATTCTCATACATCTTTGTAAACAATGCCTGTGCGCTTGTTGTCAGTTTTTCTTTCGCCGCTTTCATTTCATCGATTTCAGAATCGCTCATTTCTTTATCTTTTGTTCTTTCCAAAATCTCTTT
>CANSUS010000004.1 GCA_947650155.1 uncultured Lachnospiraceae bacterium
CAATCTCTATTCCCTGCGATTCATAAAGATAAGGCGTAAACATTGTATTGGGTATCTCTATCTGAAATAAGTGTCTTTTCTCAGGATCAAATCTCCCGAATTCCCGATTGATTTCATTTGCCTTAGCTTGCACCTGCTCTGCCGACAAATGATACTTATTCCTTGCAGCATATTGTAAGACAGCCTCTGTTCCCCTTATCCCGTCAAACTTCTGTTCTGCAATAAGCGTCTGACCATAATCAAACAATATCATTTTGGGTATTTTCATGTAAATCTCCATTCCGCCGCCTTCCAGTTGGCGGCACAAATAGTAATGAAAGTCTTCCAATCCTTCACGTTGCTGATAAAATAATTCTTAAAGAAGCTACACTACAAAGCACGGAGAGGTAAGTCGTAAGGACTTTCTTCGTTTTAGACAGCATGTAAATCAGTGTAAGTTTCATCTTTCAAGCACAAATGGGTAAAAGCAGTCAAAGGCAATAAGGATGATACGAAAGATTCCCCAAAATACCGTATACGCCTCGTCCGCACACATCTGGATTATATCACATCTGCAATAAATGATATAGACACTATGCTTGATTCTTTGAATGTCCTTATGAAAATGCCCTCCAGTTGCTATGTACCATTCCGGGTGTTGGCCGTAACAGTGCAATCACTGTTATCTCCGAAATTGGTACCGATATGACTCCGTTTTCTAATTCCAAACGCTTATGCTGTTGAGCAGGACTGACTCCCGGTAACAATGAATCTGCTGGTAAGAAGAAATCTGTCAGGATAACACGTGCCGGTGTCTACCTCAAACCTGCATTGGTACAAGCTACCCATGTAGTCGTGAAATCTGATTCTTCTAGAATCACGAATATCATATCACGCATGAGGGCATTTACATCTTGATATTGTCATCTGTTCCATTTTTAATACTGATGTCGTTCTCTTTGAGGCAGCTTCGCATCATTTTCCGCATTGCTGCTTTTTGTAGATTTTCGTTTTTTCTTGCCATAGTAAAACCTCCAAACTGAGTAATCTTATCTTATATCAGATTTTGAGTTTACACAAAACTTGAAACGCTCTCGGAGGCGCTGTATCAGACGGTGGAAGAATTTGCTTATGTCACGTACAACCATATCCGCCCTCACAGCTATAACGGGTACCGCACGCCTTATCAGGCACGTGCATGTACTGCTTCACATATATAAAAACGGATTTTATTAGCCGTAAGTATTACAAAAATGCTTGACCACTACAATTGTATCCTGCGTATGGCAAATCAACTTTTTCAATAGGAACCTCTGTTAATCCTAATTTCTTTGCTGCCAACAATCTATGATGCCCATCCACTACATACATTTTCCCATTATATTCCACGTATTTTATTGGTTCTTGGATTCCATTCATTTTAATATCATCCATTAAGGCATTCATTTTGTTTTTACTTAATGTCTGCGAATGGGTAGGTTGTAAATCAAAAGGATTGGTTTTGCTAACCGTTCCTAATACTCCTGTACCACCCTCACTCTCTCTCCTAAGCGCCAGCACCTCCTCATAATCCACTCTGCTCAAAGCCTCATACTCCATCAGCCTCTGCTGTCCTATCAGCTCTTCCCTTGTCGACTCCATTCTGCTTCCGTTCCGCAGAAAATCCTGATTTCTTTCCCATGATGCCAGTTCCTCCGGCGACACCAGAAGCTCCTGTACTTCTCTGATCTCTATCCTGTCCGCTGCATACGCTTTCCGGCGTATTCTCGCCATTGCCTGATATTCATACGCCCTGCTTATCCCCAGCAGATCCTCTTTTATGATCTCATCTAGTTTCCCCGGCTTCCAGAAGCTCCCATACTCTGCCGCCCCCTCTCCGGGCAGCCACATCACTTCCGTACTTTCCGCCGATGTACCTCTCCGCTCCAGCCCGTTTCTTCTTCTCCCCAAAGCCTCTGCCGCTTCTCCTGACTTTCCTGCCCCGTACCCGGCAAGCCCCATCTTTCCCAGTTCTTCCGCAGACGACATCCTCTCTAAGTTACTTGGAAGAACGACCTTATAACAACATATACCAAAATGTAAAACAGGATGCTGATTATCTGGAAGCTACGACGAAAGAAACCGAACTCAGCCAGCAATACAAAGAATTGGATTTATCGGATGAACAGAGAAAAATCATAATACAATAGACCGATGCCATCCAAGCACAGGAATCTGCTTACACAGCAGTTGTTTTCCGCATGGGTATGCAATTGTGTTTTTTCCTGCTAATACAACTATTTAACTTGTAAAAGTGGATAAAAAACCAGCGATATTTCATGACTTATTAAGGTCTTAGAAATGCCGCTGATACTGTGTTTTTACCTAAACTCCTTCTCCCCTAGTGCGTGCCATTGTAACATGGGTTTAGGGAAGTGTAAAGGAAAATAAAGACAAAACTGATAGGTATTGTATCTATTATTCTTCTAAAGTCTCTTTTAAAGAAAAAATATAATTCATTGGCTTTTTGCAATATTGATTTGCCTTTGAATTTTTCATAGCCTCTAGCAGATTCTCTACTTTGGGTGCATAAACCATATCTCCTACAAGAAACATCGCACCAATTTCTTGTACATATTCAACCAATAAAATAAATTTTGTTTTTGTCAATCGACGCAAATCTAAGCGACAATCTATTTCATCCAGTATGTTCTCTACATAAACGAACTCTATACACGTTTCATCTGGTTTCCCATACTGGATAATATCTTTTGACCAACTTTTTTCCTGTTCAAGGAACGTAATCTCATGAGATGGTTGCATCTCGCCTTTCCATGAAATTATCTCATCGCGACTTAATTTGTCAATATTTACTCTTGCAGGTATAATATTGCATTGAAACTGCCATATTGCCATTTTTATTCCTCCTGTTCTTACTTCTTCTCCCCAAAACCTCCTCCGCTTCGCCTGTAGTGGTTCTTTCCCAGCCCTCCCACGCATTCATGCCTAGAAGGGTTCGTGTACCATAGGAGATTCCCATACAGGAACGGTTCCAAAATGCTATACTACACTAATCTCAGTTAACGAAATACCCGTAATATTTTCCTTTTCAATTAAATTTCTAAATCTCTCAGATACAAATATTGGAATTTGTTGTCTATTTGACAATTTAAAAACATCTGCATCATCAGTTTTATCCGCATATATACCATATTTGCTCACTGTATATATTGTACCTAATCCCTCAATTTCTGTTGCAAAATATTTTGATTTATCCAAACACAATGCGTCTACGCTTTTGATGATATTTGCAATATAATACTCTTTAAAATTGTTTTTATTATTTTTTTCTTTTATTTTAACTTTTATAAACTGTATTTCTGTATTAACTGACTCTAATAATATTTTCAATTTATTTGATACCAAAAACCATCCTTTATCATTGGCAAGATAATCCGTCCAAATATCCCCTTCTTCCTTTGTATAAAAAAACTCAAATCTATCATCCCATCCTTCAAAATATTTTCCAACATTTAATGTATTTTGTTGGATTCCATAATCATTTACATAATGACACACTATGTCATTCTCTCTTTCTATATCCATTTGCATTTTATAATATTTCATATATTATCTCCCTATTTCCAATAATCCTTATATAACATATCAGGATTTGATTTCACATTATTCTTTAAATTATCAAATAGCTTAAGAAATATATCCTTGTCTCCTTGTGCAATATCGTCAAATTGTTTCATACTATTAAGAATATATTCATGATAAGCATTTGGATGACGTCCTTGATGTGGTAACAGATCCTTATTCCATGCATCATCTAAATCTAATTCATATTTCTTTGCGATTTCCTCTAGCTGAGGTGTATAGGTTGTACTCTTATTTGTTGCATAATGATGTACTTGATTAGGTTTAGATACTCCTGTACCACCCTCACTCCCTCTCCTAAGCGCCAGCACCTCCTCATAATCCACTCTGCTCAATGCCTCATACTCCATCAGCCTCTGCTGTCCTATCAGCTCTTCCCTTGTCGGCTCCATCCTGCTTCCATTCCGCAGAAAATCCTGATACCTTTCCCATGATGCCAGTTCCTCCGGCGACACCAGAAGTTCCGGTACTTCTCTGATCTCTATCCTGTCCGCCGCATACGCTTCCCGGCGTATTCTCGCCATTGCCTGATATTCATACGCCCTGCCTATCCCCAGCAGATCCTCTTTTATGATCTCATCTAGTCTCCCCGGCTTCCAGAAGCTCCCATACTCTGCCGCATCCTCTCCGGGCAGCCGCATCACTTCCGTACTTTCCGCCGATGTACCTCTCCGCTCCAGCCCGTTTCTTCTTCTCCCCAAAGCCTCCGCCACTGGACGGATTCTGCTCAGTGTCCCATAAATTCCAACGCAGGACAGCGTCTCGATTATCATCACCTGGCTGCCGGACATCCCGTAAGCCTCTGCCGCTTCTCCTGCCTTTCCTGCCCCGTACCCGGCAAGCCCCATCTTTCCCAGCTCTTCCGCTGCTCCCCTCACGCCTGCCTGTCCCCAGGCACGCCACAGCGTACAGCCCATTCCCCAGGCTTCCACTGCCCATGTGCTTCCTTCCCCTATTGCCTGATAGGCTCCGTGCAGCTGCTCGGGCAGCAGGTCCCTGATCGGATTCCCGGCTGCGCTTGTGATATCCCCTGCCCTTCCCAACGCTATATTGTGGAATCCTTCCATGACTTTTGCATCCTGATAGGCCACTGCTGTAAAAGTCAGCGTCCCCAGCACCGCCTCCCCCAGAAATGCTGCTGCCGGTGCGGCGCTGAATCCGCTGCCGATTACGACTGCCGCTGAAACAAGGACAAATGCTCCTGCCACGGTTCCTTCTATTACCTGCTGCCTGCCAAGCTCTTCCCTCTGACGTGCCATAATCCTGTCCTGGCAGCTAAGCATCTGCTCTTCCATGCCGGGCACTGCCTCCAGCAGATACCCCCTTCTCTCCTCCGCCAGTTCTTCCAGCCTGGCCGTTTCCTCATATTCCAGCAGTTCTCCTGCCCGGTATCCGCCGATGCGGACGCTTCCCTTCCCGCTTACCCTGCCTATCAGGCTCTCTAACTTCTCCATCGCCTCTTCCATGTCCGCAAAATCAGACGCAAGGCGGGCCTCTTCATATTCCCCCACTTCTTCCCACAGCCCCTGCACCTCCCTGTGCATCTCCCGGAATCCGGTTTCCACTTCCGCCGTGGGCGGGGCCGATATGCTGACAATGTCCCCCACTCCGGCAAGGAGCCTTTCTAACTGTGCCGCTTCCTCCAGAAAGGACGCCTCCCCCTTTTCCAGCACCCCTGCCTGCTCTTCCAGGCTCTCCTGGGCAATCTCCCCCGCGCGGGTGTCCGCCTCTATCCCATAGTATCCGGCTGCATACTGCAGATACCGGTACGCCATTTCCGCTGCCAGCTGCCCAAACTGCCCCAGCAGGCATCCGTGGACTTCCCTCATGTAGTTTCCTGCCGCTTCTGCTGCTGCCCCGGCTGCCTTTTCCGCCAGACAGTTAAGGAGTTCTCCAAGGCTCTGCATGGCCTGCTCCGTCCAGGCCGTCCATTCCCCCAGCGTCCTCTCCGCCGAAAGCTCCATTTCCTCCACTTCTTCCATGATAACATAATATCCCATTTCCTTACACCCCTCCGTTTTTATTGTCCCGCCGGCCCTCTTCCCGCAAGGCTCTCCATGACCAGTCCCGCCTCAAACCAGAAGAAGTTTTGGATGGACTCTTCCAGCCTTCCGCAGTCTTCTTCCAGAAGCTTCCTGTAGCTTTCCAGAAGGGACGACATCCTCTCTAAATCTTCCCGGTATCTTTCCAGTGTTTCCAGTTCACTTCTTCCTTTCGGATTCCTTATCCGGGTCTGTGCCATGCCTGCCGCTGCACGCAGGTTTTCTATGGCCCCTGTTACGCTTTCTTTGTCTATTGCGATCCTGTCTCCCATTCGTTTTCCTCCTTCTTTTCTGATTTCTTATTCCGGTATTTCATAAAATGATTCAGTGATCCTGTCTTGCCAGTTCTTCATGCAGAAAGGAAATCCTTGACCTCAGGCTGACGATGTCCGCCCGGCATTCCCGGATCTCTTCCTCTTTTTTCTTAATGGCGTCGTTCAGTTCTTCCAAAACCTCCTCTATTCCTTTCTTATAATTATCGTAAGGTTTGATCAGCTCCTGCGCCGTTCTCAGCCTGTACTGCCTCCGTCTTTCCCCTTCCCACCGTTCCTGTGTCATAACTCCCGCATTCAGCTCCTGTACCAGTTCCCCTGTCTCTTCCGCTGCCCTGTTTACCGCCGGCCTTATCCTTGTCAGTTCCGTCACTTCTCTCTGCAGCCTGTCTAGCTTCCTGCTGCATTCCTCTATCTGCGCCTCCGCACTGCTTATCTGTGCCCGTATCCCCGCTCTTGACATGATGCCTGCCTCCTTCCCTGTCCGTTTTCTCTGTCGGTTTTCCTAACAGTCCTTCTTTCTCTCTTTTTCTATCTTCTCAAGCCCCAGGCTGATATTGGCAAGCATTCTTTCCTCATCCGCATCTTCATACCCCCGGTATACCACCTCCGCAATGTCTTCTTTTTTAAAATACAGGATATTGTCCCCCATCAGCCCTTCCGGGTAGGTGCATGCCCCGTAATCAAAATATTCCTCCCCTTTCTCCAGTTTTGCATACACTGCCCTTGCGACTACCATAAGCTTCTTTACGCTTCCTTTCACAACCACTGTGCTTCCAATCGGCAGAAACGCCTTTTCTCCTGCTTCTTTCTTCATTCCTTCCATTTCCTTTTCCTCCATTTTGTTTTCTTCCCTCGGCAGTGTGTAAACGAAATAAACGCCTCCTGCTGCCAGCCAGAGAAATAAAATTTCGCTGCGATAAAAACTGACATTTTTTAGTTTCTGTTCCGCTGCACTTTTACTTATATGACAAGATTCTACACTATTCTTTAAAAAAAACTTATACCAAAAGTGGACTTTTTTTCCAATTTTGGTATAAGTTTTTTAAATGCCCGAATATTGCATGTTTCTGACCCTTTTTCTGCTATTTAATTGCATAAAAAAACCTAACCATGTTGGTTAGGTCAGACTGTTGCAGCCAAAGCACCTCTGGCAGTATCTAAGCCAGAAGCATTTTATTGTCAGGACAGATATAACAATCATAATACTATTCAGCAGAAACCGGGCAATTTAAGCAGGAGGGAGGCTGTGTCAGCCTCTCTCCTCTATCCAGACTTTCATCGCATTCAGTCCTCTGTTATCCCACATATAATAAGGCACTGCCGTCAATGTAAAGGGGGTTTCCTTTGGTCTGTCAAAACTATAAAGTTCTGCGCTTCCTTCCAGTTTTTTCCCGCTGATCTGCAGCGCATTCACCTTTCCAAGCACACTGTCGTCTTTCACAATCTCTGTAATTTCACTTTCCCTGTCCGCCCTTAATACATCCAAATCTCCTCCGTTATCGACGCCTTCAAAGCAATACACAAGCGGCCCTTTCTGTAATGCCGTCTTACCCGCATCTTCGCTGATATTCAGGTTCGCATAAACTTTTCTTGGCGTCATATCCAGTTTCAGAACAATTCGGTCTCCGGCTTTCAATTCTCCTGAAAGATACGCATATCCGTCTCTGACCTGCAATGGCTCTTCTTTCCCGTTTATCGCCATAACTGTCTGTAAACTCCATGCCGGAATGCGAATGGCAAGTTTTACTTTCTTTTCTGCTTCTTCCACCAGATAACGGATCTCTCCTTCCGCCGGATAGGCTGTCTCTGTCTTAATTTTGATTCCTTCAGACTGATAGACGCCGCCCACAAATAAATGAGCATACAGCGTCGTTTCTCCTCCGTCTTCCACTTCCTCCCAGATATAATCAGAAAGAGACATCAAAAGTCTCGCCACATTGGGAGGACAGCATGCGCAGCCAAACCATGCCGGACGATCCGGCAGATCATGTTTGTGGGTAACAAGTTCCCCAGAATAACCGGGTTTTACTTGTAACGGATTTACATAAAAGAATTTCTTTCCATCCAGAGACATTCCGGCAAGTACACAATTATACAACGCCCGTTCCATTACGTCCCCGTAATTTCCGTTCTTTTCCATCATCAGCATTCTTTTTGCAAAAAAAATCAAACCTACGGACGCACAGGTTTCCGCATACGCCGTATCGTTTGGCAGATCATAATCTTTTGTAAACGCTTCGCCCAAAACAGTCGAACCGATTCCGCCCGTGATATACATCTGCTTTTGTGTTATATTGTTCCAAAGTCTTTTACACGCTGTTTTCAGTTTTTCATCCTTCTCCTGCCTTGCCACGTCCGCCATACCGGAGTACAGGTAAACGGCACGTACTGCATGCCCGACTGCCTCCTCCTGTTCGGTCACAGGTTTATGGCACTGATGATATGCCGTATTAATCGGGTTCCTGCTCCAGACACACCAATCCCTGTTTTTCAGTTCTTCTACAAAATAATTGGGTTCCGCTCCCCGTTCTCTTATGAAAAAGGCCGCCATATCCTTATATTTTTCCTCTCCCGTCACTGCAAAAAGCCGCATAAGCGCCAGTTCTGCTTCAGGATGTCCCGGATAGCCTCTTTTCTTACCCTCTCCGAAAATACTGCATATATGGTCTGCATTTTTCTTCATAATATCGAGCAATGTGGTCTTTCCCGTTGCCTGAAAATGTGCTGCCGCCGCTTCCATCATATGACCTGCGCAATAAAGTTCATGCGCTTCGCAAAGATTCTGCCACTTATGCTCCGGTTCTTTTACAGTAAAATAAGTGTCCAAATACCCGTCGGGCTCCTGCGCCCTGCCAATCAACGCAATCAGCTCATCTAATTCCTGATCCAGCTTTTCATCATATTGTACCTGTAAAGAATAAGACGCCGCCTCGATCCATTTCGCTACGTCGCTGTCCTGAAATACCATTCCATAAAACTCGCCTTCCCTTTCTTTCGCGGCAATCTTAAAGTTTTCAATGGCATGGCTTTTTTCCACGCCTTCCAGCTCATCGCCCAAAACTTTTTTCTGATAGGGAATCACATCCTCCCTTACCAGTTTCTGATACCCTGCAAAAAATCCGTCTTCAACCCGAAATGAAAATCCCATACTGCTCCTCCTGTAAAAATTTAAGTTTATAAAAGTATTATTATGTAATACATTTTCTCTTTTCAAAATGATAATACCATTATATACTTATATTTAGAATATCATTTTGTAATATGAAAGGTGTGAAAAAGTAAGATGCTTGTTTTATCCAAAGAAACTTCCATGACATTTCTGTTCTGCGGCCTGTTTGAAGCGCCTTCGGCAGAATGGACTCACCTGACCCGCGAACTGAACGAATATGAATTGATGATTGTGACCGAAGGAACGCTTTATATTGCCTCCGACAAAGAAGAATACGAAGTATCTGAGGGGCACTATCTTCTCATGCCTCCCACACCGCACCAGCACGGTACAAAATCTTCCTTCTGCAGGTTTTACTGGTTCCATTTTGAACATACGGACTTGGAAAACGGGCTGGTTTTTCCGTTAAAGGGCTGTTTTTCCGATCTTAACAGACTGATGCCTTTTATACGCTCTTTACAGGATGCCGACCGGACTTATCATAACCCGGATTTAAACAACGCCGTCTTTCGCGCTCTGCTATTAGCGCTCCTGTCAGAACAAAAACAGCCTGTCGGAGAAAAGAAAAACCACTCCGACAGACTCTGTGAAGAGATTAAAAATTATATGGAATGGAACTATTTTTCCAATATTAAAATAAGCGATATCGCCGATTATTTTGGTTATCATGAAAAATATGTCAGCTCGCTTTTTCATAAGCAGACCGGAACCACTTTAAAGCAGTACCTGTCAGACACAAAAATGAAATATGCCTGCCGTGCGCTTTCCACGACAGACATATCTGTAAACCAGCTTTCTATTCACTTAGGGTTTTCGGATTCCCACAATTTCTCTACTGCATTCAAGCGGATCGTGGGATTATCTCCCTCTGCATACAGACTGCAATGCCGTGCATCACAGTCTGACCAATAACTTTATCTTATCTCTGCACACGCCCTGAACCGTCGCCGCCTGCAAGTTTTGTCACTTCCTCCACGGATACCTGGTTGAAGTCTCCCTCAATGCTATGCTTTAAGCAGCTTGCCGCTACCGCAAATTCAATCGTCTGCTGAGGTTCATAGCCCTGTATACTTGCATAAATTAATCCGCCGCCAAAGGAATCTCCGCCGCCTACACGGTCCACAATATGCATCTTATACTGCTTGCTGAAATAATATTCTCCGCCTTCATATAGCATTGCCGCCCAGAGGTTATCATTCGCTGAAAGGGAAGTACGCAGTGTAATCGCCACTTTTTTAAATCCGAAACGGTCTGCAAGCTGTTTTGCCACATCTTTATAACCTTCATGATTTACTTCACCCTTTGTTACATCCGTATTTGCCGCTTTAATGCCGAATACATCGGAAGCATCCTCTTCATTCGCAATGCAGACATCTACATATTGACACAGCTTCCCCATAACCTCGCCCGCTTTTTCCTTACTCCACAGTTTATTTCTATAATTTAAGTCACAGCTTACGGTAATGCCTTTTTCCTTTGCTTTCTTACATGCATCCATACAAATTTCTGCCACATTATCGCCAAGCGCCGGAGTAATTCCTGTAAAGTGGAACCATTCTACCCCGTCAAAAATCTTATCCCAGTCAAAATCCGCCGCTGCAGCTGTCGCAATAGAAGAACCTGCACGGTCATAAATTACTTTGGAAGGTCTTTGGGAAGCGCCTTTTTCCAAAAAATATATTCCGACTCTGTCTCCGCCGCGTACGATATCGCTGGTATCCACGCCGAAACGTCTTAAAGAATTTATTCCCGCCTGCCCTATCTCATGTTTGGGAAGCTTTGTAACAAATTTGGCGTCCAATCCATAATTTGCCAGAGACACGGCTACATTAGCCTCGCCTCCTCCATAAGTTGCGCCATAACTTTCCGCCTGCACAAAACGATAATATCCTTCCGGCGCCAGCCTCAACATAATTTCTCCGAATGTCACTACTTTTTTACTCATATCCTTTATCCTTTCCTATTCTCTTTCTTTCCTTTCAGGGATGCGGGAAGAATCGCCCTACGCGATTCTTCAGCATGAAACTTAGTTTTTCTTAGGCAGCGTACTATGCTGCCTTAGAAAATCTTTTCATGCTTGGACCAAATGCACCGCAAATCCGCCGAACTCGCCTTTGAAGTAAATTGCTTTCGTATTTCCTTTTTCATCCGTCTTTCTTGTGGACTCGTCAAATTCAAAGCCTTGTAACTGCAAATGATAGACTGCCCTGTCTATATAATTCGTCCCCACTGCAATATGACCGTTTGCGCCAAGATACGGGGTTTTCATCACTTCTACTGCAGTACCTGCAAAAATAGAACTGTTTCCAGCCTTCTTCGCGAATCCAAACATTTTGGAGAAAGCTTCCGCCGTCTGGTCTGCTTCTGTCTCATTTGCCGCATTGATACCGATATGCTTTAACTCAAACCCTAACATTTTCCTGACCGCTTCTCTTGTAAGCGCTTCTATTTCATCAAATTTTCCTGCTGCAACAAGATCTTTTTTCACCATCCAGCTTCCGCCGCATGCCACAATCTTATTAAAATCAAGATAACTCTTTAAATTATCCGCATTGATTCCGCCTGTCGGCATGAATTTCATTTTGGTATAAGGTCCGCACATAGCCTTAATCATATTGATTCCGCCTGCCTGCTCCGCCGGGAAAAATTTTACAACCTCAAGACCGTTTTCGATAGCGATTTCCACATCGCTTGGATTGGTCGTACCCGGTACGATCGGAATATCCTTGCTCACACAGTACTGTACCACTTTTGGATTTAATCCGGGACTTACGATAAACCTGGCGCCTGCCCCTACCGCTCTGTCAACCTGCTCTGTTGTAAGAACCGTTCCTGCTCCCACTAACATATTGGGGAATTCCTTTGTCATCACGCGGATGGATTCCTCTGCCGCATCCGTCCTGAAGGTTACCTCTGCACAGGGAAGTCCGCCTTTGCAAAGTGCTTCTGCAAGCGGTTTTGCATCTTTTACATCATCCAGTGCAATGACAGGAACGATACCGATCTTACTGATTTCTTCAATTACCTTATTCATGATCCTACCTCTTTTCTGCGCCGTCTCTGCGCTCTTGCTCCATACGTTGTTACCCTTTTTCAGGCCGTCACTTCCCTTACGCATTCTGCAATTTTTTCATCCTTGCAGTTTGCAAAGAAATACTCTTTAAATTTTTCTCCTGAAAGCGCTCCCTTTACAAGTTCGCGGTCAAGATTTTTTAAAATATAAGTCAGTTCCTGATGCGTTACTTTTTTCACTTCATCCAGAATCTTTTTATTGCGCTGTTCCGGCACAACTCTTTCTTTCGGATATCCCTGTCCGCTCTCGCCGCTAAAAAGTTTTTCAAAAATATATTCCAGATTTAATTCCGCGCCCCATCCGAATCCTTTGGCAAATGGAAGCGCCACCGCATTTCCGTCATTAATCTGTGCAAACATGTAAGCATCCGAAGGATCTACAATATGACCGCACAGCACGCCCGGAAATACATTACAGGCAAGCATGGCTCCCTCGCCTGTCCCGCAGCCGGTCACTACATAGTCCGCCGCGCCGGAATTTAACAGTACTGCCGCCAGAATACCATTCTGCACATAAGTCAGCTGACTGGCATCCTCTGCACTGTACATGCCGTAATTATACACTTCATGTCCCAACGGCTCCGCTACTTTTTTTAACGTGGCACAGATCAGCGCATTTTTTGCCGCCTGTGAATTTTCATTAATTAATGCAATCTTCATGGATATATTTCCGCTCCTTTCTACTCAGAAAATACGCAAATGTCAGGAAGCGCCGTTCACACCTCCTGACAAATTCCTGTCTGCAATTTATGAAGGCTGTTTTCCAATATAAGCGGCAATACCGCCGTCTACATAAAGAATCAGTCCATTTACGAAATCAGAAGCTTCGGAAGCAAGGAATACTGCAGGTCCCTGTAAATCTTCCGGCTCTCCCCAGCGGTTTGCAGGCGTCTTTGCCAGAATAAACTGGTCAAAAGGATGTTTACTGCCATCCGGCTGTGTCTCCCGAAGGGGCGCTGTCTGAGGCGTCGCAATATAACCGGGTCCGATACCGTTACACTGAATGTTATACTGGCCGTATTCAGAAGCAATATTTTTGGTGAGCATCTTTAATCCGCCCTTTGCAGCCGCATAAGCAGATACGGTTTCACGTCCGAATTCACTCATCATAGAACAGATGTTTATAATCTTTCCGCCACCCTTTTTAATCATGGACGGAATCACTGCCTTGGATACGATAAACGGTGCGTTCAGATCCACATCCACCACCTGACGGAAATCCTTCGCTTCCATTTCAATCATCGGAATACGTTTAATAATTCCTGCATTGTTTACAAGAATATCGATCACGCCAATCTCTTTCTCTATCTGCGCCACCATAGCTTTTACCTGCTCTTCATCGGTTACATCGCATACGAAACCATGCGCATCAATTCCTTTTTCTTTATAAGCCGCCATGCCTTTATCGATGGACTCCTGTCTGAGATCGTTAAATACGATCGTCGCCCCTGCCTGTGCAAACGCGGACGCAATTGCAAATCCAATTCCGTAAGAAGCGCCTGTTACCAAAGCCACTTTTCCCTTTAATGAAAATTTCTCTTCAAAACCCATCTTCTTTTCCTCCATTCCTGCGTACCTTTACGCAAATCCTTTTTTCATTTCTATAAGTTTACATAATGTCCTGATTGGATACTCCGTCCATATCGTCAAAATCCTGATTTTCACCAACCATACCCCAGATAAAAGTATAGGCTCTGGAACCGCATCCCGAATGAATCGACCAGCTTGGCGAAATAACCGCTTCTTCATTTCTCATTACAATATGCCTTGTCTCCTGCGGCTCGCCCATATAATGCATGACAAAAGCGTCTTCCGGCATCTCAAAGTAAAGATACACTTCCATACGTCTGTCGTGGGTATGACACGGCATGGTATTCCATACGCTGCCCGGCTCCAGTTTTGTCATCCCCATTACAAGCTGGCAGCTTTCCACCTGACCGGGAAGAATATATTTGCAGATCACTCTGTGATTAGCGTCTTCTAAACAGCCAAGTTCGACTTTATTTTCCTCTTTAACAATCACTACCCCTTCTTCCGGCGTCCCGTTCGGTTTAATCAACACGGTAGGATAAGAAGTATGTGCAGGCGCAGAATTGATATAAAACTTTGCAGGATGTTCCGGATCTGCGCTTTCAAACGTGATGTCCTTTGCTCCCATACCAATATACATGCCTTCTTTGAAAGCAACCTCATATTTCTTCCCGTCAATGGTAATGATCCCGTCACCGCCGATATTGATCACACCCATTTCCCTTCTCTGTAAGAAATACTCCGCGCGAAGCTCCTCTCCCGCCGTCAGCTTAATCGCTTCCACCGGCACTGCCGCCCCGGTAATGATCCTGTCAATGTGACTGTACACCAACTTGATTTCGCCCTTTACAAATAAGTTCTGAATCAAAAACTCTTCTCTTAAACGTTCTGTCGTATAGTTTTTTACATCTTTCGGTGATACCGCTGTCCTGAGTTCCACTCTGCACCATCCTTTCACTTTTTATCAGTTCATATCTTCTCGCATTTGTAAGCAGTTACATTCTTGACTATATTCATTATACATAAATAAATTATCTATGTCCTTTCAAATACAAATCAAAATATTGCATATTTTGAACATATTCGTTATAATCGTTTTTAGATACATCTTTTGTGGGAAAAAATCAGAACAGACGCGGAGGTATCAGATGGAAGAATTTAAGAGCTGCAAAAAAGCAATGGAAACCTGCATCTCATCCAGGACTTTTGCCATTGCACATCTTTATAAAGAGGAAAAGGCAATGGACATGCATATCCATGACTGCTATGAATTATATTATTCCATTTCGGGCGGAAAACAGTTTCTAATTGATAATAAGTTTTACAGCATTGCTTCCGGTGATTTATTTATTATCAATCAATATGAAAGCCATTATCTTGCCCAGGTAGATAAAATGGTTCACGAACGCATTGTCATCTCCATTCATCCTGATTATGTAAAAAAACTCAGTACCGAAAAGACCAATCTGGACGACTGTTTTTCTAATCACGGCCCTTCCTTTCAGCACAGACTTTCTTTGAATAAAGAACATCAGAAGCGTTTTCTCTATTTTGTAAATAAGATCACAAACGCTTCCGGTTACGCCCACGACGTGATCGAGCAGTCTGCTTTTATGGAGCTCCTTGTTTTGATAAACACCTTACTCAAATCCGAAGACTGTATGGAAGAATGCAGCAAAGACCTGATCGCCTCCAAGTATAACCATCAGGTAGACGATATTCTAAACTATATAAACTTAAATATTGCCTCACCAATCACAATCGAACAGCTTGCCGCCAGATTTTATTTAAGCGAATCCTATATCTGTCGAATTTTTAAATCCGCCACAGGAACTACGATAAACAAATATATCACTGCAAGAAGGATCAGTATCGCAAAATCTCTTTTAAATGACGGTTTAAGCGTAACCGATGCCTATGAGCGAAGCGGATTTTCCGACTACAGCAACTTTTTTAAAGCGTTTACAAAAGCAGTCGGCATTTCGCCTAAAAAGTATGCTCAATGCAGTAATCTCTTATAAAACGGAAGCCTTTCGCTCCAGCATATATTTTTCTTCAAATTCCTGAATCGGAAGCGGTCTGTCGTGCAGGAAACCCTGCACCAGATTGCAGCCGCAGGAGGCTACCACGTTTTCTTCTTCTTTTGTCTCTACCCCTTCGCAGATCACTTCCAGACCGATTCTCTTAAAGATATCTATGATACCGGACATAATCTTTACACCCTTATTGGTATTAATGCTGTTTTGCACAAATCCCCTGTCAAATTTGATAATATCCACCGGCAGAACGCCCACCGTATTCAGAGAACTGTAACCCGATCCAAAATCATCCATACTCACTTTGTATCCCATTTTCTGGATATTTCCCAATTTTGCCGTTATATATTCCATATCTTCCAAAAAAACCGTTTCTGTCACTTCATATTCGATATATTGTCTGGGCACTCTGTATTTTTCAACTTTCTTTAAGGTTTCTTCCCATTTCATCTCATACAAAAGATCCAGTCTGGATAAATTCACACTGACCGGAACCGGTCTGATTCCCCTGTCTATCCATGATTCTACCAGTTCATACACTTTTTCCACCACATAACTGTCCAGATCCGAAATCATTCCCGCCTTTTCCAAAACCGGAATAAACATATTGGGAGGAACCACATTCCCTTCCGCATCCCTGATGCGTACAAGCGCCTCTGCTCCCGCAAGTTCCTGTGTGTCAATCGTAAATTTGGGCTGTAAATAGACCAGAATACGCGCCTCTTTCATTGCCTGCTCAAACATCGGTATCACTTTCCGTTCCATATCGGCTTTCCTTGCCAGATCTTCGCTGTAAAAAGCAATATTCTCCACATAGCTGTCCACAATACTCTTTCGCGCTATCTCTGCCTTATCCACAATCTCCGAAATAGATCTGAAATCTTCACTTATCTGACATGCTCCTGCATTGACATGTACTTTTGCTAATGGATATCTGCTTTCCATCCTTCTTGAAAATTCTGCATGTCTTTCAAAAAAACGATGAAAAAGCCGTTCTTCAGAATCTTCATTCGCCGAAGTCAGGATCACGAAACGGTCGGCATGCATCCTGGAGCCCAGTCTCGCATTCGGGTTATTAAAATAAAAGTATTCCGCAAGCTGCTTTAACAGCTCATCTCCTGCCTCATACCCATAAACGTCATTAATATATTTGAAGTTACTGATATTCATGGATACCAGAATATAATCTTTTCCTTCTTCCGTTATAATCCTGTCCGCTTCTTTTTTAAAATCGTCAAAGTACAAAAGTCTGGTGAGTTTGTCTGACTGCATAAATTCCTCCGTTCCTGTAACACTCCTGTTTTCCGTACGCTTAAGCGATTTCTGCAAAGAGTACAGCCTTTTTATAATTGTACCATAAAGTATCCGGCGAATGAAATATTTTTTGTGTCATTTTCTTTTTCCTATGCATAAAATAAAAAGACAAAACAATGTATTCATGCCTGAAACAGGCTTGACAGGAACAGGATCTTCTATGATTTTATCCGCTTCTAACCACCTTACGAAAAAACGCATCGCCATCGTGGGACGCGAAAAACAGACTGTAAATTATCAGAAAGCGCTGGACTTCTTTTCCCTGCGTTATGAAGTAACCTTATCCACCGGAAATCTGTCAGGATTTGATGCACTCCTGCTGCCTGGCGGCGGAGACATCGATCCGGTACTTATTTCAGAACCGGACATGGGTTCTAAAAATATCGACAGAGAACTGGATATTTTACAATTTCAGGCGCTGGATTTGTTTGTAAAAAGTAAAAAACCTATCCTTGGAATCTGTAAAGGTTTTCAATTGATAGAACTTTATTTTGGCGCGTCTTTAATACAGGACCTTCCCCTGCCTTCCCTACATCCGGTGCAGGAAAACGGCGCCGATTCCCTGCATTTTGTACACTGCCGCCCCCTTAGCTGCGCCAGGACAGAACATTCTTTTTCTTCTCCTGACTTTCCTGAAAAAGTACTGGTAAACAGTGCGCATCATCAGGGAATCCAAAAAAACGGAAGGCAGTTATATCCCTTTCAGGAAGCTGAAGACGGTATTACAGAAGGGGTCTGTCATGAAACGCTTCCCATTCTGGCTTTTCAATGGCATCCCGAAAGAATGCTGCTTTCAGAAGACAGAAAATTACAGCAGACCGGGCAGCTTGCCTTTACTTTCTTTTTATCTCTGCTTTCCGTTTAGGCTTCTGCGCTTTTATTTCCCGGATCATCTTTTTATTTTCCGCGGCTTTTTCCTGAAACTTCATTTTATTTTCTTCCGCCTTTTCCGACAATTTCAAAAGCCCTTCTTCGGTCCGGTACTGTATTTCCTGTTTCACTCTCTCTGATGCCATTTCAAAGAGAGTGCGGATAATCTCTGTTATCATCTTTCTTGATTCTTCATCAATCTCTTTAATGGCCGCCAGAACCCCGCTCATGCTCTTTTTCAAATCAGCCGTAAAATCAATGAGATTGTCGGTATCTGAAGCCTCAATTACCGTAAACAGTACTTCAATAAAAGCATGTATCTGTTCTTCAGTCAATGACAGAATCCACTCATTTATTGTGTGATCCACAAATTTACGGCCGGAATAGATATCATCCACATACATAAAATGATCATCTTTCACTCTCCATGTGTATGGATTGTGCTGCATCAATCCAAAAGTTTTGCTCTCAATGACTTTATAGTTTTCATGACTTTCCAGCAGCATCCCGATCATAGAGGAATGCGGAATGATCTTAACGATCCTGTCAGCAATCTTTTCATATTTTTCCGCATGCATTACCTCCGGTCTGAATCCGGGTCCGTCATGGCTGTAGATTTTACGGATTTTATCTCTTATTTTCTTTTTACAGTTCATGGATGCATATACTGCAAAATTTCCTCCTTTGGAATGCCCTCCTACATAAAAATCTCCTTTTATCTGCTTTCCCACATAGTTTAAATACTCTACGCTGCTAAGCTGTCCCCTTGCCGGTTTGGAAAAAGCAAGATTAAAATCTTCTTTCCATCCGACAATTGTTTCATCCGTTCCCCTGAAAGCCACATAAAAACTGCCATCCTCAAGTGCAAAAGTCACTGCGGAAAACTGCGTTTCTTTTTCGACGTCAATCTCATTTTCATAGTAATTTAACTTCACAGTGCCAAATCTCTTTCCTGACACAATTCCGGCAAATAATTCTCTGTTTTCTTTTTCATATCTTTCATCTGCAAATAAATTCCCATTATCTTTTTGTATATCCAGATCCCCGATCGACAAAAACGGTGCATTCTGTGCTATGGACGCCACGAGATTGTCAAACTTTAAGTAGGACAGCTGACTGAAAATCAGACTGTCCACATCATTGAAGGGTTTTTGCAGAAAAGAAATATCCCCATATTTTTTCAAGTAATCAATCATAGTCTCCATATTACTCTTCACTCCCAATGTCATAGTATTCCAGCAAAAGTTCCACTACTCTGCTATAACTTACCAATCCGTCAGCAATTCCGTTTAAATTCAGATTTGCCTCCACAAAGGCATTGGATGCCCTGCTGACTGTTTCCGTGCTGAGTACCGCCTTTTCCTCTACCCTGGCCCATGCTTCCGGCGTCAGGAACACTTTATCTTTCCTGACCTGCTTTGAAATGGGAATCTGCTGTGAATAAATCGTTTTGTTTTCTTCTATCGCATCATAATAATCATTATCCAGATAATATAGTACACTCAAATACCCACTGTACTGAAAAAATATGTCCTCCGAATCCACACAGGCAAGAAAACCTATAAAATTTGCCTCATCTTCATAAATAAAACCTTTTAAGTGCGCCAGCTCATGACAGAGTGTGCCGGGGGTATTGGTAATATACATCTGCGTATTATAATTTGCCTCCATCGAAAAAGGAAAATAATACCCCATCATTTTCTGCTGGCTGAAAAACCCGGAAAAATAAAATCCCTTCGGCGGCGGATAAAACCCGGAAAGCTGCGGATAAATTTCTCCCAGGCGCTGCATCTCCTTTATCGCCTGCGCTTTCATATCTCCATTGTAGACCACATTGCCGTACTCATCCCGCTCCACCAGCTTACTCAGTCTGTTGCATTCGCTCACTACAACATTTCTCAGTTCTTCCAGTTCACTTAATCTGTATTGTTTGTCTTCCGCCTTCTCCATATACTTTTCCGAAAAAGTGCTTCCATGAAACAAAATAAAGCAGTTTAACGTCATAATAATACCCACACAGGTAAAAAGTACCAGCATACCAAAGCCATAAAAACGTACCCATAAGGGAAGCTTCTTTTTCTTTCTTTTTATCGCGCATACCAGCTTATATACTGCCGCATAGATACCGGTAAGCAAAAGAATCAGAATCAGTGGCGCAAAAATAACCAGCATGATCTCTCCTAGCGAAAAAGAAAACAACCCCGTCAGCCTCCCATAGCTTTCTACCCATATCGGAAAAATATGGCTGATATACCAATCGCAGAACGGCATACTGTTCCATGCCAGTGCATTAATCATTACAATGATTACCCAAAAGCTTCCGATCACTACATATCGTTTTTTTACCGCCATCTTTGTTTCCACCCGCCCCATATGTCTTTTTTCAGATTTGTATAAAAAAAAGCTTCTCTTATCTATTAATTTTATCTCAATTCCTTGAAAATATCTACAATTTATGATACTTTTTACTTATTAAACGTTGATATATAAAAAGGAGAATTCTATATTATGACTCATACACAAAATAACCGGAAGACGACCAGCATTGCTTTTAAATTAGTTCTGACCATCATACCGCTTATTACTGTGGGGATCATTACGATTATGACTGTAAACTTTGTGACTACTAAAAATGCCCTGATCAAAAGCGCCGGACAGACTTTAAAAGAAGCAACTGATTCCAACGTGAATGCCATTGAAACTTTTGTGGAAAGCACCCTTGCCTCGCTGAACCGTGTCTATGATACGATGAGCAGCGCTTCTTTTTCTTCTGAAGAAAATAAAATGGCCTATCTTGCCACCACTCTGAATATCCAGCCTGAAATTCCGATGGGAATTTATATCGGCGACAATCAAAATAACTGGACAGATTCTTCCGGCTGGCAGCCCGATGAAGCTTATCAGGTTGCAGAGCAGGGATGGTATAAAGAAGGGCTGTCCCATGAGACTTTTGCTTTCGGACAGCCTTATATTGCAAACAGCACTTTCACTTATGTGGTAAGCGCTACCGCTCTCTTATCCTCCGAAAATGGTATTGATACGGTGATTGCGGCAGACGTACAGCTGGCAACGCTTTCTGACGAAATCTCCAACATCCGCTTTTTAGATGATGGATACTGCTTTTTGGTAGACACAGACTCTCTTGCCATACTGGCGCATAAGGATACTTCTCTGATCGGCGCTTCCTTAAATGAATTATCCGCTGACCCTATCATGAGTACAGTAAATGAAATGCTGTCACTCCACACAGAATATACGACAGACACGGTTTCAGATGGCAGGGAAAACTATATGCTTGCCGCAAAACCGATTCAAAACACCGGCTGGGCGGTCGTATCCTGCATCCGGGAAGCTACCGTACTCGGCGCATTGACCAAACTGGAATGGTTCTGCTTTTTCTTAACCATATTTGTAATTGTACTTGCAGCGCTGATACTCCGCTTTGTCATTTATAAAATGGTCGCCCCCATCAAATCACTTACCAAAACAATCAGCGATATTACGGACGGTGATCTGACCGTACAAATACATACTACAGGAAATGATGAAATTTCCGTTATGAGCGCCGCTTTGGAAGAATTTGTGGAAATCATGAGAGAAGTGATCGGCGATATCCGTAACATATCCGACCAGCTCAGCGAACAGTCCGATACAAGCAAAACAGTGGCACAAAGCCTGCACGAAACCGCCACTGCCCAGACAGATTCCTCCGGCGATATGCAGATTACAATGGAACAGATCACCAATACCGTCTATGAACTTGCCGAAAATGCTGCTTATCTTTCAGAGGTCATAAATGATACAGCCATCATCGGCGATCATGCAGAAGAAATATTTTTAGATATTGCATCTGTTGTTCCTGAAAACCTCTCGGCACAGCTTGGCGAACTGGGCGCGGCTTTTGACGAAATGCTGACAAAGATTCATTCGGTAACCGACGTTGCCGTCAATCTTGCCGATCTTTCAGAAGAACAGTCCGCAAGCGCCGAAGAAGTGCTTGCTTCCACAACCTTACTTACGGAAGCATCCCTGCGGTTATCCAAAGAAGGCGTCCGGGTTTCGGAGTGTGCAGACATTGTATCTGCTTCCGCTTTTACATTAGCGGAGCATATGCGTAAATTTAAATTATAACATGCTTTCAGAACACGCAAAAAGCGGTAAACAAATGGAAATATCCCAATGTTTACCGCTTTTTAATTGCCCCCGCTTTTCTATTTGTCAATTACCGGCTTTTCCTGTTTTTCCGGTGTAAAGCTGATAGTATTTTCCCTGCTCGGAAATCAGCTGCTCATGATTTCCCCTTTCAATAATCCTTCCCTGTTCCAGAACCATAATGCAGTCCGCGTTGCGGATGGTGGAAAGTCTGTGGGCAATTACAAAGGTAGTTCTGCCGTTCATCAGCCGATCCATTCCCTGCTGTACCAGGCTTTCTGTTCTGGTATCGATGGAAGAAGTAGCCTCGTCCAGAATCAGTACCGGCGGATCTGCAACCGCCGCTCTGGCAATCGACAAAAGCTGTCTCTGTCCCTGGCTTAAATTCCCTCCGTCCCCGGTCAGCACGGTCTGATACCCATCCGGCAGACGTTTGATAAAGCTGTGGGCGTTGGCAAGTTTTGCCGCTGCAATGCATTCTTCATCTGTCGCATCCAGCCGTCCGTAACGAATATTATCCATTACCGTTCCGGTAAATAAATGAGTATCCTGCAATACCATTCCCAATGAATGCCTTAAATCATCTTTTTTAATCTTATTGATGTTAATACCATCATAGCGGATCTTTCCATCCTGTATATCATAAAACCGGTTAATCAGATTCGTAATCGTAGTCTTTCCCGCACCCGTGCTTCCGACAAACGCAATCTTCTGTCCCGGTGTGGCAAACAGCTTCACCCCATGAAGCACAATTTTATCTTCATGATAGCCAAAATCCACATCATCAAAAACCACATCCCCCTGCAGTTTCGTATAAGTGACCGTTCCCTGCGCCTGATGGGGATGCTTCCATGCCCAGATACCGGTACGTTCTTTCGTTTCTTCCAAAGTACCATCCGGCAGTTCTTTTGCATTCACAAGCTCAACATAGCCATTGTCCACTTCGACTTCTGCATCCATCAGCGCAAATACCCTCTGTGCGCCTGCCATCGCCATCACAATTGCATTCAGCTGTTGGCTGATCTGGGTAATCGGCTGCGTAAAGCTTTTATTCAGCGTTAAAAAGGCTACCAGCCCTCCTAACGTCAGCGTCCCTACATGGTTTAACGCTAACAGCCCTCCTGCAATGGCGCAAAGCACATAGCTGATATTGCCGATATTGGCATTTATGGGCATCATAATATTGGCATATTTATTGGCGTTATCCGCACTGATACGAAGTTCGTCATTCAATTTCTTAAATGCCTCAATACTTTGCTCCTCATGACAAAATACTTTTATAACCTTCTGCCCGCCTATCATTTCTTCAATAAAACCGTTTACCGTTCCCAGATCTTTTTGCTGTCTGCCAAAATACATCCCCGACTTTCCGCCGATCTTTGACATCGTAAACAGCATCACGCCGACCATAGCCAGAGAAAGTATGGTTAACGGCACATTCGTCGTAATCATTCCTGTAAATACGCAGACTACGCTGACACAGGAATTGATAGTCTGGGGAATACTCATACTGATCAGCTGCCTTAAAGTGTCCACATCATTCGTATATACGGACATGATATCTCCATGCGCATTGGTATCAAAATATTTAATCGGCAGCTTCTCCATATGGACAAACAGATCATCCCGCAGCCGCTTCAATGTTCCCTGCCCTACATTCACCATAATACGGTTATAGACATAGGAACATACGATTCCAACTAAAAAGATGGCCGCCATCCGAAGCAGCGCTTCCGCCAGCGCTGAAAAGTCGCCGCCGCCGTTTTGCGCCATCGGCAGAATATAATCGTCGATCAAAGTCTGCATAAAAGTAATGCCCACCAGATTGGCAATGGCCGCTGTAATAATGCAGACAACTACGACCAAAAAAGAAAATTTATAATTTACAGTCATATATTTTATTACCCGGGACAGAACTTTCATCGGGTTTTCTACTCGTTTTCTCTCTTTCATTGCAATCCTCCATTCTTACCGTCAGCCTGCCTGTTCATCAAAGTCTCCTCCACCCTTTGTCTGAACCTCGTAGATCTCCTGATAAATCGCATTAGTCTTTAACAGATTTTCATGGGTATCAAAACCGTTCACTTCTCCGTTCTCCAATACCAATATCCTGTCTGCATCCTGTACGCTGGAAATACGCTGCGCAATAATTAACTTGGTAATCCCCGGTATCGTCTCTTTAAAAGTCTTTCTGATTTTCGCATCCGTTGCTGTATCTACCGCACTGGTGGAATCATCCAGAATCAGAATCTTTGGATTTTTGAGCAGCGCCCTTGCAATACAAAGTCTTTGCTTTTGTCCTCCCGACACATTATTTCCGCCCTGTTCTATATAAGTATCATACTGCTTTGGAAACCGTGTGATAAATTCGTCCGCACATGCCTGTCTGCATGCTTCCATACATTCCTCTTCCGATGCATCTTCTTTTCCCCACCGCAGATTTTCCAGTATTGTACCGGAGAATAACACATTCTTCTGCAAAACGACAGCAACCTGATTACGCAGTACTTCCATATCATAGTCCCTTACGTCCCTGCCGCCTACAAAAACAGAGCCCTTCTGCACATCATAAAGGCGGCTTACCAGATTGGCAAAACTGGATTTTCCGCAGCCGGTCCCTCCGATAATGCCAATCGTTTCACCGGATTTGATATGCAGGTCAATATCCTTTAAGGTTTCTTCTCCTGAACCTTCCCGATAGGAAAAAGATACATGATTGAAGTCAATATCGCCGTTTGCCACTGTCTTAAGCGGATTTGCCCCATTCGTAAGCGACGGCTCTTCTGTAAGAACTTCCGTAATACGTTTTGCACTTGCCGCGCTCATCGTCAGCATTACAAAAATCATAGAAAGCATCATAAGAGACATCAGGATACTCATGATATAGGAAAACATAGAAGTAAGTTCCCCTGTTGTCATTTCTCCATTCACAACAAAATGAGCGCCAAACCAGGACAGGGCAATAATGCATCCATATATAGTAAGCATCATAACCGGGTTGTTAAACGCAACAATGCTCTCCGCTTTAACTGAAAGGTCATACAATTCTCCTGACGCCTTTCCGAATTTTTCGTTTTCATGGTCTTCCCTCACATAAGCCTTTACCACGCGAATTGCAGATACATTTTCCTGCACGCTGGCGTTGAGTCCGTCATACTTTTTAAATACTTTATCAAAGACCTTCATTGCCATCTGCACAATCAACATAAGTATCATCGCCAAAAAGAAAATCGCCACAACGAAAACCATACTCAGCCTGTGCTGAATAAAAAAGCACATAATCATACTGCTAACCAGCATAAACGGCGCTCTTACCGCAATTCGGATAATCATTTGGTAGGCGTTCTGTATATTGGTAACATCCGTCGTCATCCTTGTAATCAGACCCGCCGTACTATATTTATCAATATTGGCAAATGAAAATCTCTGAATATTTTCATACATGCTTTCCCTTAAGTTGCAGGCAAGACCTGAAGACGCGTTTGCAGCATACTTTCCGGCAAGCACCCCGAAAGTAAGGCTGAACATTGCCATAACAACCATACATATGCCGTAAAAATAGACTTTATTAATATCCCCGCCTTCAATTCCCTGATCTATAATCTGCGCCGTTATGTACGGGATCAGAACTTCCATCACTACCTCCAGCGCCGCAAACAACGGAGAAAGCAGGGAAGCCTTTTTATACTGCCTTACCTGTTTCAGTATTGTCTTAATCATAATCTGTCTCATCCTTTCTGAAAATATTGATTATTTCAGCTGTATGTTATGCTGCTGAAACATTACTGACTCTCTAAGTTTATAACAAAATCACTTGAAACGGAATTAAAAAAACGTTATTATTAATAAATAACGTTAATCAATATTTTTAAATTTATTTTTGCTATACTATTATATAAGAAGATCCCCCGGTTGTAAATGCAAATATAAGAAGAGAGATGATATTATGAATTCCACACAGCTGAACTGCTTTCTTGCTGTCGCAGACAGCCTGAGTTTCGCGAGAGCTTCCGAAAAACTTCATATCACGCAGCCTGCGGTCACGCACCAGATCAATTCTCTGGAAAGCGAATTGGATGTTAAATTATTTAAAAGGACTACCAGAACTGTGGAGCTGACAAGAGAAGGTTACAGCTTTATTGCAGACGCCAAAAGTATCCTGAATACAATGGCAATGGCAAAAATGCGTTTTACTGTACAGGAGAAGATCGAACCCGCTCCCTTTATGATTGGCTGCGGATTAAAAGAATTAAGCTTTCTTCCGACCCTTATAAAATCCATGCTCACCTTGTATCCAAACATACATCCTTTTATCAAGACGATTCCCTTTCCTGCATTGATGAATCACCTCAGGAATGAATCCATAGACGTGCTGTTCGGTTTACAGGGCGTGACCGCTGCCAAACAGGACTGCCGCTTTCAGGAACTTGCCAGAGCGCCCATCGTCTGTGCCATGCCAAAGGAACATCCGCTTTCTTCCAGAGAAAAAATTACAAAAAAGGACTTACAAAAACAACGTATTGCCGTTTTGGATAATGCAAATGTCATGCCCCAGGTATTATCTGTCCAAAGCCATATTCTCTTTGAGCATCATCCTGCCGACTTATATTGCTGTGAAACAATGGAAGAGGTTCTTACCCTTGTAAAAGCCGGTATGAGCCTCACCTTCCTGCCTGATATCGTTCCCATGCGGGACGCTTTGCTTGCCTACGTACCGCTTGAAACAAATACTTCTCTTTCTTATGGAATTTTTTATAAAACCTTACAGGATAAATCCATGATCCGGGATTTTTTAAAAATTGCGGTCCGGTACTTTCAGACCTGACCCTCCTGATTTTATGTACTCAGTCAAACAGAATCTCTTCCACGGTCACAAACTCATATCCTTCCTCCTGCAGCTCATCTACAATTCTGAGCGCCGCTGTTACAGAGGTTGCATAATAATCATGCAATAAAATAATATCGTTTTCATCCGCCTTGGCCACCACTCTTTTCGTTACCCGGGCTGCACTGTCCGAACACCAGTCCTGGGGATCTACTGTCCAAAGCACAGGAAACATATTTAACTCCGTCTCAAACTTTTTGTCCCATGTTCCATAGGGCGGTCTGACATAAAGCACTTCCTTTCCTGTAATCTCACTGATAATCTCATTGGTTTTAATCAGCTGATTTTTAAATTCCTCTCTGTTTCCTGCGCTCAGCTGTATGTGGCTGTAGGTATGATTGCCGATCAGATGCCCTTCTTCGCTCATCCTTGCAATGATATCAGGATGCAGTTCTGCATGTTCCCCGGTCACAAAGAAGGTAGCCTTCACCCCTCTTTCCTTGAGTCCGTCCAAAAGCTGCTCTGTATATTGTGGATGAGGACCATCATCAAAGGTGATTGCAATTTTCTTTGTTCCTGTATCTTTCATTACTTCTTTATCCTTTTCCATGTCTGCTGTTTTTTCTCCCATTGTTATTGTCTCTTTTATCCGCATAGCATTGCCCCCTGCATGAAATATGCTGATCAGCGCACACAAAATCAGGACTGCCATAACAAAATTTAATTTTCTGTTCACTTTTTACAATTTTCCCTGCAAATGATCTTATATAATATATATGCAGGAGTATCCGCCACAAACATACATTGTATTCAAAAACAATATATGTTATAATTTCACTATTATATATATATTATCACAGGATCTGCCCGGATACTATGGGAAGAATGATTAACATCTAAGCGACAGTTTTTTAATAGCGGGCAGTATTACAGATAAAATAGAAAGTCAGGAAAAACAATATGGGGTATTCTCAACACAAATCTGAAGAATCTGTTGAAGATTATCTGGAAACGATTCTTCTTTTAAGCAGACGGTTGTCTGAAGTTCGATCTATTGACATTGCAAACGAACTTGGCTACTCCAAGCCAAGCGTCAGCGTTGCCATGAAAAATCTCAAAGCCAAAGGCTATATTACCGTTTCCGAAAATGGATATATCTTACTGACAGAAACAGGCAAAAAACTTGCAGAATCTGTTTATGAACGTCATTCCCTGCTCTGTAACTGGCTGGTCAGCCTTGGAGTAGATCCCCAAACAGCTTCCGCTGACGCCTGTAAAATGGAACACGATATCAGCCCGGAAAGTTTTGAAGCAGTCAAACGCTGTATCCTTCAGTTTATGAAATAATCTTTTCAAATCAAAAATCCGCTGTTTTAGGAATCTCTAAAACAACGGATTTTTTACTTCCCTGATGAACCAATTAAGCAAAACTGATTATAACTGTTTGTCCACAGCAGAACCTTTTAAGTCTTCAACCAGCAGATTCATATCGTTAATCATTTTCTTTACATTCTGTTTTACACTGTCTGTAGCATCCCCCAGCTGAAGGATTTCATCTGTATGAACGATATCCAGTATTTCGTCGTCATCATCTTCTTTTTCATCATTCTTATCCCGAATTGCCTCAAGCCGCTCTTCTTCCTCTTTCTTTTCCTCGGCTTTCTCTTTTTCTTCCTCTTCGAGTTCTTCCTGATGATCGTCGATCTTATCCTTCACTTCAAGCATCATGCCAAAAGCAGCTTCTTTACTGGCTCTGACCATCATTTCATCTTTTTTGTTCTGTGCGTCTATCATGGAATGATCTTTCAGGCGGCCGTTCTGAATCGCTGTAATCGCTTTACTCTCTGCAACCAGTTCACTCTGCTTCTTTTCCATGTCCGTAGTGAACCTTCCCTTGGAATCTTCAAGGGCTGAATATCTTTCATAATATTCGCCTATTTTCTGGCCTTTTAACTGCTCTGCCCTTGCCTTTTCCTCTTCCGTCAAATTCACCGGCGTCTTACTGCCTGCCTTTTTTAATAATTCCAGATCCTGCGCGTCTGCATCCGTAATTCCATACTGCTCTTTCAATTCTTCCTGTTTAGCGGAAATCTGCGTTATAGAATCATTGAGTGTGTTGATCTCTTTACGAAGGTCCTCTATATGAGAAGCGCGGCTCTCTAAATCTTTATCGATCTTCTGCTGTGCGCCTGCCGCATCGGACCACATCTTCATTGCCTTTTTCTGTGCCTGTGCCTTTTTAGCGGAAACCGGATCTAATTTCTGCTTCAGGTTTCCCCCAAAAACAACTCCGTTTACGACTTTACCGTTCTTATTTTCGGCGCCATTTTGCTCCGCTTTTCTGCTTGCTGCATATTCGTTTGAAGCTGCTCCCGTCGCTTTTATTACCATTTTACACCAATCCTTTCTTTTACCATGCAAGCAGAACACATGACTTTCAACTATACATGCAGCTGACCTCACCATGCGGATTCTACTTTATACATGCCTGGCATCCATGCCAATTATTCTTATATAGTATATCGGTCAAATTTATAAATTCTAAAGTCTGTATACAACAAAAAATACAGCTTTCACAACATTTTTCTTCTATCGTTCCCTGTTTCCTGCCGGGAAGTCCATATATCGGATATAGGTTTCCTGAAATTCCTTTTCCTCTGCCAAGTTA
Organism: uncultured Lachnospiraceae bacterium; assembly: GCA_947650155.1. GTDB lineage: Bacteria > Bacillota > Clostridia > Lachnospirales > Lachnospiraceae > RGIG3002. The sequence goes on from CANSUS010000004.1 coordinate 29,575, forward strand.
AAACTTTCAATTTTTGAAGTGTCCAACGCGTCTGCACCTCTGTGCAAAAGGAAATCCCGTCCATAGCGGAGCGCGCCTGCCAGCGCACTGTTTCCTACTGCGCTTATCTTACCTTTAAGTTTTTCCGGTAAAAGCCCGGTACGAACCGCCGCGTAATCTGATAAAAAAAAACCAAAACCGCCTGCAAGGTATACGCTGTCTATCTGTTCACAGGACGCAAGCCCATATTTTTTGATTAAAAGTTCGATGCCTGCCCGGACTGCCGCCTTGGCAAGCTGGATCTGCCTGACTTTCTCTAAAGTGATCTCTATCTGCTTTCCCTGATATAAACAGCTTTCCGGCTTTTCCATATATCCGCTTTCTTCAATAACGCCTGCATCCAGCAGACCGGCAATTGCCGCAAGCATGTCCGCACCATAGATGCCTCCCGCCGCTCCTCCTTCAAATGCAGGTCCTGCCGCCGCCGCACAGGAAAGTATTTTTTTCCTGTTTCCCAAAGCCATTTCCCCATTTGTGCCCAGATCAATCAGTAAATTTATCTGCTCCGACTGCTGCATCTTCGTCTCTAAAATCCCCGCTGACACATCCGCGCCAATAAAAGCAGACACAGAAGGCATAAGCAGTGCCCTGATTCCCTCCATTTCCATTTCTGTTTCATTAACAAATACGGGCGTAAATGGACTTTTTCCAAGCCCGCTTGTATCTGCTCCCACAAAAATATGAAGCATTGCTGTATTTCCGGTAATGCATAGTAATTCCGGCTTCTGAAACACCTCTGTTTCCAACTGTACTGCTTCTTTCCTGTTCCGACTTCCTGTCCCGAGTTTTTTTATTCCCTGTAAAACCGCCTGTAAAATGCAGTCCCGCATCTCCTCTCCATATTCAATGGCGGCCTGTATCCTGGAAAGCACATCCAGTCCGTATCGTCTCTGTGGATTCAAAAATTTTTCAGTTGCCAATACCTCTCCCGTCAACACATCTGCAAGCTGCATCACGACAGTCGTTGTTCCAATATCCACTGCTGCAAAAACACGGGGATGCGCCGGATTTTCGGCGGCGCTTCCAATTATATTCCCCTGATCCGCCCTGACAGACTTAAGATCAGTGATTGAAAGCGCTTTTCTTTCAACATGGTTCCCCGTTTCCGCAACAATCTGCATATCCGGCTCGTTCTCAAAACAAAGTTCAATCGTACAGTCCTGTTTGGGCTTTGCCCTGCATGCAAGGCGGTAGCCTTCTCTTAATTCTGCAGGCTCAAAAAGTTTTCTTTCCTCTGTGCCCGGAAGCGGCGCTCCTTTCAAAAACCTGATCCTGCACCGCCCGCACAGGGATAGACCTTTACAGAAGCTCCCCTGTGCCATCCCGTTTCTTGTAAAGGTTTCCAAAATACTTCTTTCTTTGTCATGCAGTATTTTTTGTACTGCCTGCCCGTCCTTTATTGTGATCGTAATCGTTTCAGACAAACTGGTTACGCTCCCTGTCATAATGATAATCGATCCCCTGTAGTTTTTCTGAAATCTCCTCCTGATCGATATCTAAATCCGCGCACAGTTCTTCTAAATCTTTATAATAATCTCTTAGCTTTAAATTCATAAAGCTAAGTAACATAACAGGATCTTTTGGTATCATTTTTACTCCCATCTGCCCGCTTTTGCGGACACTCAAATCAGCTTTGTCTGTCATTTTCTTTTTCACAATAGCATCTGTAGCTGTAAATTGCAATAGAAAAACAGCGCATGCTTTTCTCATCCGAAAGAGCAGTACGCTGTTTTCCTCAAATAAATTATTTCCTTTGTATATCTTTTATTTTTTTACGGCTTTTAATGTCTCCTGATCCACTTCAATCAATATCGTATCTCCCGTTCCCACCTGACCGGCAAGAATCAGCTTTGCGGCAAGCGTTTCCACATATTTTTGCACGTAACGCTTTAACGGTCTCGCACCATATACCGGATCATATGCATTTTCCGTAATGAACTGCTCCGCCTGCGGCGTCAATTCTATGGAAAGCTCCCTGTCTGCCAGCCGTTTGTTCAGATCCGCAAGAATCAGCCGGATAATACCGCCGATATTGTCTTTTGTCAAAGGCTTAAATAAAATGGTTTCATCCAGACGATTCAAAAATTCAGGCCGGAAGTGATTCCTTAACTCATTCATAATAAGCTTTTCCGCTTCTTCCCTGATATTGCCCTCGTCATCGATTCCTTCCAGCAAATATTGCGCCCCGATATTAGAAGTCATGATCAGAATCGTATTTTTGAAGTCTACCGTTCTGCCCTGTGAGTCTGTAATACGGCCATCGTCCAACACCTGTAAAAGTACGTTGAAAACATCAGGATGAGCCTTTTCAATCTCATCAAAAAGCACTACCGAATAGGGCTTTCTCCTGACTGCTTCTGTCAGCTGTCCGCCCTCTTCATATCCCACATATCCGGGAGGCGCTCCGATCAGACGAGATACGGAATACTTCTCCATATATTCGCTCATATCGATTCTAACCATATTATTTTCATCATCAAAAAGCGATGCCGCAAGAGATTTGGCAAGTTCTGTCTTCCCCACGCCGGTAGGACCCAGAAACAGGAAGGAGCCGATTGGTTTAGTCGGATCTTTAATCCCTGCTTTAGAACGGATAATTGCCTCTGTTACTTTGGTAACGCCCTCATCCTGCCCTATCACACGTCTGTGCAGTTCATCATCCAAATGCAGCGTCTTGTTTCTCTCGCTTTCCGTTAGTTTCGCCACCGGGATTCCTGTCCAGCGCGAAATGATACGGGCAATTTCTTCATCCGTCACACGCTCATGCACCAGGGAAAGATCTTTCTCATTGACACTGGCTTCCTCTGCTTCCAGCTGCTTGCGCAGCGCCGGCAGTTTTCCATAACTTAATTCCGCTGCCTTTTCAAGATTTCCTTCTCTTTGGGCAATCTGTATCTGCCCATTCACTTCTTCGATCTCCTCACGGAGTCTGGAAAGTTTATCCACTGAAGCTTTTTCGTTATCCCACTGTGCTTTTCTGTTGTTAAATTCTTCTTTCAGTTCTGCCAGTTCTTTTTGCAGATTGGCAAGCCTTTCCTGGCTCAGCCTGTCGTCCTCTTTTTTCAGCGCCGCCTCTTCAATCTCCATCTGCATCATTTTTCGCTGCAATTCATCCAGTTCCGTCGGCATGGAATCCAGTTCCGTTTTTATCAGCGCACAGGCCTCATCCACAAGATCAATCGCTTTATCCGGTAAAAATCTGTCAGAAATATAACGATTGGATAAAGCTGCCGCACTAACAAGCGCATTATCCATGATCTTGACGCCATGATAGACCTCATAGCGTTCTTTCAACCCCCTTAAAATGGAAATGGTATCTTCCACGGTAGGTTCTTCCACTTGTACCGGCTGGAACCTTCTCTCTAATGCCGCATCTTTTTCGATGTACTGCCTGTATTCATCTAAAGTCGTTGCGCCGATACAATGCAGCTCGCCTCTTGCAAGCATCGGCTTCAGCATATTGCCCGCATCCAGTGCGCCGTCTGTTTTGCCCGCGCCTACAATGGTATGCAGCTCATCAATGAATAATATGATCTGTCCGTCACTGTTTTTCACATCATCCAGCACAGCTTTTAAACGCTCTTCAAATTCTCCTCTGTATTTAGCGCCTGCAACCAACGCCCCCATATCAAGGGCAAAAATCTTTTTATCCTTTAACCCCTGCGGCACATCTCCGCGCACAATACGCTGTGCCAATCCTTCTACCACCGCCGTCTTACCAACGCCCGGTTCCCCGATCAGAACGGGATTATTTTTTGTTTTACGGGAGAGGATACGGATTACATTACGGATCTCCGTGTCTCTGCCGATGACAGGATCAAGCTTTTGATTTCTTGCCTTCTCTACCAGATCCTGTCCGTATTTTTCCAAAGTATCATAAGTAGCTTCCGGGTTATCGCTGGTCACCCTCTGATTGCCCCTTACGGTAGAAAGCGCCTGTAAAAAACGCTCTCTCGTAATGCCGTATTCCTGAAAGATGGCTTTGATCTCCCGATTCGGATGATGAATCATGGCCAAAAACAAATGCTCTACCGATACATATTCGTCTCCCATTGCCTTTGCTTCATCTTCTGCACTGATCAGCGCTTTATTCAGGTCCTGTCCGACATAAACCTGCCCGCCCTGTACTTTTACCCGCTTTTCTACCGCCGCTTTCGCCCGGTTCAGAAAATGGTCTGTATTAATCTCCATTTTTTCAATCAGTTTTAAAATCAGGCTGTCCTCTATTGTCACTAAACTGTACAGTAAATGTTCCTGCTCTATTTCCTGATTGCCATATTCGTATGCAAGCTTTTCACACTGTTCTACCGCCTGCATGGATTTTTGTGTGAATTTTGAAATGTTCATGGTGTCTCCTTCCTGTACATAGTACTGTTTGTTATTCTTTGTGCTTTTTTCTGTTCTATGCACAATATAACACTGGTTGTTAGCAGTGTCAAGAGGCGAGTGCTAATATTTTTGGTAAATTTTTGCTTGGTCTGTATTTATGCGGATTTGCGGGTTTATAATTTTTGAAAAGCTTTAAATAACACGTGTTATAACACACGCATACCCCATTTGAGAAAAAATTGGGGGGACGATTTCTGCATCTGATTTCATCAGGCTGCTTTCAGAACCGGAAAACTTTACATTCCACTATGTTTCTATTTAAATTCAGCCTGTCAAAAGGGACTGTCGGACTTGCATTCAGCTTTACATTCCACTATGTTTCTATTTAAATGTAACGGGAACGAGAGACAACTACTATAATATAGACTTTACATTCCACTATGTTTCTATTTAAATATATACAAAATCCGCCCTTTGAAAGTCGGTTATGATCTTTACATTCCACTATGTTTCTATTTAAATCGGAAACAAACGATATACGAAGCCAATCATACAGAACTTTACATTCCACTATGTTTCTATTTAAATACGCTTCGCCGGTCCGTGGATGGAGGTCTCTATGTGAACTTTACATTCCACTATGTTTCTATTTAAATTATAGCCATGTCCTTCCTGTTCACAATGCAGTATTTCTTTACATTCCACTATGTTTCTATTTAAATACGAAAGAAGATAGAACGTCCGGCATTCCGAAATCCTTTACATTCCACTATGTTTCTATTTAAATTATCGTGCATTACTGCGGAGATGGGTACATCATTACTTTACATTCCACTATGTTTCTATTTAAATTTGTGACTATGATTAAAGTTTCTGTGATTTCATCTGCTTTACATTCCACTATGTTTCTATTTAAATCCGATTTTGTCCAGCGGAAGTGCCGGATCAGCTTTTTTCTTTACATTCCACTATGTTTCTATTTAAATGGCCAGAAGCATGGAGGAGGTCACGCGCTATATTATCTTTACATTCCACTATGTTTCTATTTAAATGCGGATCTGGCAAGGGTTGCCGTCTCGCTTATGAACCTTTACATTCCACTATGTTTCTATTTAAATCACAAGCGTTGCAACGAGAGTATCTCTCGGTATGCACTTTACATTCCACTATGTTTCTATTTAAATCGTAAAAGCGGAAAGACTGACGCTTTTGGTAATATCTTTACATTCCACTATGTTTCTATTTAAATAAAATTTTTTTTGATTAAAAATACCATATAAAGACACTTTACATTCCACTATGTTTCTATTTAAATCATGATCCGTTCCGGGATTAACTGGAAACCAGAGTTCTTTACATTCCACTATGTTTCTATTTAAATTTTGTAGCTACCGGTGTGGTTGGGAATTACCAAAGACCTTTACATTCCACTATGTTTCTATTTAAATCTTACATCGGTTGTTCTGATTTCAAACCGTTCTTTCTTTACATTCCACTATGTTTCTATTTAAATCATAAGCTGGTTTTGAAAAGGGCTTCAAACTCATTCCTTTACATTCCACTATGTTTCTATTTAAATCGCTTCAGCTCATACTCCTGATTAAGTCTTGTGAAACTTTACATTCCACTATGTTTCTATTTAAATTAAGGAACATCACCTTACAGGTTTATTTTATTGAATCTTTACATTCCACTATGTTTCTATTTAAATTGCTTCTGACTGTCCGTATACTCCACTTCCTTCGGCCTTTACATTCCACTATGTTTCTATTTAAATAATCTCATTGCCTTTATCATCTGCATCACTTTTGTACTTTACATTCCACTATGTTTCTATTTAAATGAAAGCCTTTTTTCTCCCAATTAAGATATTAAAGTTCTTTACATTCCACTATGTTTCTATTTAAATACCTCCTACCTCAATTTTACAACAGATTCGGGCGGCTTTACATTCCACTATGTTTCTATTTAAATGCGAAACGGTCAGAAGTGCCTTGAAGCAAACATATGTCTTTACATTCCACTATGTTTCTATTTAAATCCCGTCCCTGCCGGGTAATGCAGGGGAAAAATAAAACTTTACATTCCACTATGTTTCTATTTAAATAGATCAAAGCTTAGAAACAAGATTTTGATTGATTACCTTTACATTCCACTATGTTTCTATTTAAATCAGTCGGGGCGTTTGGTGTGGCAGCGGGTGAAGCACTTCTTTACATTCCACTATGTTTCTATTTAAATAAGAAGCCCAGGAATTAAGGGCGCAGCGGGAAAAGACTTTACATTCCACTATGTTTCTATTTAAATTGCAGTTCTACGACGACTTTTACGACGACTTCTACCTTTACATTCCACTATGTTTCTATTTAAATTTCTTAAGGCTCTTTGCAAGCTTACGGAAGATGAACTTTACATTCCACTATGTTTCTATTTAAATCAAAAGATTTTATACGCTATGTTGGAACGCTTCTATCTTTACATTCCACTATGTTTCTATTTAAATGCCGCCGCGCCCAGGCTTCCGTTATCTCTTGTATGCTTTACATTCCACTATGTTTCTATTTAAATGATATAACGCTTACGCCCTTAAGCTGTATCTTTGAAACTTTACATTCCACTATGTTTCTATTTAAATTACGGCAGCAGTCAATAAGAGACAGGCGGCAGCAGTCTTTACATTCCACTATGTTTCTATTTAAATAAGAAACGATAACGCGAATTATCCCGGTAGCATATAACTTTACATTCCACTATGTTTCTATTTAAATGTACCTAAGAAGGCTTCTACGCAAAGCGGGAATTACTTTACATTCCACTATGTTTCTATTTAAATGCAATTCGATTATACCATAAGCCCAGCTTTTTATAACTTTACATTCCACTATGTTTCTATTTAAATGAAGGTAAACCCGGAAGACCTAAAGGGCTGGAAATGCCTTTACATTCCACTATGTTTCTATTTAAATAGGAATGTTAACAAGAGGTTGTCCGCGTGTAAATCACTTTACATTCCACTATGTTTCTATTTAAATGTTTATTCGAGTTTTAATATAACGCAAGTAAACACCTTTACATTCCACTATGTTTCTATTTAAATAATCTCTATAAATCTGAATTACCATATTGCAGACATCTTTACATTCCACTATGTTTCTATTTAAATCCCGTAGGCTTCGCTCCATAGAACGCTGCTTCTGTCTTTACATTCCACTATGTTTCTATTTAAATTCAGTTGCACTTAAAGGTTCTATTTGATCGTTCATCTTTACATTCCACTATGTTTCTATTTAAATAAAGAGAAGTCCGCTTGACATTGATGATTGTCCTAACTTTACATTCCACTATGTTTCTATTTAAATTATGGAGCAGTAATAGCGGCAATGAATATGAGTAAAACTTTACATTCCACTATGTTTCTATTTAAATCCAGATGAAACGTTTGGGAATAACATCTATAACTTTCTTTACATTCCACTATGTTTCTATTTAAATTGATATGGGGGTTTTTCCCTGTCGGAAACCGCAAAACTTTACATTCCACTATGTTTCTATTTAAATAGGTTCGCATCCTGCACATTGACCGGGATTGTTCCTTTACATTCCACTATGTTTCTATTTAAATTAGGAAATGGGCGCGACATAAGGTAAGACCGATATGTCTTTACATTCCACTATGTTTCTATTTAAATTAGATTTCTGGACAGAGTGGCAGAAAGAGCGTGAGACTTTACATTCCACTATGTTTCTATTTAAATCAGAAAGAGACAAGCGGAATCTTATGGAATAAATCTTTACATTCCACTATGTTTCTATTTAAATAAGAAACGAGGAAGGTGATTTACTCCGTGAATTGATCTTTACATTCCACTATGTTTCTATTTAAATGCAAAGAAGCAATCTTATCAGCAGTTTTTTGAATCCTTTACATTCCACTATGTTTCTATTTAAATATCATCATCATTTATAGAAATTGAGATTTTGCTTGTCTTTACATTCCACTATGTTTCTATTTAAATGCAGAGGGAGAACTGCAAAGCGGCGATGTGGGTGACTTTACATTCCACTATGTTTCTATTTAAATATCAACGATGCCGCCGGAGGAGCGTCTTTTTTTCACCTTTACATTCCACTATGTTTCTATTTAAATCGAATCCGGAATCTGAAAACATTCCCCCGGTAACTCCTTTACATTCCACTATGTTTCTATTTAAATCAATTACGGCGTTCATATGACTATCGCACATGCACCTTTACATTCCACTATGTTTCTATTTAAATGCAAGCTGATTTACCGAGGGCGTGAGTTAATGAAGTTCTTTACATTCCACTATGTTTCTATTTAAATAGGAGGCGTTGTGGAAACTGGTGCGGCAGTACCCACTTTACATTCCACTATGTTTCTATTTAAATTTATCCTCCAAATAAAAAACTACCAACTGTTTATAGTCTTTACATTCCACTATGTTTCTATTTAAATGAATACGAACAACCTACAACCAAAGCTATGCTGATCTTTACATTCCACTATGTTTCTATTTAAATGCCAGCACAGTCTAATCAATCATTGATTTATGTACCTTTACATTCCACTATGTTTCTATTTAAATTTTCACTGCGGAAATTGCGGTTACTCTGTAATGGAGTCTTTACATTCCACTATGTTTCTATTTAAATATGGATAAAGAAGAAGTTAGACACTGGTTTGAAACTTTACATTCCACTATGTTTCTATTTAAATGGTCTGCGGTACATTTTGCAGGCTGATGAAGATTTGCTTTACATTCCACTATGTTTCTATTTAAATAATATATGCAATTGCTTTTTCAGGCGTACTTTTTATCTTTACATTCCACTATGTTTCTATTTAAATCAAGTACGGTTTTGACATATCTAAGTAATCGGAGGTTCTTTACATTCCACTATGTTTCTATTTAAATGAGGAAAAGCAGAACAATAAGACTTCACAGAAACAGCTTTACATTCCACTATGTTTCTATTTAAATGCAATCTGTTTTAGATATGATTCCGTTATATTTGTCTTTACATTCCACTATGTTTCTATTTAAATTCCGCAAAAGTCAACGCCATTTCCGGCGTAAAGAACTTTACATTCCACTATGTTTCTATTTAAATTGTTTTTAATGTCCAATATGTTCCTGATGCTTTTTTCTTTACATTCCACTATGTTTCTATTTAAATGAATACGAACAACCTACAACCAAAGCTATGCTGATCTTTACATTCCACTATGTTTCTATTTAAATCTCGCGATAACGAAAAAAGCATATCAACGATATACAACTTTACATTCCACTATGTTTCTATTTAAATTTGTTAGTTCTTGGCGGCTGTCTTTTCGCGAGTACCTTTACATTCCACTATGTTTCTATTTAAATGTTGTTTTCCTAAAAAATATTTTACTGTTTTGGAACTTTACATTCCACTATGTTTCTATTTAAATTAATATAACCGAAAACATGGCAGGGCAGATATATAGCTTTACATTCCACTATGTTTCTATTTAAATAATAAGAAATGCATATATGCGTCCTATCTTAAATGACTTTACATTCCACTATGTTTCTATTTAAATGCAGTAGCCGCAGAAGTCGTATATATATGCTGTAATTCTTTACATTCCACTATGTTTCTATTTAAATCAAGCAGGTACAATAATAAAGTTGCCTGCTATACAACTTTACATTCCACTATGTTTCTATTTAAATGCGGCAGAAGAAGCGTTGAGAAATAAGACCTATCACACTTTACATTCCACTATGTTTCTATTTAAATACAGGTTTTCAGCTCCCATTTGCTGCGCGCTTCTTTCTTTACATTCCACTATGTTTCTATTTAAATACGAATATAATTTATACAGGACAAAGGACCTATACAACTTTACATTCCACTATGTTTCTATTTAAATAATACCCTGTTGACATGTCGACATCATCATATAACTTCTTTACATTCCACTATGTTTCTATTTAAATATTTTCCCATTTTTGTCCTCCGGCTGAATTTTAAACTTTACATTCCACTATGTTTCTATTTAAATCATAACAGAGCGACAGAGATACGAAATAGAATGCTACTCTTTACATTCCACTATGTTTCTATTTAAATCAAAGAGGACAGACTTCTTGAACTCTACCGCCAACCTTTACATTCCACTATGTTTCTATTTAAATAAAATAGGAATCCAGAAACTATCAGCTATAAACAGTCTTTACATTCCACTATGTTTCTATTTAAATTCGGTGATGCTTGCCCGATACCGCTTAAAATCCATGCTTTACATTCCACTATGTTTCTATTTAAATCAATGATTATATTCAATTGTCTTTAAATCAGTCTTCTTTACATTCCACTATGTTTCTATTTAAATTTGCGTGGATAGTTGTTAATCCAGTTTTGAATGTACTTTACATTCCACTATGTTTCTATTTAAATCCAACCGCCGCCATTGAACTGTCCGCAACAATTTGTCTTTACATTCCACTATGTTTCTATTTAAATCCGGTATCGCGCAAAATAAAATCTTTAAAATATACCTTTACATTCCACTATGTTTCTATTTAAATAAAACCCTGTGAATCGTTTTTTGACAGACACTTCACCTTTACATTCCACTATGTTTCTATTTAAATGTATGTGTGACAGTCATATGAACGCCGTGATTGAGCTTTACATTCCACTATGTTTCTATTTAAATCAACTATTTCGTATGGCCTCATGCTTTGTGACTTCCTTTACATTCCACTATGTTTCTATTTAAATCGAGGGCTGGACAAGGCGAAGAAAACAAAGTCTATTACTTTACATTCCACTATGTTTCTATTTAAATTTCCTGCCGTCAGGTTGTTAATTCGGAAAAGTATCGTCTTTACATTCCACTATGTTTCTATTTAAATGGAGCCCAAAGCACAACATCAACACCAAGAGGAAAACTTTACATTCCACTATGTTTCTATTTAAATCATTCGCATCCGGGAAACTCCAAAGGTTCCGGCACACTTTACATTCCACTATGTTTCTATTTAAATCCGTCCCATCAAATTCCCCACATACTCTGCCAAAATCTACACTATTTTGTCGACCTCTCTCTTGCTTTCCATTTATATATACTTATTCTCCTCTAATAATACACCTAAACACGATAAAGTCAAAGAAAAAATCGCATCATTGTCAACCTACTATCCTTTTAGCCCTATCACACATCGACAATACTATAAAAAGAAATCTATTTTGTCCTCCTCTTTTCCCCACATTTCTTTATCCAGCCATTTTTCCTGACGGCTTTTAAAAACAATCACCGAATCATCATTTTTATCAACATATGATTTTAATTCCTGCTGCAATTTAACCAATTGGACTTTTGATATTTCTCCTTCAAAAACAGAATTTTGAACATGAGATAAATACTTTTTACAAATCTTAAAGACATGTGACCATCGTTTCTGACCGTTATTATTTTGACTTATATCATAAACTAATACAACATACATTTCCATCCTCCCTGTGTACCACAGTTTTACCACCATATTTTAAATCCTTCATATTCCTTTTCGCCAATCAAATGCTTAATCAGTTTGTAAACCTCTAAACGCATTAAGTACTGGTAGCTCACCTGTTTTCCAAGTTCTTTATGCATAATTGTTTTTTTCATTCGTTCTTCTAATTCTCTGGCAATCAATTTAGAACTTTCCTGCTTCAAATGCAAAAAATTAAGCTCTTTTGTAAAACTATCCTCCGTAATCTGTTTCCTGTTTAATAAAGAAAAAATCAATCTGTCACCAATAAGGGGTTTAAATACTTCAGCAATGTCAAGGCATAAAGAAAATCTGCGAACACCCGGTTCATGCAAATAACTGATAGTAGGATTCATCTGTGTATGATAAACTTCACTCAATACTTTGGAATAGATCAGGGAATTTACAAATGAAATCAATGAGTTTATCATATTATCCGGCGGATGCATCACACGTTTTTCAAAATGTATTTCCTGATCTATAATGATATTCCATGCTGCATAATAATGTTTTCTAATATTTCCTTCTATCCCCATCAGTTCCTGAATTGAAGACGTTCCCGGTATTTTCTTCCTTAAATCATTGACTTCTGACATATCACAGGAAACATTTTTCCCACGACCGTTATAATATCGTAAATTTCGATAAATATTATCTGCTGCCGCCTCAATAAACTTTCTGGCAATTTCCATTCTCTTCTCATAGTCAGTATAATGTTCCACTTGCTTTACCAGAAGCTGACCTGCAAGGAGTTTTTCTTTCGGATAAAAACTACCCGTATAAAAATTATAATAATTAAAAAAATGAATGGGTATCCCATACTGTGATATGAAATTAATGAAGGCAGTATTGAATGTCATCTCTGACATTACATAAATATCATCTATACGTTCTATAGGTATATCCTTTCGTTCTCCATCCAAAGAAGTAAACTGTAATGTGTTATCCTTTCTCTTCAAATCACCATTATTATATACATAAAAACTCTGCCCCATATTATTCCTCCAAACGTATCATACTATTTTTAACTATTTGCTGCCAAATATCATATCAGACACAAATCATGATAGGCACATTTGATACACAACTTTTTCTCATGAAACTCAGGTGGCTGCAATTGTTTTTTCAAATCGGTAATCTCACAGATAATCACAGACAATTGATTTTCATCCTCCTCTGTCAGTTCCACCACAAAATTCTTTTTTAAAAGCGGATAATCTATCTTGGCTTTTAATCCTGTCACACCACGCTTCTTCAAATAATATAAGTAATACTTTACCTGCCACACTCCCGCCTCTTCGATTGCTCTGCTCTTCTTAATCTCATGAAGTTCTTTTTGTTCCTTAATAAAATCAATATTAATCACATTATCAATATTAATATGCTTATCATCTCTTTTGTAGCTATTTTCATCCAATAATTTTCCCAATAATACATTTTCGTTTTCAGTTTCCATACTGATCTCATGCATAAAATACCACAGCTTTCTTTTACAGACGAAATAGTAATAAATCATTACCCCGGAAATTCTCTCTTCCATACTCTCCTCCATACTCAAAAACTAATAATAATACCTGCTCAACTAAACTCCCGCTTGTGATAACTCTTTATTCAAATAAATTTTACCACACCCGCCTCATAAATAACCGGTACTCCTTATGTAAAATATCAAACAAAATAATCCTCATCTTCCACCCGGTCAAGCAATAATCCTACTCCTGCATTTCCATCAAAAACATAGTTCAATCTTGTCCTGTGAATATCAAAAAATGCAATTGTATTCCTGTCTATGCCATCGGGAACACCATATTTTGTATTTAAACTCAAAGTCATTTCCGCAAGCTTTGATTTCAACAGTTTTCTAACGCTTTTATTAACATAGGGCTGTTCTAACAATTCCCTGATACTTTGAATTTTCTTGCAATTTTCATCATAAACAGCATCCGGCATAACCGTAATACTTTGTATGTCTCTAAAATCATTCTGTGCTTCTAAAGTACTGTAATCAGCTGGCAAAAGTTCTCCAAAATGCTCTATATTTTTTTCAATCTGTTTAAAATATTTTGTTTTCTGAATTTGCACCATATCATACACTTCGTCTATATAAGCCGTTTTATCTGATTCTGAAAATAATGTCCCTATGTATTTTTGCAATGCAGCCACCGAACGATCATAAATATCTTCATCATATATTGTTCCACGACCGGAATGATTATGGCAGACGATCACATTAGGCATAACCGTTTCCTTCTTTCCCGCCCTGTTGCATCTTCCCATTCTTTGCAGCAGGCTGTCAGCAGTACACATCTCTGTATACAAAATGTCAAAATCAATGTCCAGACTTGCCTCGACAATCTGTGTGGTTACCCAAACGCCTGCTGCTTTTTCATCTGCGGAAAAAGCCATAATTCTTTTTTCCAAAATATCCCTGTGTTTTCTAATAAACCGTGAATGCAATAATCCGACTTCTACGCCTCGGTTCTTTATTTCCATATATACGCTTTGTGCTTTTGATACTGTATTGCAGATAATGAGAACTTTCTTTTCCTCTGCTGCATTTACAATCTCGTCATATTGAAAATTCCCCTCTACCCAATGTACTTTATGTCTGCTTTTTAATGCAGTGTCAGAAAAATCATGCCAGACATAATCCTTATCTTCCAGCAGGTTATATCTCTCCATAAAATATTTCAAAACCGGAGGGAATGTTGCCGTAATAATTGCAAATTTTCCTCCCATACGTTTTATTTCCGAAAGCCCATATATAAGCGCCGCAACAATTTTAGGCGAATAGGATTGAATTTCATCAATGACAACCTTAGAATATTTTAAAGTCGCTGCAAAAATTTCTGTCCCCAGCGCTTTATAGACAAATTTAAACAGCTGATCTACTGTACACACAGTAAGAGGATTTGCAAATAAAGCAGCCTGCTCATAATTTCTATATCCTCTTTCTAAATCTCCTTCTGACTCTTTTAAATAGCTATTCAGGCTGTCGGAATGAAGAAGCGCCACATCCTTAAATCCATAATGCTCTTTAATCCTATTATATATGGCATCGGAAGAAACTTTCAGAGGCAGGGTATAGAATCCCTTTTCTCCGTCTAACCACATAAGCGCAGCCTCCGTTTTTCCTGACCCCGTTGGTGCAGCTATGACCACATTATGTTCTCTGTGTTGGATCATAAACTCCTGTGCCGGACGAAACTGTGCCGACAGCTTTGTTTTTATGCTTTGGCATAACTCTTTGGATACAAGATCCGGCGTCTTTTCTGCATTTTCATATCCGGCGCTGACCATCCAGTCAAATTTATTCAACATCCCTTTTATAAGCATATATTGACACCATATATCCTCATTTATGATTTGCATCCCTTTATCTTTGCGGTCAGAAAACAATAAATGATTTCTATTGCTGACATGCAGCAAATTGCTGTTACCCCCGTTTTTCATATCAGAAACTGAAGACAAAAAGGGCAGCAATTTTGTACCGCTGGCATCTATATATTCCCGCACGCAGTCCAAATAATATGCCTCACAATAGTCCCTGATTTCACTGTCATTAAAGTTATCTTTCCGATTATGATGATAATACACCGCTGTCAGTAAAACTTCAAAATCCTCTTTTGTATAATGGGCATCCTGTGCCAGAAAAGCTTTTTTTGATAAAAGAACAGCACTTAAAAAACCATGCGGTATTTCTTCCGTTCTTTCCTTTTTCAATGTTGTGTTTACCTTCATCTGAAAAATAGTATTTGCCTTTCCAATATCATGCAGTCTGCAGGCGGCTATAATCATTTTCTTTTCCTTTTCGCTAAAGTACTGTCCGTATAACTTAAAAAAATGTTCTGCACAGCTTACCGTTTCTTCCAAATGTTCCCGTAAAGTTTTTTGACTCTCTACGATCTTCTCCTGTAATAACCTTTCCCGATAGCTTCTCAATAATGCAAGTTCTTCCTCCTCTGTTTCCTGATCAAAATGATCAATAACATTGTCTAACTTTTCCAATATTTGTCCCTTCACATGGTCCCACAGCGGTAAAGACTGTGATTTCGCATAATATTCCATTCCTGTCTCTCCTTGTATCATATTTTTTCTATACTGCTCTTTTATCCACAATGTTTCTATTATTCCGTCCCTGTTGACTCCTCTGTGTCCACTTTATTGATCATACAAATTATAATTCTGAAATTTCCAGAATATGTTATGCCAATACAACAACATCCCCATATGTATCTACAAGTACATTTTCGACTGTCTCATTATGTGGAAAATAATATGCTCTGACCTTTCCGCCGTCTGTTTTCCACCTGCGCAGCCCCTGTTTTGTAATTTCATACTCTTTTGTAAGCGTATAAAGCGTAACGCTCCTGTTTCCAATATCAGCGCCGGAATTAACAGGAATATAAATATCGTTTTTTGTAATCTGCTCTTCCTCTTCCCAAAGCTCTACAATCTCTACTTTCTTAATATCAAGAAGATCTTCGTGTCTGCCAAGCGCAAGGTAAACCGCTGGTTTCATTAACGACTGATAAACTGTTTCAAAATCAGCTTCCGAAGGAACAATATGCAGAATCATATTGTTATTACAGATTAGTTCCACATGAGCGATTCCTTTAAATGCTCCATATGTTTGCTCTTCCTCCTGTATACAAACCTGATGTCTTCCTTTTTCATATTTCGTATCAAAAGAAAAAGAATATCTTGTATACAGTTCAGAGACAGAACCGGCATTTTTTCCTTGAATGCTTATTTTCATCGAATGAAATTCTCCCCTGGGATATCCACATGCCGTATGAATCATGCCCAGCACTGTGGAATAGGGCGGCAAAGGATAAGATTCCTTAATAATGAAACTGCTTGGTTTTCTATAATTGGCCAAATTTTGGAAACATTCCACCCTAATTGCTCTCTCCATAATAGTCATCCACTTCTTTCTTTAAATGATCAAACACATTTACAACAGAACCGGCGCCCAATTCCTTCTCTAATTCCGCATCATTTTCAAAAATACCTTTTATAACCCCTGTAACGGTATTTTCCTTTATGTCATTACTGCTTTCCATAATCTGCAGCAGCGTATCTGTTTTTATCTTCCCTTTTTCTAAAACAATACGGTTTTCAAAGAACGGATTCTTTCTTTCATATCTGCCGCCTATAGCAAATACCGGCGCTAAATTTTCACGTCTTCCTTTAATATCCCGATATAAAAACTGAATGGTATCCAAAAACGCTTTTACCCGCTTTGCCTTTTCTTTTTGCGGTATGGAAATATCACCGTCTATCCCGATCCGGTCAAGATCAGCTGTAATTGTATATGCATAAAAAGAACGATGAATCTCACTCTGTGCAATCCCATTTTCTAAATCCTGTCTCTTTGCCAGTCCCATATTCGTCAAAAACTCCAAGTCACTTTGATAAGGTTCTAATGCAATTGCATTACTTAGTCTTACAACTGCACTCCTTGTTGAAGCTCCTCCCTTATTACTCTTCCCTTCCTCCTTAGAACTTGTCTTCATATATCCAAACAAATCAATTTCCGGATAATCCTGAATTGTCGCCGATGGAGCAAACTGCACTACACCACTTTTACCATCTACCGGCGTACGATCCCATCCAAGCTGCATCATCATATTGTAACGCATTGCCTGCCTTGAAATATAAGTATACTGTTCATAATTACCTCTTGACATTTTTTTCAAAGTAGATATATTACCGACTCCCTCCCCATAGTTTGCACTTTCTGCAAGAAAGACCATCGTCAATGTTAATCCTTGTCTATTCATTTTCCTTTTCCTCCTTTTTCTCATAATAACCTCCCTGCAGCCCCAGCAGAAAAGCATATCCGTATTCCACAAACGTGTCCCTGTCCTTTAAAAACTCAATAAACAGGTTCGGAACCTGAAGTTTGGTGGAACAGTAAACTCTCATAATCACTTCCATAAAACGCTCCACATTGCTAACAGACAATGCGTTTAATAATTGATATACCGTTCCTCTGATGCAGGAATCTTCTTCAGTCCCTTTTTCTCTTAGCAAAGCCTTTCTAAGTTCATATCCTTCCTTACTTACTATGTAATGTTGTTTCACCAGATCACCTCCATGTTTTTCATTATTTTTTCTTTGCAGCAGTCTTGTCCGAAGCTGAATATCATACACAAGTCCCGCTTTATACAAATGTCCATCATTTTCAATTGCCATCTTAAGCAATTGATTAATCACTCCATACTGACTACGATACCTTAAGATACGAAGTATAACGGTCTCGTGAATATTCCAAAATTCTTTTCCAACTTTTACATAAGGGTACTTGCTCAGATTGCCTAAATCCTTCCTGATTTTTTCGTCGTTCAACAATACAAGTATGTCTTTTGCAATAACGTCAAAAGTATATCTGTCATTTTCTCCGATTCCCCTTGCAATCACTTGTATATTTCCCAATTCCGTGCTTTTCTCTTTTAACAGCAGATCGATCGTTCTCGCAATCCATAAAGAATACTTTTCGTCCTCATCCTGTTCAGAACTATGGGCTAATTTCCCATGTAGAGAATTCACCGTTAGCAGTTCATTCACATTCTGATTCCTGTTGATAAATACAAATGTCTTCCCTGCCAGAGTAAATCCCAATGGCGCCAGCGAATAAATAAACGCACACATTGGACACAGGTAAGCGTCTACCTTACAGTTCCAAAAAGCCGACCGCTTTCTTGTCAGGTCATCCGCCTGCTCTTTCATAAAAGCAATCGACACTTTTTCCTTTGCGTCAATCCGTTCACTACAATCAATACACAAATCCTTTGCCTTTTCATGACCCGCACCTGCATATTTTCTTAACGGTTCCGAAAAATCAGCTTCAAACATTTCTCTCATATCTTTTGATGCATTTCTTTTGAACAAAAAGCATTTACCATCCCAAAACCGATTTATATAATTGTAAATAATACTTTTCATGGAAAATGTCTCTTCGCATAAGGGCTGCTTTAAAAAATCATAAAGTTCTCTCAGACGTATACATAATTCTTCCGTTTCCATGTTTTCCTTTAACTTACTGATTTTCAAATGCTCATATACTTCAGGCTGGTTTATCTTTTCTTTTATATTTGCAAAACCTGACTGGTAACTGTTTGATAGTAATTTATCATTTATAAACTTTAAATCTTCTTTGCATTCTTTCTGATTCCAGCCTTCCTGTTCTGCCGTCTTTAGAATCTTTTCTATTTTTTCTAATGCTGCCTGATAAACCGTCAATGGACCAAACCTCTTTACAAACGCTTTAAAATACATATCGGTCCAATCGGCGCTCTTCACATATTCTCTTGATATCCATATACTCTGACCGTTGTCCGTAATGTCATAATCATCACCTTTCGCCGCTTTAGATTCTTCTAACAAATAACATAAACCCACCATACCCGCATTTTTCAAAAAATCACCAATGGTCACCAATATCCTGCTCACTTTGTCACCTCCATCCTAGCCGATTACTTCAAATTTTCCGTGGCCTTCTGATCGTCTTACTCCCATGCCTGTCTGATATAAAGTATTGAGTAATTGGCAGGAACCTGTCAGTTTAAAAATCCCGATAGATGCATCTGTATTTCTGCCAAAAACAGGCACTACCACTTTTTTTCCTTTTATGGTCTGAATAGAAAAATGATCTGTTGTAAACATAAAGCCCATTCTGCTAAGAAAAATCTCGATGTTTTCCTTAAGGGCCTGCTGGAACCCTTCTGAATCATAAGTATAATAAATATCCTGATTGTTTTCCGAATTATGATTTCTGACAATTAGAGGACTCTGCATCTTAATTACAATTTCATTTTCCCTGATCTCATTCAGTTTCTGCATATATACAGATACCAGCTGCATAGAATTACCATCCATCGGATACTTTTTATATTTCATTAATTGAAATGCATTGAAAAAATACAAAAGTTCCTGCTGATCTGCGTCCGAGAAAAACAGTGAAAATTCATTTTGGGATAATATTATTCTCTCTTTGCCAAATTCAGCGCCAGGCAGGAAATATGAATAAGTGAAGCTTTTTATAACAGACCGGCTTTTATCGTACAAACGCATAAAAAAATCCTGCGAATAGGACTGGGCAGATGCCTTTAAGAAGCTGACCAGAAGTCTGTCAATTTCTCTGGGCAGCCAGTTTTTTTCTAATATAAATGTCAGTTTATATTGATACATATCATCACTTTCCTCCTTTCCTTAAAAATTTATCATTAAAATATGTGTACCAGAATAAATTAAATAAAAATATTATTGGATAAAATATTTAATGATTCTAATTAATTAGTTTACAATAATTTCTTTTTTAATAGAATGAAATAATTGGAAAACTTTGGAAAATAATTTAACCTTATTTAGAGTAAAACTGTAAACGGAAATATAACTTAGATTATCGCTGACTTGATATTGTAAATTCCAATGACTTGGATTTTCAAACTTAGATTTTCTGCAAAAATTGTTTTACTCCCACACAATAATTTGATATAATAAAATATGTGTGGGAGCGTTATCATGTAGAATTATTTCCGCATACCTGCAGAATATATTACTACTGAATCTTTCCAACATAAATAGATTTACATTTTGGAATGTAAATATAATTTTTTTATTTAAAAAGCATTTAATAGATACATTTTGGATTTATCTCCCTCCACATTCACCTGACTCCCTGAACCTGTTTTCTCTTAACATAATATGCGAACTCTTTATCCTTCTTTTCCATCTCATATCCCAACTTCTGATAAAAATTATTAGTACGAATATTCCACAAAGGCGTATCAAGAGTAAATGAAATCACATCGGAATAAAGATTTTCTATCAGTTCCATTAACTTAGTACCTAAACCTTCATGAAAATGTTTCGGATCAATAAATATCCTTCCAATATAGAGATTCGTTCCATCTTTAAATAAAACTGCCCCTCCGGCAATCAATCCATCATTATAAAAAGTATATAAATGCTTTTTTGCTGCCATTTTTACATAATATTTTTGAGATTGATAGCCGGGTGGTCCACCAGGCTGTGAACCCCCGACTTCAATATCTGACTCAAATGCCCTTTTTGATATTGAAGTAAGCACTAATACATCCTGTGATTTTGCTAAAACCAATTCCATGTTCATCCTCCACCTGTTCTTTTTCATTCAATTTATAGATTTACATTTTGGATTTTCTCCCTCCACCACTCCTCTCATCTCCCAAAATACCCTTCTATCTTCTTCATCCTTTCAGACTGCAAAGCATCCAGTCAATCTGCTGTTTTATCTTATCCAGCTTTGTCATCCATCCATATTCGCCTGTTTCATAATTAATCCCGTTTTCATAGGCAAACATTAAAACCTCCCTTTCTGTTTTTCTTACTGTCAAATCATCATTTCTCTGATTTTTAATCTCCTAATTGACATTGTACCATAGAGATTCTGCTCATTCACCCATTATCCGATAAAAAGCGAATACTATTCCTATGAATGATCCCGTTTCTGCTGTGATCAGCCGAATCTTTGCAAAAATGCTTGCTTGTGACGCTGCGTAATGAGATATACTACTATTCAAGGAGGTACGACATGAATAAAGATAAAGCGATACCACAAGGTTATATGACTGTTGGTGAAGTTGCAGGAAAAATGGACGTTACTGTACGGACATTACAGCATTACGACAGAGAGGGTTTACTTTCCCCGTCTGCCATGAGCGAAGGCGGACGCAGATTATATACAGATAAAGACATCGTAAAGCTTCATCAGATTTTATCCCTCAAACATTTAGGCTTTTCTTTGAACGACATAAAAAACCGGCTTATTCCACTTGATACCCCGGCTGAAATTGCTGATGTCCTGATGGAACAGGCAGCTGTTGTCAGGCAAAAAATAGAAAGTCTGTCTGAATCATTGAGAGAATTGGAGGTGCTGCGGGAGGAAGTCCTTCAAATGCAGTCGGTAGATTTCAAAAAATATGCTGATATTATTGTGAATCTGCAAATGAAAAATGATTACTATTGGCTGATTAAACATTTTGACAGCCGGACTCTTGACCATATCCGCAGCCGTTTTGATAAAGACAGCGGAATGACATTTATGAACACTTTCATGCAGCTTCAAAACGAAGCAATAAGACTTCAAAATGCGAATATTCCTGCGGATAGTGATGAGACACAGAATTTTGCAAAAGCCTATTGGGATATGATTATGGATTTCACTGGCGGAGATATGAGTATGCTTCCCAGACTGATTGAATTAGGGCAGTTTCAGAATGCAGACCATAAATGGAAAGTAGCCCAGGATATTGCGAACGGATATGTTGAACAAGCATTAGGTGTTTATTTTTCCCGTTTAGGCATTGACCCATTTAAGGAGGAAACAGAATGAATGAAGCTATAAAAATCAGCAATTTATCAAAGAGTTATGGAACTCACATTGTGCTGAATGGTTTAGATTTTAGCGTACAACAAGGAGAAATTTTTGCTCTGCTCGGCGTGAATGGAGCTGGAAAAACCACGTCGCTTGAATGTATCGAGGGTTTAAGAAAATATGACAGCGGAAACATTACTATAAATGGAATCATGGGCATTCAATTACAATCGGCTTCTTTGCCGAAATACATTAAAGCACTGGAAGCTGTAAAGCTGTTTGCTAAATGGAATAAGACCTCTCTTGACAGAGCAACGCTTGACGCTCTTGGTATTTATGAACTTTCAAAAAAGCCTTATTATCAATTATCAACCGGGCAAAAGCGGCGGCTCCATCTGGCGCTTGCATTAACACGAAATCCCGACATTTTGTTTCTTGATGAACCAACAGCAGGACTTGACGTTGAGGGGCAAATATCTTTACATGAACAAATCCGTCAGTTAAAAGCAATCGGAAAGACAATCATATTAGCAAGCCATGATATGGCAGAGGTTGAAAATTTATGTGACCGGATTGCGATTCTTTCCGGCGGCAGAGTTGCCTATATCGGAACTGTCGATCAGCTAAGCCAAACAATTGGAAAGCATTATAATATCACAATACAAACCGAAACCGGAACGGAAAAGTATGAAACAGAAAATATCGGGGATTCTTTACTTTCACTGCTTATGCAGTACAGGGAAAGAGGAAAAACGATCACAGATATTCAGATAGACCGCGGTTCACTGGAACAGCACTTTATAAAAGTTGCAAAGGGGGAATAACAATGGGAGCTTTTTTATACGGAGTTGCTTTACAATGGAAATTAGATATCAGGAGTAAGACATTACTTATCACCTGCTATATCGTACCGCTTTTGTTCTTTATAATTATGGGCGGTATCTTTACATCAGTCATGCCGGAATCGAGAGCTGCGCTGATTCAGTCCATGACTGTATTTGGTGTGACAATGGGAGCTTTGATTGGTCTGCCCCCTTCTCTTGTTGAAATTTACAGCAGCGATATAAAAAAGGTCTACAAAGCAAATGGTGTCCCATTAATCCTGGGGCTTGCTTTAACCAATATTTCAGCATATATTCATCTGTTCCTTATGAGCATTATTTTATATCTTGCCGCACCGCTTGCTTTTCATGCTGAAATACCAGAAAATCCGGGAATGTACTTTATCAGCCTTGCTGTTTTTATTGCGGTATCGCTTAGTATTGCCAGCATCATTGGTCTGGCAGTAAAAGACCAGGCAAAAACCTCTATGTTTTCTATTATTATTTTTATACCTTCTACCATGCTTTCCGGAATTATGTTCCCAATAGAACTGCTTCCAAAAGCGTTTGAAACAATAGGAAAATTATTTCCGGCTTCATGGGGATATAAACTAATGACAGAGGATATTTTTAAGTTTGAAAATCTTTTGACATTCCTTTTGTTTTTTGTCTTTGCTGTTGTTATGTGTCATATTCTGCTGCGAAGAATTGAAAATTAAAATTCTCCATGATAACAGGATGTCGGGCAATTGCTTGTCTGACATCCAGGTTATTGATATCCTGCATCCTGCTGCAACAGCTCACCACCGAATTTTATGAAGAAATCTGCTTTCGTGCTTTGCGTTTGCGGTCATTTATCTAAAATCCCATAATGTTCTGATCCCGATGAT
The DNA here is from genome assembly GCA_947650155.1 of uncultured Lachnospiraceae bacterium. GTDB lineage: Bacteria > Bacillota > Clostridia > Lachnospirales > Lachnospiraceae > RGIG3002. The sequence continues at coordinate 53,549 of CANSUS010000004.1, forward strand.
CCTTCATTTTGTCTATGATATATTTGCAAACCTTGCTGAATATACGCAATGGAATGATTCCCCTCTCTTTCATACTCTCGGCTCGCTCTTTGACATAATGCTTGGGATCATGTTTGTTATTTCGATTGTTCTATTAATGAAAAAGAAGCAATCATGACATTGCTCACAAAATTCTTCCAGATCAGCCATTTTTCATCTTCTACCCGATATGAGCGTTATAATAATCGCCAAAAGCGGCGCTTACCTTTGCGATCATTTCTTCCATCGTTTTATCCGTAATCTCCCCAACTTCTCCGTCAAATACAATTTCTTTATTGATCAGCACCTGATACTGCTTTGTCATAAGTCTTAAATCATCTCTTAAATTTACAATCGGAAACTCGATGCCCTGTTGTTTATATTTCTCCCTGATATCTTTTACCATTCCTCCATATGCATTATTCCCGGCAAATACCGGTACTAACTCTACGCCAAAAATCAGTTCAATACTTTCTGCTTCTTTCATTTTCCTGCCTTCCTTTCTTCCAAGGTATTATATTTATATATGGTAACACATTCCTTTGAGCAGTTCAATAAATCCGATTTAATTGGAATTTCCCGGGAATACCATAATAGAGTGAAAATACAGATTCTTCTACTGCAAAAAGGAGTTGGCGGATTCCCAACTCCTTTTTAATGATCCTTTTACAACTACAATTAACCAAGTAAAGATAATACGCCCTGATTAGCCTGATTGGACTGAGCAAGCATAGCCTGACCTGCCTGAGCAAGAATGTTATTGTTAGAGTATCTAACCATCTCTGTAGCCATATCTGTATCACGGATCTGGCTCTCAGCTGATGTTGTGTTCTCAACAATATTATCCAGGTTATTGATTGTGTGTTCAAGTCTGTTCTGTACTGCACCCAAATCTGAACGCTGTTCTGATACTGATTGAATAGCATCTTTGATTGTATTAATTGCTGCTTTAGCATCAGCCTGAGTTGAAACTTTAAGACTACCAACTCCAATACTGGTTGCACTCATGTCTTTAATTGTGATGGTAATATTCGTGCCATTACCATCAGCACTCACCTGAAGCTCTTTTCCTGCTGCAAACGATCCTTTCAATAATTTCAGCTCATTGAACTCTGTGGTGCTGGCAACTCTGCTGATTTCTTCAATCAACTGGTCAACCTCCGACTGAATATAAGAACGATCATCTGATTGGTTTGTACCATTAGCCGCTTTAATTGCAAGTTCGCTCATACGCTGTAACATATCATGAACTTCTGTCAAAGCGCCTTCAGCTGTCTGTACACAGGAGATACCATCCTGAGCATTTGCGGAAGCCTGTGTAAGACCTCTCACCTGACGTCTCATCTTCTCACTGATTGACAGACCTGCCGCATCATCTGCCGCACGGTTGATCTTGTAGCCGGAAGATAACTTCTCTGTCGACTTTGCCTGAGTTTTTGTTGTGATACCTAACATTCTGTTAGAGTTCATCGCTGTTAAATTGTGTTGTACTACCATAGTAATCTACCTCCATGTTTTTGTTTTTTTATACAATTCCTTTTGCATATTTATAATAAACCGGACGCCTTGTTTTCTGCCGGGCCCTTTTGCATAGACAGCGCATCCGCTTATTACCGCATTCCTTATCGGTCTGACGATCTTCCTGTTTCCTTTCCTGCAAGATTCGCATTGACTTTATACTTGTACTTCTCCGGATGTTCTTCTTCCCTATGATATTTAGGCAGTTTTTTCTTTTTTTCCAAATCAGTAATATCCTTTTCCAGTACAGTACTTCTGACAATGCTGACATCTTTGGGCGCGTCTATCATAATTCTTGTATGACTTTTGGTATTGCCCAGAAAAATAATTTTAATATTATCGCCAACCATCAGATATTCTTCTGTCGCTACAGACATTCTTAACATCCCTTTTCCTCCCTGAAATTAAATTTTATAACTTCCCTGCATTTTGTGAATTTTTTTGATGATTTGTAACACAATATATGTTGTGTTACCTATAGATTGATGTCCCGAAAGATCCGGTCTCTGTCATCCTGTTCTATTCCAAGATACCTGACCGTGTTACGAAATGAAGAATGATTAAAAATATTCATTAAAAGCACCGGTTCCGTCCCCTGCTGCCATGCATGATATCCAAAAGTTTTTCTCAGAGAATGACAGCTTATCACGCCCTCCAAATGACATTCTTCGGCATCCTTTTTTATGATGCGGAATGCCTGTATGCGCGAAATAGGATTACCCGGTCTTTTCAAATTCTCAAAAACCCATGTATCCGGTTCTGGAATTTTTCCGCTTTTTATTAAATATGACAAATGTTCTGCCAACGCCTCTTTTACATTTTTGTTCAAAAAAATCAGGGAACATTTATCCGTTTTCTGCTCCACTATGGACAAATGTTTTCGATACTCCTGTCTTTCAAAATCATATACATCACCCCACCGTATTTCTAAAATGTCCGAAATTCTTAGCGCTGTGTTCAGTCCCATAATCATCATAAGATAATTTCTGGTGTTCGGTTCTACGGTTCTGTAATATTCTTTAAAACAGACCAGTTCACTTTCATCACGTATTGGTTGTGCCGTATTCATCTTTTCCCTCCTGTATATAAATTTAAAAAATTAATAGAAAAAATGTTTTTATCTCTAAAGTTTACTCCACATATGCCGATATAAAAAATGTAAGATAGGTAACACAACATATATTGTGTTACCTATCTTACATTAATAAATATTCTTATTCTTCATTGCAAATTCAGCCGCAGACCCACCTTATCCGTATTACGAGCGGCTATGCAGATCAAAAAATTCATACTGTTTTATAAGATCCAAAACTCAAATATTGGATCACATCTTGAAATCATTATATTTCTAATAATTCATTTTAAATTTTTTCATATTTAAATTTCCAAAACAATTGAGAAAAAAAGAAAAATCTGATACGATTAAAGGAGAAGAAATGAACGACGCATTACAATGGCATCCTGCCTTTTTTGCAAGTCTTCAGATTGAACTGGAAGAGGAACGTGAAAATCTGATATTTGAAAACGAACACCAGATAGGCACAAAACCAAAAGAAATCGACGTACTTATTATAAAAAAAGAAAGTACCGTCCCAATCCGAAAAAATATCGGAAAAATTTTTCGGAAACATAATATTATTGAATATAAAAGCCCGACAGATCATCTAAATATCGATGACTATTATAAGGTATACGGCTATGCCTGTTTTTATAAATCAGACACCGTAAATTCAGACAGTATTCCTATAACGGAGATTACTTTGACTTTTGTCAGCAAAAAATATCCACGCAAACTATTCTGCCATCTGCGTAATGTAAATAAATATGAAATAGAAAAGCGGGAAGAAGGTATTTATATTGTGCATGGAAATATCTTTCCCATACAATTTATCATTACTAAAGAGTTATCACAAAAAGAAAACTTATGGCTACATAGTCTGACTGACAATATGGAAGATGTATCAGAAGCCAAAGAACTGGTTCATGCTTATGAAAAGCACCGAAAAAATACCCTTTACGAGTCTGTGATGGATATTATTGTAAGAGCCAATTATCATAAATTTGAGGAGGTAACCGGTATGTGTAAAGCTTTAGAAGAATTAATGCAGCCATATATTGAGGAAAAAATGAAAGAAGCAGAGAAAGAAGTCATTGAAAGGGGATTTAAACAAGGTATTGAGCAGGGCATTGTACAAGGCATTGAGCAAGGTATCGAACAGGGTATTGAACAAGGTATTGAACAGGGTATACTTCAAGGTGAAAACCGGGTTAATCGATTGAATAATACACTAATGAAAGTTGGCAGAACTGAGGACATTTTTAAATCGATCATAGATGGAGAATATCAGAAAAAACTCTTTTTGGAATTCAATATTTCGTGATCCTTCCCATTATTTTAACAAAGCGTCATTTGATTTCATATCTGCAGCAGAATACTTTTGATTCCCCGCAGATATGAAATCAGTCATATCATAAAATGCTTTTTCCTGTTTTTATACTACTGTAAATTTTGTTGTTCTTTTAATTGTCTGTTTCTTTCCTCCACATTCATTTTAGATAAAATCACCATAATGGCAAAGCTGATCATCATCGGAATCCAAAGGTAAATAAAATGCAGCATACGGATACAATAATCTGTCTGTGTCAGCGCAGTCCCGTCAAACCCGCTGGCTGCAAGCAGCCACCCCGCTACGGCAGTACCAAGCCCGCTTCCTAACTTAACTCCCAGAGAAGTACAGGAATACATCGTCCCGTCTACTCTCTTTTTCTTTGTGAGGTAAGTATATTCCGAACAGGATGCAATCACAGCATTCATGTCTCCCTGCCACGGTCCCTGACCGACTGCCGCCACGGCGGTAAACAAAAGCATCAGTGGAACATTTCCCAAATACCCTGCTGCAATAACAAGCGCACGTCCGATTGTACTTAACATATATCCCCTGAGATTCAGTTTATACATGCCGTTCCACTTTGCTACCAGCGTCGGCGTAAATACTAATGTAAGGATAAGCGGTACATTGACTGCCCAGGAAAACACTCCATACAGGTTTTCATTTTTTAATACATAAGTCATATAATAAATTCCCATATTGATCATAGCTGTATAAATCTGTTGTAAAATATACACTGCACAGATCATCAGATAATATTTATTGGCAATCAATATTTTTCCTGCATCAATCAAACTGTACTTTTCAGTTTCTTTTTCTTCTGTCTCCGAAAAGTTCTCTTCTGCAAGTTCTTCCTCTGGCAGCTCTTTTACGGAAAATACAGAAATTGTATTGACCGCCAGACCAATTAACGCATATATAACCGCAACCGTTCGCCATCCTGCCGCTCCTCCTCCCAAAAGCGATACTGCTTTTATCGTAACCGACTGGATGAAAAGACTGGTTGCAAATGCAAATATAAAACGATAAGATCCCATCTGCACCCGCTCTTTTCCGTTTTTTGTAATCAGTGCCGTAAGCGCGGAATAAGCAATGTTATTGGCTGTATAAAACACTGCATTCAACAGCGTATAAGCAATAAAAAACCATGCATACTGAGATGCCTTTCCCAGATTTGCCGGAATTGCAAAGATTGCCACTAAAGTAACTGCACATCCGATATACGCGTAAAGCATCCACGGTCTCGCTTTTCCAAACCTGCTTTTTGTTTTGTCAATCATCGTCCCGAAAAAAATATCCGTCACTCCGTCAAAAAACTTGGAAGCTGCAATCAAAGTCCCTACAATCCCCGAATTCAGCCCAACCGTATTTGTCAGGTAAATCATGACAAAGGAAGATAAAAGCGCATATACCACATTGCCTGCAATATCCCCGGAGCCATATCCGGCTTTGTTGTACCATTTTAAATACTTTTTTTCCTGCATAAACATACTCTCCTTTTAAGAAATCTGGTGCTTTCACATATTTCTTTCCGGCCCGGGCATGCTAAAATATGATAAAACACAATTCACGAACGCTGTTAACTTTATGATTTTATTATAGTTTTCCCCTTGCTCTTCCGTCCATAAATTACATTGGACAAAATATGCACAAAATGATACAATACATAAAATTTTATAGAAATGGATGGATAACAGGGAGAAATTATGTACATCAACTGCGCTTATTTAAACAACTCACTGATCGACTTTATGGATAAAAGCAAACCTCTTATTGTGGGCAGCTGCGGCACTTATCATTTGTATACCCGCCCAAAACTACCTACCCACCGTCCCAAAGGACGCCTGGATTTCCAGTTATTGTATGTTGCCTCTGGTAAGGCTCATTTTTACTTTGGAAAAGGCGATGAGGATACCGTTGTACCTGCCGGAAATATGGTTGTCTACCGCCCAAAAGAACCTCAGAAATATGTATATTACGGTAGTGAACAGACAGAAGTATATTGGGTACACTTTACCGGAAATAATGTAAAAAACATACTCCGCAGTTATGGAATTGCTGACGGTATGCATGTTATTCATACCGGCACTTCTTTAGAATTTACGAGAATTTTTAAACAGATGATACAGGAACTGCATCAATGCAGAGAAGATTATAAAGAACTCCTGACCCTATTGCTGCATCAGCTTCTTATTCATATCCACCGCCAGCTTGCAAAAACCAAAAACGACTATCTGGATCATGAAATGGAGCTTGCCATGCAATATTTTAACGAAAACTATAATGTAGAAATAAGCATTGAAGATTATGCCGCATCAAGGGGCATGAGCGTCAGCTGGTTTATTCGGAATTTTAAACAGTACACCAGCACCACACCCATGCAGTATATCGTCTCTTTACGCATTACAAATGCGCAGATGCTTTTGGAAACGACCTCTTATAATGTGACAGAGATAGGAAATATAGTAGGGTACGATAACCCTTTATATTTCAGCAGAATTTTTAAAAAATGCAAAGGAGTCTCTCCTTCCGAATACAGGAAACAGGAGCAGACGCATTTATCACAGAGCCAGTAAGCCTGAATCTGAATCAGGCTTACTGGCTCTGAACCGCCGCCCCTATCCCACATGTCTCTCGAATGGAATAAACCCTAAAACGCCATCGATTTCTTTCAGCGCATCCTCCGGGATCACCACTCCGCTTGCCGCAAGATTGCTTTCCAGCTGACTCGGTTTACTTGCTCCAGTGATCACGCTGCTTATCATTTTTTTCCTTAAAATCCACGCGAGCGCCAGTACCGGCATACTGATTCCAAGTTCTCCGGCAATCTTTGAAAGCGCCTCCACTTTATCCAGATTTTCATCCGTCAAAAGGTTATTTACCTGCCTATCCGCCTGATGTGTAGCACGGGAACCTTCCGGAAACGGCTGTCCTTTTTTGTATTTCCCTGTAAGAAGTCCCTGTGCCAAAGGAGAAAACGGCGTGATCCCGATTCCGTACTTCTCACAAACCGCCATAATCTCATGTTCAATATACCGGTCCATCATGTGATACTGCGGCTGAAGTACTGTCATAGGATATAAATGATATTTCTCAATAATACGCTGTGCCTCTTCTAACCGGGCGCCGCCCCACTCTTCACTGACTCCATAATAAAGAATCTTTCCCTTTGTCACCAGATCACTCAACGCGCGCAGCGTTTCCTCCATCGGAGTCGTCGTATCAAAGCGATGACAATAATACAGATCAATATAATCCATATTCAAATTCTTTAAAGAACGGTCAACATTCTCAAAAATATGTTTTCTGGACAGCCCCCAGTCATTTGCACCGGCCCCTGTCGGGAAAAATACCTTGCTTGACACGACATACGAGCTTCTCGGATATTCCTTTAAGATCTGTCCCAAAAACTTTTCCGCTTCCCCACCGCTGTATGCATCCGCACAGTCAAAAAAATTAACACCCTTTTCATATGCAAGGCGGACTGTCTGTCTTGCGGTTTCCACCTGACTGCCGCCGGACAAATCCGTCATCCAGCTTCCCAGCGCAATCTCGCTTACCTTTAGTCCTGATTTTCCTACATTACGATATTCCATAGTCACTCCTGTCCGTCCGCTAACCTGTTTATGCGGAACTTTTATCATTCTCTTTACAAGAGCATAACACTTCAAGTATACTTGAAGTCAAGCACATAATGTCGGAATTTAAAAATATATTTTTATCTTATACACATTCATTTGAAAGGAAACTTATCATGGAACCATATAAAAGATACACTATCAAAGAAATCAGCGATATGTTCTCACTTCCCTCCTCCACCCTCCGCTATTATGAAGAGCAGGAACTTCTTCCCCCTGTTGCCAGAACAAAGCAGGGACAGCGTATTTATTCGCAGGAACATCTCGACCGCCTCCATGCCATCGAATGCTTTAAAAACACGGGACTCTCTCTGTCAAAAATCCGCGGCTTTTTTGAATATGAAAAAGATATGGAAACAAACATTGATAACCTGATCGAAATTGTCACCCAGCATGAACAGTCCGTGACTGTACAGCTCGCAGAAATGGAACGGAACCTGGCGCATATTCACCAAAAAGTACTATATTATAACGCCATAAAAGAGGCATATAAAAAACATGCCCCTTTTCCCTGCTTTCATGATTTTGCCCCAGTTTCCGTAACATAAATCCATCTCTCCAGCTTCGGTCCAAGAAAACTGATGACAGGCCCCAATGCCACAGCCATCAATACTGTAACAATCTGTAGTTTCGCTCCAAACATAAGCGCAATGCCAATTACCAGAAAATCGTATGCAATACGGACAATCTGAAAAGGTATTTTCTTTAACCGGTCAGATAGAATAAAGGAAATGGCATCATAAGGCGACGTTCCCATATCCACATCCATATAAACCGATGCCGCAATGATAAAAAGAACCAGCGCCGGAACAAAGACAATACCTCTTACCCAGGTAATCTTAAAAATCTCCGTAGAGATAAACTTCGGAATCAGCCAGGAAAAAAAATCCGTTGAATAGCCAACCAAAAACATATTCGCTAATGTTCCAAAACCAAGATTTCTTCCTCCAAAAATAACCACTGCCATAAGCAGGATCGTGTTGAGCAGCGCCTGCCAGTTGCCAAAGCTCATTCCCAGCCTGGCAGAAATTGCCCGGTTCATCATCGTGCAGGGATCGGTTCCCATATCGACCAAAATCAGAAAACTTAAAGCAAATCCCATCATGATAACGGCAATGACTACAATAATAAGCCGCTTCCAAAACTGTTCTTTGTCAAAAAATCCCTGCCAGATATCATTCACTATTTTTCTCATGTCTGCTCCCCTATTATTGTATTGTAATACGGAATATTACCGGTTTATCACTCTTAACGTTTTCCGTTCTGATATGCAGTCCTTCTTCGTCCCTGTTCCACTGCGGCTTCTCATCAAATCCCAAAACTTCCACATTTTCTACAATCCCATGAAATTTAGGCAGCCTGGAGGCATCCTGTTCTCCTAACGCTCTGATCACAATACTGCCGTCCTCCGGGTAAGACAGACACGCCGCATATAAATAAGTTCCTTTCCTCGTAAACCGAAAATCTTCCCTTGTAAATGTCTTGTCTTTTCCATCCGTAAACTGCCCCTCATCCACCAAAGTAGGGCCTTCTTGTGCAATGCGCCATGTACCGGTTCCATATATGGCTTCTCCATTTGCCTTCAGCCAATCTCCGATTTCCAAAAGCACTTTCCTGTCTTCCTCCGAAATGGTACCGTCCGCTTTCGGTCCCACGTTCAACAAAAGACTTCCGTTTTTACTGACAATATCGACCAGATCGCAAATAATGCTCTTTGCACTCTTAAAGTCGTTATTCTCTGTATAGCACCATGAGTTTTTGGCAATCGCCGTATCCGTCTGCCAGTAAAACGGCTGTATGCCGGAAAACTGCCCTCTTTCAATATCCACTGTCGCCGTACCGAACATAAAAGCATCATGCTTATATGTAATCATGACTTCCTCTTCCCATTCCAGCGCCCGGTTATAGTAATAGGCTGCAATCATTTTCAAATAAGGTTTGGCGCTGTGATGTTGTATCCACCAGTCAAAATAAAGTTCCTTCGGCCGATATTTATCAATAATTTCACAGGTTCTTACCATCCAGTCTTCTAGAAAGTCCGCAGTCGGAGCAGGTTCGCCATACAGATCCTGCAAATCCGGCTCCGGCATGGCAGGCCAGTAAAAATCTCCTTCTTTCTCTTCTTCTGTAATATCGCTGTCAAATTCTTTTCCATGCCCCATGAAAAACCAATGTTCAAATCTGTGAGTAGAAGCCCCGTTAATCAATCCCTGTCTGTGCATTTCTTTTGTCAGTTCGCCAAGAATATCTCTCTTTGGACCCATTTTAAAGGCGTTCCACTCCGATATTTCACTGTCATACATCTGAAAACCGTCATGATGTTCCGCCACCGGCACCACATACTTTGCACCCGCATTTTTAAAAAGTTCCACCCACTCTCCTGCATCAAATTTCTCCGCTTTAAACATAGGAATAAAATCTTTATAGCCAAACTGTTTTTGCGGTCCGTAAGTCTTAATATGATGCTCAAATTCAGGACTCCCCTGAATATACATATTTCTGGAGTACCATTCGCTGCCAAAAGCCGGAACGCTGTATACTCCCCAATGAATAAAAATACCAAACTTCGATTCCTTAAACCATTTTGGGGTCTCATGCTGCGACAGAGAGTCCCAGTTATCCTTATAAAAACCTTTATGAATGACTTCTTTTATCTTTTTAACTGATTCCTGTTTATGATACATTTTCGCTCCCATCTGTCCGCATCAGCGGACACTCAAATCAGAGAGGCTGAAAGTGTATTTCTTTCAACCTTCCAAACATGCCGCCTACATTAACGGCGCCGCCACTTTCGCCAGCCTGCCAAGCAGCTTCACTGTCCATTTTTCTTTTTTCACCGTCTCTTTCGTCACCTGCCTGCACTTTGCCAGTGTTTCCTGAAAATCAGCTTCAATATCCGGAATGCAGTCTGTTCCATACAGATAGGTTGCACACTCAAAATGATGATACAAACTGCGGTAGTCCAAATTAATTGTCCCCACTACCGCCTCCCGCATATCGCTGACAAAAACCTTTGCATGGACAAATCCCGGCGTATACTCAAAAATCTTTACTCCCGATTCAAGCAGGGATGCATAATGCCCCTTTGCCAATGCATAAGGAATCTTTTTATCGGGAATGCCCGGAAGCAGTAAAGTTACCTCAACGCCCCTCTCCGCCGCAAACTTTAACGCCGTTTCCATTTCCTCGTCCAAAATCAGATAAGGCGTCATAATATGTACATAGGAAACTGCCCGGTTTAAAATATCCATATAGACCCGTTCTCCTACCCGGTCCTCATCCAAGGGACAATCCCCGTAAGGAATCACATAACCTTTTGCCTCCTCTGCCGGATAAGACGGAAAAGAAAGAAAGCGTTTATACTCGCTGTCCTTTTCATCTATTCCCCACATTTGCAGAAACATCAGGGTAAAACTTTTTACTGCCTCCCCTTTTAACATAACAGCCGTATCTTTCCAATGGCCGAACCTTTTCCTGTAATTAATATACTCATCCGCAAGATTCACTCCTCCGTTAAAAGCCGTATGTCCGTCGATGACCAGAATTTTTCTATGATCACGGTAATTATAATGCGTGGAAACAAATGGAGTAATCGGCGCAAACATTTTACACTTTATTCCCAAAGCCTTTAAACGCTTCGGATAATCATGGGGCAGCAGGGCAAATTCGCAGAAACCGTCATACAGCATACGGACCTCCACGCCTTCCGCCGCTTTCTTTGCAAGGATTTCCAGTACTCTTCCCCACATCATGCCTTCTTCCACAATAAAATACTCCATAAAGATAAAATGCTCTGCCGCCTCAAGCTGCTTTAGCATCTCTTCAAACTTATCTTCTCCCAAAGGGAAATAAGTGACCGAAGTCTTCTCATACACCGGATGACATGCGCTCCGCTTCATATAATACGCCAATGCCGCCGCTCCCTGATTTTCTTTTATAAAACGTTCCAGCACTTCAGGGGACTGTATAATCTCCTCCTTCGTCCCGGAAATAATCTGATTCATCCGCGCCTTCAGCGCCCTATGCCCGATATCGCTTTGGGTATATGCAAATAAAAATATACCAAAGACCGGCATCAGAACAATCACGATCAGCCATGTGATCTTTGCCGCCGGGTTGATTCTGCTGTTTAGCAGATAAACAACCATAATAAAGGAAAACAAGACTGCCATTCCCATAATATGAGGCAAAAATTTTCTAAACCATCTGACAATCCCAAACAGGATCACTACCTGTGTCAAAAACAAAAGCAGAATCAATCCGAAACGGCTGAATATCGCATGAATAATACCCTTTTGTCCCTTTTTTAAGAGCGCAAGCCCCCTGTTTTCTTCTGTCTGTACCATATTTATCTCCATTCCTGCTCCGTCACTGCTATGAAGCTCTTTTCTTCATTTTACTATTCTTCTACATAAATACAAGACCTTCACATCAAAATCTTCTGCTGCAGAAACCAAAACTATTTATGTAATTTTCTATATTCACTGGGCGTTAAATGAAAGATCTCCTTAAATTTACGGCAAAAATATCCTGTATTCTCGAATCCCGTATCTCTGGCAATGAAAGAAACACTGTTCTGCGTAGTAACAAGCAGTTTTGCAGCCCGTTTCAGCCTGTAATTCACCAGATAGCTGACAGGCGAAATATGAATATTTTTATGAAATATATTCAGTACGCTGCTTTTACTCAGCGCCACAGTGTCCGCAATATCCTCCAAAGAGATTGGATAAGGATAATTTTTATGGATATACTGCATCATAATCTGCAGCTTTGCCTGAGTTTGTACAGACGACCGGGACGTAGAAATATGTTCGTTCAGATCCAGATTCTCATATAGCATACCCCATAATTTTAAGAGCAGTTCCACGGTTTTGATTTCACATACATGATCCGATTCCTGAATCTCGAATACAGAGACCAATGTGTTTAAAATACGTTTCTGTTCAGGTTTGTCAGGAGAGAGCATAAAGCATTCTACAGACGAATGAAGCACCGGCTGAATATATTTCCGATAAACCAGACTTTCTTCCGAAGAAAGCAATAAAGGCGAAAACACAATATTGGGAATAACGGCGCTTTCCGCTGCTTCAAATCTATGGATCACCTGGGAATTGATAAAGATCCCCATTCCTTCCTTTAAAATATATCTGCTGTTTCCAATTAAAAATTCCGCCGTTCCTTTTTCAATAAACACAAATTCAACTTCCGGATGCCAGTGCCAGTCTATGCAGTGAAAGTCAAACTGCCAGATATCCTCCAGATAATATTGAAACGGATATTCCTCGCTTCCATGATGAACCATTTCCCTTAATGATTCATCTGTCATGATCTTTCCTCCTCCATCAAGTGTTTTCACCAAAGTCACTCCTTTACGATATTGTGTAATAAAATTGTGAAATACTATATTGATTTACGCCCATCTTTACCATATAATGCAATTTATTGTAGCAACGAAAGGAAGGAAAGTCAAGATGTCCAAAAATTACCAAAAAACACTTACAGCCTGTTACCTGGGCTTTATTACACAGGCAATTGCCGCAAATTTTGCACCGCTGCTTTTTTTGAAATTCCATAATGATTATCATATTTCTTTAGGAAAAATAGCGCTGATTTCTACCGTATTCTTTCTGACCCAGCTGGTCGTGGACGTATTATGCTCTTATTTTGCAGACCGGATCGGATATCGCAAATGTGCTGTGGCTTCGGAAGTCTGCTCGGCCGTAGGACTGATCGGGCTTGCGTTTTTCCCCGATTTTCTTCCCAGCCCATTTCCCGGCATTATGATAAGCGTGATTATTTATGCGGTTGGAAGCGGTTTAATCGAAGTATTGGGCAGTCCTATCGTGGAAGCCTGTCCTTTTGACCACAAGGAAGCTGCCATGAGTCTGCTGCACTCTTTCTACTGCTGGGGATCGGTAGGCGTGATATTGCTGTCTACCCTCTTTTTCGCTGTTTTTGGCATTGACAGTTGGAAATGGCTTGCCTGCATATGGGCCCTCATCCCCCTTTATAATGTTTATAATTTTGCCCTCTGCCCTATCGAGCATCCCACTGCTGACGGCAAAAGTATGAAAATAAGCGCCCTGCTCCGGGTACCGTTATTTTGGATCTCCATCATCCTTATGGTATGCGCAGGCGCTTCTGAACTTTCTATGGCTCAGTGGGCTTCCGCCTATACGGAATCGGCTCTTGGACTGTCAAAAGCGATGGGCGATCTGGCAGGTCCCTGCATGTTTGCAATTACAATGGGCATCAGCCGTGTTATTTTTGGAAAATATGGCGATAAACTGGATTTGATGAAATTCATGACAGGCTCAGGAATCTTATGCCTGATTTGTTATATAGCGGCTTCCCTATCCGTGAATCCCCTTTTCGGGCTGATTGGCTGTATTATGTGCGGTTTTTCTGTTGGCATTATGTGGCCCGGAACAATCAGCATATGTTCCGGGCGTCTTCCTTCCGGCGGTACCGCTATGTTCGCCCTGCTTGCTATGGCGGGGGATCTGGGAGGCGCATTTGGTCCCGGGCTTGTAGGTAATATTACGCAAAATGCAAATAATGACCTGAGAAGAGGAATGCTTGCAGGATGCATTTTCCCACTGGTTCTTATCATATCTCTTTTCTTGTTGAAAGGTCTTCAAAGCCAAAAAGCGGAAGAAAAAAACTCTTAATGAAGTGGAGAACATCATCTCCACTTCTCCATCGCTTCTTCTAAAGTCATCCCTCCTGCGATCCCTTCCTTCCTCTCCGCATTCACCTCCTGAATCTCCTTCATTCTCTCTCCCGTCAACGTATATCCTTTCATGGCAATCAGTGTTGCAATCCATGCCGCCATCGGAATCACGCAAAACAGCACGATCACTACCCCATGCATTCCGGCCGAGTAGGGCGTATTCCCATCCGGAAGCACATGAATCCCGATCAGCGCAAGCGCCGCACCTACAATCGTAGAACCAAGAGAACTCACCAGTTTGTCCACTAAAGAAAATAAGGTTCCCATAATACCGGGAATATAGTTTCCGGAACGGTATGTTTCATAGTCCGAACAGTCCGCCACCATCGGAATCGGCATATCCGCCGTTGCATAATATGCGCCATACCCGATTCCAAAGAAAAGTACAAATAAAACCGTATAAATATTAATCGGACCAAGACTTAAATGCAAAGCGGGATTTCCCGGCTTCCACAAAAACAAAAGCACCAGTACGTCCACATACATAATAAGCGCCAGTCTGGTATAACGAACCAGCGAGACCTTCTGTCCATACTTTTGAGAAGTCCGCACTGTAAGCAGGAAGAAAGGTACGGAAAACACGTATCCTACCACCATCATCGGCAGATACAGCCCGCCGTAATTGCCCATCATTGCGCCATACAGCATACAAAGCACCGTCATATTGGTTGCGATGGAAAATGCCAGCTTGCACCCTGCCCCCGCAACCATCAGCCTTTGCAGTTCTTTATTTGCTTTTAAAATCGCTGCATATTCTTTTAATTTTACTTTTTCCTTTGTGCCGCCCACGCCAAAAAATTCCGGTCTGTCTTTCTCCCAGATTCCGATCACGGCAAGGAATGTCAAAACCGCAGATACAATCACAGACATCGGGATCATCACATTAAAGAACGCCGCACTGTTATATCCGCCAAGCTTTCCCGCAAGAATCGGCGCCAGAAACTGAATCAGCCCCATGCCAATCAGACTTGCCGCCGTATTAAATACCGTAAAAAGCGGCCGCTGCTTCGGATCGTTGGTAAGGCAGGTCTGCCCCGATCTTGTGCAGGCTGTCTGAAATGTATAGCCAATCACGTAAAGCGCATAAAACAATACAAAACACACATATTTAAGCCATGCCATATCCGCTGAAATAATCCGCGTTCCAAAATAAAGCAGGATGGAGGACAGGATCATAATCACATTCCCCAATATCATATACGGGCGGAATTTTCCAAATTTCGTGGAAGTACGGTCAATCAGCGCCCCGATAATGGGGTCGGTCACTGCGTCAAAAAGACGCATGACCGTAACCATTGTCGTTGCAAACATCAGCGCAAGCCCCAAAACTCCATTTGCATAATACGCAATAAAATTCATGGTAAGGATATAATAAACATTGGTTGCACCGTTGTTCATCGGGAATAAAATAAGCTGATATGCTTTCGCCCTGTTTAATCCCGTTTTTGTTCCATTCTTCTCATTACCCATAACACAATCCTTTCCAAATCATCATGACGCATTTCAAGCTTTAGACCGACGTCTGTACTCCAGATACTCCGTATATTCTTTCGTCTGTTTAAATTTACGTTTCTTCACAATCCATAATACAAGCGATACCGCAAACAGCAGACTGAATACCATTGCACCCGTTTTACAGATCTTCACAATCAAAATATCCGTCTTTTTAATCTTTGTATCGGCGCTTACGCCATTCATACCCGCCGAATTTGCAATAGAATACAGATTCTGGTGACAGGCCTCACGCATGGCATTTACAATCACTGCATCCTTCTTATATTTGGGCAGCTGATTGGTCACAAGCGGCAGCATTGCGTCAAAGGTAGAAATACCGCCTGCCATCAATCCATCCACACCATTTACATAAGAAGTCAATACATTATCCGTTATATTCAAACCGATTTTTCCCCATTCTTCACGAAGAATATTGGTCATCAGCCCTTTATTTCCGCCTGACCAGATCGCGCCCCAGCGTGTATAAGCAACCATAACGCCGGCATCCGCTTCTTCCACCGGAGCCTGAAATGCTTTCAGATAAATTTCCCGTGCCGCCTGTTCCGTCAGCCATACGCCCAGTCCGATTCGGTCCTGTTCACAGTCGTTTAATGCAAAATGCTTTAATACCACAAAGATTCCTTTATCCGCCATTCCCTGTACTTCCTGTTTTCCCATTTCTCCTGCAAGGAAAGCATCTTCCGAATAGTATTCAAAATTACGGCCGCCATAAGGCGTTCTGTGGGTATTGGCTCCCGGTCCGTACAGACAGGCAATATCCGCCGCAATACAATTGTTACCGATTACTCTTCCGATTTCATACATAAGTTCCGTGTTGAAAGTAGCCGCCATCACGTCCTCAGAAGTAAAAGCCGTGGCCTTTATTGCTGTTTTTCCATCGGAAACATCCGTTGTAAACAAGGATGCCGTAAGTCCCTGCGGTCCGTTTTCATCACGGGTCCCCGGCGCCTGCACTGATTCAATCGGCATTGTCCAGTGGAAAGAGTCTCCGATTAAGGAAACCATCTCGTCAAAAGTCATCTGATCCAGTAGTTCTTCCCATTTGGGGTCATCATAGGATAATCCGATCATATCTACCAGCTTCAAACCATTCTCTGCACCAAGCGTGGGCATTTCCATCTGTTCATAATCTTCCGCTTTATATTGTATATCCTGTAATTTTGCAGTCAGCACATCTGTTAATGTCAGCTTCAGAATTTCCGTCGGGAAGGTTCCTGTCCAGTCTTTTCTGGAAAGCCAGGTGATCTTTTCCGCCACATCCTCCGTCCTGTTAATGTCAGAATCCGAAAGCCTTGTTTCGATCCGTGTTCCGTTTGCCGCCGTAGAATAGCTTTCTGCATCAAAAGCAGGATTGTTCCACTTATAGGTGAGCTGACTGCTGCCTTCCGCATCCATACGGTTTTCCGTATTCGACGGCGTATAGCCCTTTGCTGCCAGTACATTATTGACCGCATCATGAGCGTCCGAAGCACAGGTCAGGTAATAGTCTCCCTCGTCCAGAATATAAGTACCTGCTCCGTATGCGTCAAAAGCTGCCAGGTCACGCCTGTCAACAAAACATTCAGCCGTTGTACTTTCTCCTGACTGCAAAATCTTCGTTTTTGTAAATCCAACTAAAGATACTGCCGCCTTTTCTACACCGTTTTCCTGATCATACTGCGTGTAAGGGCTGGAAACATAAATCTGCACTGTTTCTTTCCCTGCCATATCTCCCGTATTTGTCACATCCACCTGAATCCGGAACCGGTCGGAAGCTTCGTCAAAACTTACCTGCATATTATCGTAGGAAAAATTTGTATAACTGAGTCCATATCCAAAGGGGAATGCCACCTCGTCATGATATGCATAGTTTCCGGCATTCCCGGTGCCCATTACATAGTCCTCATAACGGGTTTCATAATATTTATACCCTACATAAATTCCTTCCTGATAGATCATATAAGTACTTGCATTATCCGGGATAACGCCTTCTTTGCACCCCTCGTATACAGTCGGAATGAAATTTACCATTGCCGGAGAAGAATAATTGTTATAACAGTAAGTATCCACAAGACTTCCTGAAGGATTCACCTTACCTGCCAGAATATCCGCTACCGCATCGATTCCTGAAATACCAACATCGCCGATCCAGAGACAGGCGTCCACGCCATATTCATTTTCTTTCAAAAAATCAACCTGAAGCGCATTGGCTGAATTAATCAAGACAATGATCTTTTTAATTTTTCCTTCTTTTTTCATAGCAGAAAGATTTTCCATCATTTCTTTTTCATCCGCATTTAACGCCAGATAATTTTCTTTTGCAAATTCCAGATCCGCGCCTTCGCCGCCCACTCTGGAAAACGTAACAATCGCTGCGTCCCCATAAACTTCCGCCGAATTTTTCACCTCGTCCGTATAAAGCTGCCAGGGAAGTTCTGAAACCTTTGCCGACTCTAAAGAAACCATACCGCCTGCCTTTCTACTATAAGCTGCATTCTCCCCGCTTAAGTAAAAATTCCAAAGAGTCGGGTTCACTTCTATTCCTGCATCTTCCAGCGCACCTTTTAATGTATTTGCCGTAGATGCATCAATATTTCCTGAACCGGTGCCGCCATAAACCAAATTCACTGATGAATTGGAAAAGCAGCTTACTTTGTCGCCTTCCTTTAAAGGCAAGGCATTATTTTCATTCATCAAAAGCGCCGCGCCTTCTGCCTCTACCAATTCGCAAAGTTCCAGCCCATAAGCGATCATTTCTTCATCCGATGCAAAATCAGAGGCAAAGTAAACTGCATTGGAGTCCTTTTCAAAATGATTAAAGGTTCCTCCAACAAAAATCGAAAGGGAATTGTCAAATATACTTGTAAAAACAGTGGCGACAATAAGTATAACTGCAAACGGTACACTGAACCATGTCAGCCATTTCCACGGTCTGACTGCTTTGCTGCGCGCTTTTCTATACGCTTTTCTTTTCGCTTTCATTTCCTTCTTCTCTTCCATAACCTGACCTCCCTTATTTCATCCGTTTTTGGATTCTTCTTTTCTCTTCACACTTATATCCAGTTCCTGCTCTTTCCTTTTTTCACTTTATATTCGGGTCTGGGGTGTTTTGTCCTGTAAATAACCGCTGTATCTCTAAGATTCCCAGAACGCGCTTCCAGTTGATTTTCTTTTCGGAGTTTTACCTTAAAGTGAAATGCATGCGCCCCCCGCTTCGTTTCCACCAGTTTATTATTACAATAAAGCGATACTTCCCGTTGATTGGAATAAACCGTTACATCCGTGATTTCTTCCGCACGATACTTGTACCGCTTTCCACATAAATGTACAAACGGCTCGCTGCTCCACCATGCCTTGTAAATATAAAAGCTGTCCTTTTTGATCCTACGGTCAAAGGTCACAAGTCCTTTATGGTTCATTCCCGGTTCTCCGCCCTGATCCCTTGCATCCGCGGCAAAATCAAACATATTCCACACATAGGTGGCCCACAAAAACGGATGCCTGTCAAAGCACTTTAGCATATATTCATGGTATTTTGCCTGATATTCCTCTGAATGATCTCCCCTCTTCGGCTTCGGGCTGTGGAGATTCGGCATTCCTTCCGCGCCATATTCCGAATATCCAAGCGGACGATTCGGATATTTCCGGTGATAAAACTCCATAAACCAGTCGTTTAAAAACAATCCCGGAACATACCAGCCCAAATACAAATTCCATGCTACAAGATCGGAAATTTTTGTAACCGGATGAAACGGATGGCACATGGCAAAACAGGCAAGCGTTGTGGGTCGTGTAGGATCCATTCTTTTCACCAATGCCTGCAGCTTATGATGATGATCCAGCATATCTGCCCTGTGCTTTGTGGAAATCGTAATCTCGTTGGACAGTCCCCATGTAACGATACACGGATGATTAAAATTTTGTACGATTAATTCCTTCATCTGGAAATAAGTATTCTCTTTTGCCTCCGGCATATGTTCTGAAATATAGGGGATTTCCGCCCATACCACCATGCCGTACTGATCGCAGAGATCATAAAAATACGAATCATGCTGGTAATGTGCAAGTCTGATCGTATTTGCCCCTACCTCGCGGATCAGTTCCATATCCTTCTCCATCTGCTCTTTTGAAACCGCATTTCCGATTCCTTTAAAGTCCTGATGCCTGGAAACGCCACGGAGCGGATAAGAAGCGCCGTTTAAGAAAAATCCCTTCCCGGGGTCAATATAAAAAGTACGGATACCACAGTTTATACTGACTTCATCCACCACTTCTTCTCCCCGTTTCAATCGGGCAAAAAGCCGATATAAATAAGGATCTTTGATTCCGTTCCAAAGACGGGCCTGTGCTACTTTTATCACAGCATCGCTCCCTTTTGCCGTACCCGCCGTATTTCCCTGTGCATCCAAAAGTTCAAATTCTGTCTGCAGTCCATGAGTTTCCGGATTTTCTGCATTCGTATAAGCTTTCACGTGGACAATCCCCGTTTTTTCTTTTACCTTTGTGGTAACACGTACCCCTTCTCCTCCATAGTAATCCAGATCGAAATGGATCTCGGGCACAATCAGAAATTCCACGTCCCGATAAATTCCTCCATAAAATGTAAAATCAGCTCTCTGCGGATATACCTTTCTGTTTTTGCTGTTATCCACTTCTACTCTAAGCGTATTCATCTCCTGCAAATCATCCGTAACCTCTGCCCGAAAGGTAGAATAGCCATTATGATGGGAACAGATACATTTTCCGTTCCAGATCACATTGGCGCTTGTATTGACGCCTCGAAACTGAAGATAAACCCGCTCTTTTTCCTGAATCTTTGGCTTTGCCACCTGCTTTTCATAGACACAGGTGCCTCTGAAATAATCGTCTCCTCCATCCTGCCCGTCCAATGCGTTCCATGTATGAGGCAGATCCACCAACCGCTTTTCTCCGTTTTTATAAAATGCCCAATCCTTCATCAGTTTTTCCGTCCGTCTCATAAATTCTCCTTTCTCTCAAAAATGCCCTCTTTTATCAATTACTAACACAATAACTTCATAACTTCCTTTTACCTATATGATTTCCTTATTATTACTTTCTACTCACGCTTATTGTTGGAACTTCCCACAAATTTTTTCAAAATAAAAAAGAACTTTGTATAGTTATCTAATAATTTACAAGGTTCTCTTTCTATTTACAATACATTTTACCTAACTGGTCATAAAAATAACTCAAGTGGTTTGTGGAATTGGTATCAATATCATCAGAGAAAAACATCCCGCTTCTTCATGAATACTGAGTATCCCGTCACGCTTCTTCACCATATATTTGATACTCTTTAATCCAAAGCCGTGGAACTTCTTATTTTCCTTTGTTGTTACCGGAAGCCCCTCTTCATATACAAGACTTTCTGTCAATGGGTTTATGACATTGATAGCAAGAAACTGTTCCTTTCGATAGATCATTACGTCGATCTGCCGTTTTTCTTTCTGTTCCAGCTTTTCCACTGCTTCTATGGCATTGTCTATCGCATTTCCCAAAATGGCATACAGATCAACTGTATTGATAAAATCCATCTGACTGCCGTCCGCCACGCAGGAAATGGTGATACCCTTCTCTTTACAATGAAGACTTTTCTCTGTAAGAATCGTGTCCAGCACTTCGTTTCCGGTCTTTACCATCGCTTCATAGATCTGGACGGATTCCGCAATCTCATCCAGATATCGGTTTCTTTCTTCTTCACTTACATTCCGAAGCGCATAGATCTGATGTTTCAAATCATGGCATTTCTGGTTGATAAGCGCAATATTTTCTTTGGCAATCCGATACTGCTCCTGTTCCGTCTTCCATAGCAGATTCATGATTTCCAGTTCTTTACGCATCTCGCTTTTTTTAAAAAGCTCATTTTGAAGATACAGAACCACCGCCAAAAGTATCTGGATCAGATATCTGGAAATCCAGCTGCCTTCTCTGAACATCTCCTCCATATTTTCCGGCACAAAAGTAAGCAGTTGAAAAATAAGAAATGTCAAAGCCGCCAGTGAAAACTGCCTTGGTCCAATCTTCTTTTTTCCCCGTTCCGGCAGCCATTTCCCAACGGTAAATGCCATAATGATATGCCCCACTGCAAAAATAAGACTCCCGCCAGTCAACAGCACAAGACGGTTTCCTTTCAGTACTGAAATTGTGTACTGCTTATAGACCAGACACAATTCCAGCAATAACTGCCATGACATAAACGCCCATATTGCATAATAAACTGCCGCAGTCCAGGACAATACCCTCCCCATATGCAGGATGCAGATTAAAAATAAAAAACCGGCAGTCTGCAATAATAAATAAGTCCAGAACACTGCGCCTGCCTGCAGCCTGCTTAATACTGCCACACATAGAAAATAGGCAAGGATAACAAAAAACAGCCTTCCGCCTTTTTTTACCCTTGCCTCTATCGTATGCACATAAATAATCCCGCTTCCCAAAAGCGCCACAGCCGCAATCCAGTAGCTTATGGTATCCATCACCCTGTTCCTCCCACGTAATCCGCCAGCGCCTTCAAAAACGGCGTTCTGTTCCGTCTGCTGATTTCCAGCTCATGCCCGCCCACTACTACCGTATTCTGCCTGACTTCAGATACATGTTTTAAATTAACAATATACCAGTGATTACATTTCACAAACGGATGGGGTGCAAGTGCCCGTTCCACACTCTGCATTGTCCCCCTCATACAGTATTCTCCTTCATCCGTATGATAATGCAGAATACGGTTCTGTACCTCTACATAATAAATTTGTTGAACCGCCAGCTTTTTCACTCCGTCGGAAAGCGTCAGCAGGACCTCCTGTCCAAGCCTCGTCCTCACACGCTTTAACGCTCTTGTAAATCTCATGGAAAACGCATAGTAAGTAATCGGCTTCATTACGAAATCAAGCGCTCCGACTTCATATCCGCGAATCGCATAAGAAGCAATATTCGTAATAAACATCATCACCACATCCTGATCACTCTCTCTGATCTTTGCCGCCGCATCCATTCCATTGATCCCCGGCATCTCAATATCCAACAAAATAACGTCATAAACCGGCTGATAGTCCTGAAGGATCTCCCTCCCGTCAGAAAATACAGAGACTTTACAACGCGTATTTTCTTCTTTCTGGTATTGTTCCAGAAAAGACTGAAGCTGCATGGAAAAATCAGCTTCATCCTCCACAATGGCGATATGATACATGAAAATTCCTTTCTCTAATGCTGCCTTAATCTGATACAGCAGTCTTTTCCGCAAAACGCTATCCCATAACTGCTGAAAATGTCATATCCATCCTCTTCCAGTTCCAACGCATACCGTTTTTCCTCTATCTGGCACAGCGCTTCCTCCGCTCTTGCCTCGATCTCCTTTATCTTTTTCGTAGTCTTAAACTCCACAATAAAGGCTTCTTTCCTCCTTGAAACAGGCTTTACAAACAGGTCGCACCGACCTTTTCCACTCTCTCTGTTTGACTTGGTACGATATCCTTTCATACCCGATAAAAGTCCTGCAACCAAACCATGATAATAATTCTCACTCTCGTCAAAAGAACTGATCGTTTCATACAGAATATCTGTCAGCTCCTCTTCCAGTCTCACAGTATCCTTATTGACAAACGCGGTATGAAGACCTGTCAGATCTCTTTCTTTCATCCTTTTTTCAAACCAGTCCATGATTTTTTCACGGAAAATATACCGAACTTCCCTATTGGGTATCATCAGTGTCAGATAACGGGTATCATCCTCCCCTTCTCTTTCGCCTGCCTTTTTTAAATATCCCGTAAAAAACATAAAATTCCATAAATTATCCATGCTCTCATACACTTCGCCATAAGTAATGTCCTCATGAACCGGTTTTTCGATTGTCCCCCCGTTTATCAGATTTTCCAATTCACCCTTTACGCTGTCGTCAGCCATCTCTATCAGTCTGCGTACAATACTGTTAGATGAAGTATTGGCCCAATAAGATCTGGGAAGCCAGTTCTCGTTCTCTGTCAGATCATCCATAAACTGTATCACACTCCAAGGATTGTATACATTGGTATTACCAAAAACATAGCCGTTATACCAATCGCGGAAAGTATCATACTTATGCAGAAGACCATAGTCTTCACACATTTTCTTCACTTCCCCCTCAGTAAAGCCAAAATGTTCCGAATATTTTTCATCCAAAATTGAAATCGTCTTTAAATTGTTCATTCCTGTAAATATACTTTCTTTTGAGATCCGTAAACACCCTGTTATCACGGCAAACTCCAGACTTTTGTTTGTTTTTAAAGAAGATTCAAACAAAGTACGAATGAAACAGATCATTTCCTCATAAAACTTTTCCGTAAAAGCGTTCTCAAGCGGTACATCATACTCATCTATGAGAATGATCACTCTTTTTTCATAATATTTTTCAAGACAATGCGATAGAAACGCTATCGCATGGTTATAACTGTCCCTCCCTGCTTTTCTGCGCATAATACTCAGATATTCTTCCTTTTCATCCGCCAGTCTTTCATCCTGAAGAATAAATTTATGCCGCAGATACTCTCCCGCGATCTGTCGCTTTATCGCACAGTAAGCCAGTTCAAAATCCGGCTGCTTCGTATCTTTGAAAGTCAATTTGATCACAGGATATTTTCCCATATGCGCAAGATAAGATTCTCCCGCCCTCATAATCTTTTTATCTTCAAAAAGATACGCGTTATCCTGTTTTATTCCCGCTTCCGTATACATATTCTCAAAAAAATACTGCAGCATGCTCAAATTTAACGTCTTACCGAAACGTCTTGGACGTGTAAACAGATTGACATCTCCTTTTTTATCTATCAGTTCCTTGATAAACCACGTTTTATCAATAAAATAATATCCTCTGGTCAATAATTTTTCAAAATCATCCACCCCCACAGGCAATGGTTTATAATCCAAGCTTACACCTCCCCATCCGTTTCAGCTGTCTGGTACGTCCCCTTTTCACTGCAATGCATGAAGCCGCTTATACACAAAGCTCGCAGTAGTATCGATCCTCCATCTGCGGACCATCCCCTGTGTTTTATACATCTTAAACGCATTGTAAAGAAAATCGCCTGCCATAAGCAGAATTGCCGCCACTACTACTACCTTTAATACGCCTCCGTTCCACCTTTGAAAAGAATGATACAGCGGTTTTAATACCACATCCATAAAAACCGTAATTGCAGCCGAAAACATTGCGCTTGTGGGTATGGATGTATACCTTGTAATATGTAACGGTATTTTGGAATAATCCCACCAGTAAAAATGACAGGTATGCTCTACCAGTTTTCCCAAAAGAATTTCTCCGATGCAGACACATAACATCGCACCTGCAAAATAAAACAGAATCCTCGCCGCCTTGCTTTTCACCAGAATGTTTTTACCAAAAAGACCTGGTTTTTCAGGCGTTCCCAGTATCCCTAAAATCAACAGCATTGTAATTCCATAACCAATCAGAAATGGAAAACACATATTGCGATTGTCCATATACCCTTTCGCTATGGCAAGCCATAAATTTTCTACTACAAAACCTAAAAAGGAAACAAAAACTGCTGTCATGCATAACGCCCATATATTAATTGTTTTCATAATAATACTCCCTGTCCGCCCCGGGGACTTCGCATTTGTTCAGTGGCACGAACAACCCTGCTTATGTTCGCCGCAGTGTCCGCCCTGATGTTCTTCGTCATGATGATCACAATGCACATCCGCATCATAAGAAAGTCTTCCTTCCAGCAACGCTTGTACCGCTTCATCAGCGCTGCCTGTCACTCCGCCGTAAAGCCGGATTCCTGCCTCTTCCAGAGCATTCTGTGCGCCTGCCCCAATGCCGCCGCAGATCAGCGTGTCCACACCCAGATCCTTTAAAAAGCCTGCAAGCGCTCCATGTCCGTTTCCGTTCGTGTCTACCACCTGCTCCTTTATAATCTTTCCCTCTTCAATATCATATACCTTAAACTGTTCCGTATGGCCAAAATGCCCAAATACATTCCCGTTCTCAAAAGTTACCGCTGTCTTCATGTATGTTCTCCTTTCCTTCGTAACAAATTTAACATCTTTATTATAATTTCCAACAAAAACATTTTTATTATATCACTTTATAGCATTTACCACAAGGATTGCCACACCTAAAACTGCAAGCACCACGCCTGTTGCACGGTTCAATGTGACGGCGCTTGCCTTATTGGCAAACCGGGCGGCAATTCTCGCCCATAACAATGTCGAAGCCACACAGAAAATCAGACACCATAAATCCGGCATGCCGCCTATGGCAAAATGACTGACCGCACCCGTAAATGCCGTAAACGTCATAATAAATACACTGGTTCCCACTGCCGTCTTTAATTCATACCCTAATACGCCGGTCAGGATAAGGAGCATCATCATTCCACCGCCCGCACCGATAAATCCACAGATAAACCCGACGACAGTTCCGCTGATAATCGACTGTATCATTCTTTTTTTACCGCTTACCGCATTCATCGTTTCCTTTGTTGTCATAACTGGCTTTACAATGAATTTAATACCAAGAAGCAGCGTCATAAACACGGAAAAACTCCCCATAGTAGTATTGGGAACTTTACTTGCCGCAAAACTTCCTACAAGCGTAAACAAAAGAACCGCCGCCATCATTACCGTTCCGTTACGGATATCCAGATTTTTATTTTTTCCATAAGTCCAGGCGCTGACTGCACTTGCCAGCACATCACTGGCGAGCGCAATCCCCACTGCCTCATATGCAGGCAGACCGAGAAAAGTAATTAACATCGGACTGATTACCGCCGCTGCGCTCATCCCTGCAAATCCCGTACCGAGCCCGGCTCCGATTCCTGCAATAAAACAAATCATTAATTTCAATATCATTCCTGCTCCTATCTGCGCGCTGAAGCGCACATACTAAATGTATGAATATTTTCTTTCTCTTTATTCTTTTGAGAACTATATTTCATCTTACTCTACCCGTTTTGCCACTACTGCAAGCCTTCCGTCTTTTACATGATACGCACAGGTGGACAGCGTCAGAAAAGTATCCCCGAATTCCGCCGTCACACCGGTATCATACAAAGAAAGCTCTTTGATATTTGTATAAAAATAGTCAAACTCTTCTTCTGTTTCTGCCGAATAGAACTGATAATATTTGAACACATCTTCATTTTCATTATATACTTTGGAGAGAAATACCGCTACGATCTCATAAGTCCTTTCCTCATAAAGCGTATCAAAAGAAATCGTAGAATGTTCCAGATAAAAACTTTTCTCTTTATACAAGTCCAGATCCCCAAACATACTTCCGTCTCTCATGTTATGTCCATAGATAATAAAATTCGTGTCCGGCGTATTGATATCCGCCTTACCTCTTACATAAAGACAGCCATATTTATCTTCCTTCCCGTTAAAATCATGATGCAGATAATATTCATCATTTTCGCACTGCATAACAGGATAGTCGATCACCATACCCTCTATGGAAAGCCAGCCTGCCAGATCATTGTTTTCCTCATACAAAAGCGTAAACTTTTTAAGCATAACCGGTTGTCTTGCATCAAAATAATCCTCTGTTTCCAGTCCGGATTTCCGTTTCTCTATAATTTCCGCTTTCTCCTGTCTGCGGTCTTCTTCCCACAGCCGCCTTACCTTTTCCATTGTACGGACATCTTTCAAAAATTCCTGCTGTTTTTCCCGTTCTACAGACAAATAGTATGCCCGGCCAACTGGAATCAGGCATACTATAACAATTACAGGCAATGCTGCTATTATGAATTTATGCTTTCTGCTTTTCTCCACAACTTTCTCTTCACTCTCCAAATGCCTCTTTCCTCCCTGCCATACCTTGTCTGAAGTATCCGTCTGCCGTCTCTCTTTGTAAAATCATTTTATAACACAGCACTGAAAAGTCAACACTTTCTCACATAATAATACGAATCTTATATCTCTTTTCCCAAAAACGGTCTGCGAACCATTACGTCCAATACAAAATTCCCATTTTCTGTATAACAAAACATCTCGCCTTCCAGACGTCTGACCATCTCTTTTATTGTGATAAGCCCAAAGCCGTGATCGTGTCCCTGCTTGTCCGTCGGTACAATGCTCCCTCTTTCCACATACAGATCGTCCCTGCACCGGTTTCTGATCCGTATAATAAGATAATCTCTGCTGTACTTCATCTGTACGGAAACTTTCCGTTTTTCTGTTTCCAGTTCTTTCAGGGCGTCACAGACATTTTCCAATCCATTGGAGAGAATCTGGCACAGTTCCATATAAGGAAGCTCTTCCCCTCCAATCTGAATATCCATCCTGCACTCCGCTCCCAGCTCCTGTAACTGTCCAAAATACTGAACCAATACTGCGTTAAGGTAAGGATTGGCACAAAATTGCCCCGGCAAAGTATCCATCTGCGTCTCCACGCCTTTTAAATACGCCATTGCTTCTTTTGTCTTCCCTGCTGCAAGCAGCCCTGAAAGCATCACTGTATGTCCCTTCATATCATGCTTCATTTTCCGTATACGCTGTTGATTTAGAAGCTGTACTTCCAACGCATTTTTCTGTTCCTGTAAAGCACGTTCGCTCTGCTGTTTCCGATAAAGCAAAAGCTGTCTGTAAAGCGCCGAAAATATCGTCCCATAATTAAAAAACATTAAAAGCAGTACCAAAATACAAGGCAGCATATCTTCCGGACGTTCTACGATATTAACAGGGAACTGCACTATTACAACCAGCAGAATATAATACAGCATTGTCATACACGCAAAAATCCCCCATCCTTTTTCCACGGCATCCTGTAATTCCATATAAGGTCTGCGAAGAAACCTCCACACGCAAAATTCCACTAAAGGATAAGCAAGCAGCCTGCTGACAAACATTACGATATACCGTCCGCCTCCCAGGTAATAATCGAGCAGATTTGTAACCGCCATGATCCACAGACAGGTCGTATCCGCAAGGCAGAAGGTAAGCAGAAATTTAAACCTTTTATCCGCACTCATTATGTAGAAAAAAAGAAAGCTGGGAATAGAACAGGTAAATAAAAACACTTTTGACAACTTATCAATGCCAAATACAACAAGCGCCGCCCCGTTTAATGCCATGAGAATTCCCATGCCAATTCCCGCAGCCAACAATGTTTTTTTCTTTGTATAGCGCGAACGGAACAACATAATAAAAAGAAAAATTACATGAAACATAGCCCAAAATATAGATAAGTCTCGAAGTATTATCATTTTTCAGTCTACCTCCTCAAACAGTATCTCCTGATACCGCCGCTTTACCTCCGTGTAATACCGTCTGGATATCGGAATAGGATGTCCTGAAACCATAAGCTCATTCCCTTTTAAACTGTCCACCTGATACATATTGACAAGAAAACTCTGATGGCACCGCATAAATACATCCCCACCAGCCTGTAACGCTATTTCACTTAATTTTCCTTTACATTCCTGTACCACACCATTTTTACAATAGATAAAAACAGTATGCTCGCTGCTGCTGATAA
Organism: uncultured Lachnospiraceae bacterium; assembly: GCA_947650155.1. Taxonomy (GTDB): domain Bacteria; phylum Bacillota; class Clostridia; order Lachnospirales; family Lachnospiraceae; genus RGIG3002. The sequence continues at coordinate 82,832 of CANSUS010000004.1, forward strand.
ACAGAATATTTCCATATGGAATGGTTCCGGTCTGTCCCCGCCACTTAAAGCAAAGACTCCGCTCCCTGTTCCGAAGCAGACTTTTGGATACCCTGTCCAGAAGATTATGCACTTCCTCCGCCTGCACCGGTTTTAAAAGATACTGCACTGCATAAAGGTCATAGGCTTCCCTGTAAAATTCATTGCTGGAAGAAATAAAACAGATCACCGCCTCTTCATCCTGCTGTCTGACCAGCCTGGCGAGATCAATCCCATTCATGGAATCTTCCATAAAAATATCCAAAAAATACAAATCATATTGCCTGCTATTTTCTTTTATATCCAAAATAAGGCAGTCTGAATCGGAATATATCCATACAGACTGCCCCTCCAAAAGGGTTTTCAAATATAAGGCGTCTTCATAACAATCATCACAGACTGCTATCTTCATAAACACTTTTTCCTTCCCGTTTTCTTATTAAGCCATGATCCGGCAGTACAGAAGCTTTATAGGGTTAAAGGCTGCAGACACTTAGTGGGGTTATTCCAAATGCCCGCGGCATCCAAGATAGGACGACTGCAGAGTGATGCTTAAAAACCGTACTGCCGGATCAGGTATCTGAACCAAAATCATTATAACACAAAAGAACTTCGTTTCTACAGTCAATTCCGTTCCAAATCATGCTATTTTTGTAGTTCGCTGTCTGTTTTTGTCAAATCAGCTCAAATTTTTCATTCCTCTTTGGCCAATGCATTCTTTAACAGTTTCCTGACAGCTCCCGTTCCACAGAGCATTTCCTGTAAATAACCGCATACTGCCTGTGCCATGCCTGTCTCATACAAATCCACCCCAAAAATAGATTTATTTTCCAGAATCGGCCTGATCGTCTCCTCTACCTTATCCTGTTCTCCAAGCTGCAGTCTGCTAATATGCGGACGCAGTGTATCTAACAAAGGATCAGGGCTTAATTCAAATTCATTTCCATCATCGTCCACTGCCATCAGATAGCGAAGCCAGCCCGCAAATACAAGAGGAATCATTTTCAGTTCTGAAACTTTAAGTTTCTCTGACGCCTCATATGCCTTAATGGTCTCCCCAAAGCGGATTGCCAGTTTCTGGGATGTGTCGGTCGCAATACGCTGAGGCGTATCCGGCATAAACGGATTTGGGATTCTGATATTTAAAACCGTGTCAATAAACTCTTTGGGATCTAATATTCCCGGATCAACCACCACCGGCAGTCCTTCTTTATATCCAATAATCTCTACCAGCTTTTTCAATTCCTCATCTTTCATTTCATCAGAAATTTTATGATACCCAAGCAGACAGCCAAATACGGCAAGCGTGGTATGAAGCGGATTTAAACAGGTACATACTTTCATCTTTTCCACTTTATTGACTGTCTCACGATCCGTAAACATCAATCCGCCCTTTTCCAGTTCGGGCCTTCCATTTGGGAAAGCATCTTCTATGACAAGATATTCGCATTCCTCCGCATTGACAAAGGGGGCTGCATAAGTGTTTTTGGATGTCACCACCGGCTCTAATCCCTCAATTCCATCCTTTTCCAGAATTTCTTCCACGGAAGCATCCGGCCTTGGCGTAATTTTATCAATCATAGTCCAGGGAAAAGCCACCTTGTTCTTATCCTCAATATAATGCAAAAACCCTTCCTCCGCCAAAGCGTTCTCCACCCATTTTTCCGCAAAAGCATGTACTGCTGCATACAGCTTATCGCCATTATGGGAACAATTGTCCATACTGACCATCGCAATCGGCTTTTTTCCTGCCTGATAACGGGTATATAGCAAAGATACTACTTTTCCAATATAGCTCATCGCTTTTTCCGGTCCTGCCTTATAGTCCGCCTCTACAGAAGAAAGCGTCTCTCCTTTGCCATCTGCCAGACTGTATCCTTTTTCCGTAATCGTAAAGGTCGCCATCTGCAGAGAATCTTTTGCAAAAATTTCCCGGAGCCTTTGAAACTCCGCCCCATTTTCCGAATCCAGCACACAGCTTTCCAAAATACTTCCTACTACTGTTTTTTCGACATTTCCATCCGCTTTCAAAGTAACAAGGATACTGAGATCATCATGGGGACGATACATTTTTTCAATGATTTCATAATCAAATCCTTCCACCGCAATTAGTCCTCTGTCTAACACCCCTTTATTTAAAAGCTTCTGCACTACATTCGCCTGAAATGCCCGAAACAGATTGCCCGCTCCAAAATGCACCCAGAAGGGATTTTCCTTTGTTGCCGCCATAGCTTTTTTTCTGTCAAATTCAGGCAGTTCATATCCTTTCTCTTTCCATTCCGTACGATTTTCCAATCCTTTATCGCTTAATGTTATCATACCTGCTCCCTTCTATCGCTTCGCGCCCTTCTCAATCGCTTCCCACAGCCCGTTTAAATACGCCGCGCCAAGCGCTCTGTCATAAAGTCCATATCCCGGCATTGCCACCTCATCCCAGATCATCCGTCCGTGGTCAGGACGGATCGGACCGTCAAATCCGATTTCATAAAGCGCTTTCATGATCTCATACATATCAAAAGTACCGTCTGAGGAAAGATGGGCCGCCTCTTCAAAATTAGTAGGGGTAATAAATTTCAAATTCCGCACGTGGGCAAAATGAATCCTGCCCTTTAGCGACCGGATCATATCGGGAAGATCGTTTTCCAGATTCGTTCCGTAAGACCCGGAACAAAAAGTCACCCCATTGTGCGGATCATCCACCATTTCCATCATGCGGAGAATATTTTTCTTATTGATGATAATGCGGGGCAGGTCAAATACGCTCCATGCCGGATCGTCAGGATGGATCGCCATCTTAATATCATACTGATTACATACGGGCATTATTTTTTCAAGGAAATATTTTAAATTGGCAAACAGTTTTTCATCATCCACATCCCTGTACAGCTCAAATAATTCTTTTACATGTTCCATTCTGTCAGGTTCCCAGCCTGGCATCACCGTACCGTTCATATCTCCCGCAATGGACTCAAACATCTTTTCCGGGTTCAATGCATCTACCGCCTCCTGTGTATAAGCAAGCACTGTAGATCCGTCCGGCCGCACTCTTGCAAGTTCTGTCCTTGTCCAGTCAAAAACCGGCATAAAATTATAACAGACAAGATGAAGGTCTTCTTTGCCGAGATTCTCCAGCGTTTCTATATAATTGGCAATATACTCTTCCCTATCCGGCGTTCCTACTTTGATCGCATCATGAATATTAACGCTTTCGATCCCTGCAATATGAAGGCCTGCCGCCTCCACTTCTTCCTTCATTGCCCTGATCCGCTCTCTGCTCCATACTTCTCCCGGCGCCGTATCATACAACGTCGTAATAACTCCCGTCACGCCCGGAATCTGCCTGATCTGCTTTAAAGTAACCGTATCAAACTTGCTCCCGTACCACCTTAATGTCATCTCCATACTTTTCTACCTTCTTTCCAATATTATTCTCTATTATTATTCCCTGAAACCTTTATCCGTCTCTTTTCTCCTCCATTATACAAATTCTTCCTCCTCATTACCATTGAGCCCCTTGCGGTAAACATTGCAAAACTTGCGGTATTATGCTATTGTAAATATACAATTTTCCCATTAATACTGTATTTCTGATACTTTTAGAGAAAGGAACCTTGCAATATGAAAAAGAACCTGCAGACTGCCTTCCAAACGAGACAATATATGCTCTCCAAAGATTTTGAAATCTATTATTATAATGACCACGGTTTGTCAAAAGTAGACCTGCATACGCATAATTACTATGAATTTTATTTCTTTTTAGAGGGCAGCGTAAGTATACAGATTGAAGATAAAACTTTTTCCCTGCGTTTTGGAGATGTCATCCTTCTTCCTCCTGAGATTTCTCACCGCCCGATCATACATGACCAGACGATCCCCTACCGTCGTTTTGTATTATGGATCAGTAAAGAATACTGCAGCGGCCTGATCTCTCTTTCCTCTGATTACGGTTATCTTTTACAGTATGTACAGATCAACAAAACTTATATCTTTCACAACAATGAAATTACTTTTAATACGATACAATCCATGATACTGCGCCTGTTAGAAGAGCTGCACTCTGACCGTTTCGGACGAAGCGCGCAGATCCCGCTCTGCATTAACGGCCTGCTCCTTCATCTGAACCGCACAATACATGAAAGAAACTACCCTGAGAGAAAGAACACAGAGACCTCTCTGTATCAGCATATCGCAAATTATATTGAAAACCACATAGAAGAAGAATTATCCCTTGACGTTCTTTCACAGACATTTTTTGTAAGCAAATATCATATTGCCCATATTTTCAAAGAAAATTTCGGTATCTCCGTCCATCAGTACATCACAAAAAAAAGGCTTACCCTTTGCAGGGAAGCCATTCTTGGCGGCCGCAATATAACAGACGCTTATCTTTCTTTTGGTTTTGGCGATTATTCCAGCTTTTATCGAGCGTTTAAAAAAGAGTTCGGTATCTCACCGAAAGAATTTCTGAGGATGCAGAAAATAAAATGTACCTGATTTTTGTTCAAAACATTTTATTCCGGGAAGTCTCCCCGCGCCTTATTATCCCTGCTCTTTATCCACTTTGATAATATTTTTAATTCCCTCGCAGATTTTCCCTGCAACTATTGGGTTATTCATTGTATACAAATGAATCCCCTGAATATCGTTTGTGAGCAGTTCTATCGTCTGGGTCAGCGCATAAGACATTCCTGCATCGAATAAAGCCTCTTTATTCTGCTCATATTTATGAATGATTTTTTCAAACCGTACCGGAAATGACGCGCCGCACATGGTAACCATTCTTTTGATCTGCGCCGCATTAATCACCGGCATAATTCCCGGAATCACAGGCACTTCTATTCCTGCGATCCGGCAGTCCTCCACCAACCGGTAAAAACAGTCGTTATCAAAAAACAACTGGGAAAGCAGCACTTCCGAACCTGCGTCCACCTTTGTTTTCAGATGCCGGAGCTCCTCAATCCTGTTTTTCGACTCCGGGTGGCATTCCGGATAACAGGCCCCCGCAATGCAAAAATCTCCCTTTTCTTTTAAATATGCCGTCAGATCCGACGCATGATGAAAATCTTCCTTTTCCGGCAGATCAGGATTCCTGTCGCCGCGAAGCGCCAGAATATTTTCAATGCCCTCACTCTTTAAAACTTTGGAAAATTCATCGATTTCCGCTTTATCATAACTTAAGCAGGTCAGATGAACTACCGGTTCCACATGATAGTTTTCTTTTATTTTTTTTGCAAGCTCAATCGTCCGGTTGCAGTTTGAACTGCCGCCTGCACCGAAAGTCACGCTGATAAAATCCGGTTTTAATTCACTGAGAATTTCCAGCGTTGCATCGATATTTTTCAATTCACTGTCTTTTTTGGGTGGAAAAATTTCAAAAGATAACGTTCTTTTTTTATTCTTATACAAATCCGCAATTTTCATGCATACTCCAATCCGTATGCTCTGTAAGCAGCAGTCCGTTTCTCACAAACTGCTGCCCGCATACATGGTAATTCTATAGTTGATCCGTCTGAAGCGCCCGCATTGCATTCAATATGGCAATGACGGCCACGCCCACGTCTGCAAATACCGCCGCCCACATATTTGCCATGCCAAGCGCCGCTAAAAGCAGTACCAGTACTTTCACTCCAATGGCAAACACAATATTTTCTTTCACAATCCGCAGCGTTTTTACCGATATTTTCATTGCCTTTGCAATTTTGGATGGCTCATCCGTCATGATAACCACATCCGCGGCCTCGATCGCCGCATCACTTCCAAGACCGCCCATTGCAATACCAATATCCGCCCTTGCAAGTACCGGCGCATCATTGATTCCGTCGCCCACAAAAATCAGTTTCCCTTTTTCCGATTTCTGTCCAAACAACTCCTCTACCCGGTCCACCTTATCTCCGGGAAGCAGCTCTGCATAAACAGTAGTAATACCAAGCTTCTCTGCCACATGTTCTGCAACTTCCTTTCGGTCTCCGGTTAACATCACAATTTGTTTAATCCCCATTGCTTTCATGCCGGCAACTGCTGCCTGCGCATCCGGCTTCATTTCATCCGCGATAACCACTGCGCCAAGATATCCGCCATCCTTTGCCACATGAACCAAAGTGCCTGTCAGGGCGTCCTCTTTCCACTTCGTACCAATGGAAATCCCTTCTTTTTTCATCAGTTTTTCATTTCCTGCAAGCACTGTGACGCCGTCCACAACTGCCTTTACGCCGTGTCCCGCAATTTCCTCTACTGTTCCAAGACGTTCCTTTATCACTTCATTCCCTGCATCCTGATAAGCCTTTACCAGAGATTGGGAAATGGGATGAGTAGAATAACTTTCTGCATAAGCGGAAAGTTCCAGAAGTTCCTTCTCGTTTACGCCCTCTTCTGCCAGAATCTTCACCACCGCAAAGCTGCCCTTTGTCAGAGTACCCGTTTTATCCATCACAACGATCTGTGCATCCGCCAGCGCTTCCAGATAGTTGCTGCCTTTTATCAGTATCCCTGCTTTGGAAGAACCGCCAAGCCCGCCAAAAAAGCTTAACGGAATGCTGATGACAAGCGCACAGGGACAGGAAATCACAAGAAAAGTAAGCGCCCTGTAAATCCATGTACTCCATCCGCCGGAAAGGATAAGCGGCGGCACAATTGCAAGCGCAAGTGCGCAAAAAACAACGATCGGCGTATAATACTTTGCAAATTTTGTGATAAAATTTTCAGATTCCGCCTTTTTACTGCTGGCGTTTTCTACCAGATCCAGAATTTTGGCAACCGTGGACTGTCCAAATTCCCTGCTTACCTTTACTTCCAATACTCCCGATAAGTTAATGCATCCGCTGATGACTTCATCTCCCGCCGAAACGTCCCTCGGCATACTCTCACCGGTAAGCGCCATTGTATCCAATGCAGAATTTCCCGTAAGAATCGTACCGTCGAGCGGAATCCTTTCACCAGGCTTTAGTACAATCGTTTCGCCTATTGCCACCTCGTCAGGATCTACTTCCTTCTCTTCTCCATCCCTTAACACATTGGCATAGTCCGGTCTGATGTCCATAAGCGCGGCAATGGATTTTCTTGATTTGTTAACCGCATAAGACTGAAAACACTCTCCTACCTGATAAAAGAGCATCACCGCCACCGCTTCCGGGTAATCGCCCACAAAAAAGGCTCCCACCGTTGCAATCATCATTAAAAAATTTTCATCAAAAACCTGCCCGTGCCCAATATTCTTCACCGCATTTTTGACCACATCTCCTCCAATTACAATATAAGCAGTCAAAAACGCCGCAAACCGGATCATATCATGCAGATTGGGAACCGCATTCCTTAAAAACAGTTCGGCAATGACAGCCGGCACCGGTATGATAATCGAAGATGCAAGAAGGAGTTTATCCCAAAGCACTGCGGCAAAATAGCATACCGCACCGATTAAAACCCTCCTTATCCTCTTTTTTAATTTCTTTGTCATAGGAACTCTCCCTTATTTTTCAATTACTTCCACATCCGGCTCAAACTTCTTTACGATCGCTTTAATCTCCTTTACAATCGAAGAAGCCTTATCCTCTTCTACTTCAATCACAAGCTTCTGCGTCAAAAGCGTTACCGTACTCTTGCTCACGCCGTCTAACTTTCCTACCGCCTCTTCAATTTTTGCTGCACAGTTTGCACAATCCAGATCTTCTAAAATATAAGTTTTTCTCATTTTTACTCCCATCTGTCTGCTTTAGCAGACACTCAAATTCAATAGTTGAAAACGCTTTTCTTTCAACCTTCTCCCATCTGTCTGCCCTGACGGCAGAATTTTACTCGTTAATATGTTCAAGCCCCTGACTTAAAATTGTCTTAATATGCCCATCCGACAGAGAGTAAAAAATACTCTTTCCCTCTCTTCTGTTTTTCACAAGATCCATCTGCTTTAATACTCTGAGCTGATGGGAAATTGCGGACTGCGTCATATGAAGCAACTGCGCCAGGTCACATACGCACATCTCCGAACACATAAGTACATATAATATCTTAATCCTCGTGGTATCGCCAAAGATCTTGAAAAATTCCGCCAGACAGGACAGCTTTTCCTCCTCCGGCATCTTTTCATTTACCTGTTGCACAATCTCTTCATGTACACAAATAAAATCACATTTTTCAATCTCTTCTTTCTCTTTTTTCATTACTTCACTTCCTTTCCGCCATTCGATGGCTGCATAAACAAGGATTATAATATATGAATATCTGTTCATATGTTCATTATATCACTCGTTCTTCTGTTGTCAATCCCTGTTTTCACTTTTCTTCCATTTATCTTCTATTTTACCAATAACCTGTTTTTCAATTGGTATCAGCATAAAATGGGTCAGATGCATTACTATAATAACATACACGATTCCCACTGCAGCATTTTGCATTGGTATGCTGATTCCCCAAAAGGAAGCGGCAATCGTCACAAGCGTTTTCATGAAAAATTCATTGCCGCAAAGATAAAGGCTCTCTCTGCCAAATTGCTGCATGATCTTACTTTTTTGCAGACAGAACGCAATAACGACACACCAGATAATCAACAGCATTGCCACCAGATAAGGATGAAAAATCCTGAATACCGGCACTTTCAAAAGAATGCCTGTCACATCTGTCCCCCAAAAAAGCAGAACCGCATACACGCTTCCTGCCACACCTGTCACAGCTAAAACAATATTTCGGATCTTTTTCTTTTCCTCACTGCTCTCTAAAAATTTCTGTAATTCGGGGAAAATGCAATAGCCTGTACAATAATAGATCGTATAATACAGCGCGCAGTCCGCATTATAAGGAAGAAGCGGGAACATATCCGGTTTATACGGCAGAAATCTGGCAGTAACCACATACAGGACCATACCCGTAATAAAAATGAAGCTTCGCCGTTTCAGCTTCTTAATCAGCTGAAACAATATGCTCATTACGAAAAGACAGGTAAGGAACCAGAGCGAATAGGCAAATATCCGGTTGCGCATTCCCCCTAAAAGAATCTGCTTTACCATCAGTCCAATCAGGGACAGCCCGCACTGTTCGTAACAAATCACAAGAAGCATGGAAAAGAAAGCGAAGAAAAAGAAAGGAATCAATATGTTTTTTACTTTTCTCCAAACATAAGAAGAAAACCCTGTTTCTTTCTGCAAAGACTCCATACAGCCGGACAAAAAAAAGAACAGCGGCACATGAAAACGCAAAAGAAACTCATAGCTTTTTCCCATTCCTTCTCCCAGATGCCAGAAATAAATAATAAAAATCCCGATACATTTTAATACGTCTACCCAGTCGATCCTCTTCACACTCTGTCCCTGCCTTTCCGGAACCATTTCCGTTGCTGCCCTGCAAACCGCGGTCAACATGTTCTTCTTTCATTACAAAAAGGGCTGCACGCACAGCCCCTTTTATTTTCCCACTCTTTTTCTATAAAATTCTTTCAATTGTAAGACCTCTGTGTTCCATCAGATTAATAAAACTTTTTCCACACTGCACGATCGGTCTCGAGATTTTTTCTTTATTTAAGAATACAATATTTCCTTCCATGCCATTGGAAAGCCGTACTCTGTTTTGTATATAAATACCGCCCACATGCTCCAGAAAGGGCAGAAGAAATTCTACTTCATATTTACTGAGCCCTTCTTCTTCAAACTGTTCTATTACTGTAAACGGGCAGATCGGCTCACGATATGCCCTCGCCGCCGTCATCCCTTCAAATACATCTGCAATCGCAACCATCTTTGCATAAGGATCAATCTGTCTGCTCTTTAATCCCTGCGGGTAACCGGAACCGTCGCAATGTTCATGATGCTGTAATGCCGCGTTCACAATATGGCTGTCCACCTTTTTTAGTTTCAGCACTCTGGCTCCGTCCATCGGATGGGACTTGATGCGTACAAATTCCAGTTCGTTTAATTTTTCCGGTTTTTTTAATATTTCTTCCGGTACCATAACCTTTCCCACATCATGAAGCAGACCGCACATCATGGCAATTCTGGTCTCTTTTGGTGAAAGCCTGATCCATGACGCAAATAAAGCGCAGATCAACGCAACATTTACGGAATGGATATAGGTTGCGTCATCATATTCCCTTAAATTCTGCAGCGTATCAAAAAGTGTAACCTTTACTTCTTTACCGCCCACAATATTATAGGTAAAATCCAAAAGTTTCTCGCTGTCGACCGCTTTCCCTTTTTCTACGATCTGGGTAAGCTCATCCGTAAAGGCAACGGTTTCTTTATCATACCTTTCCTTAAATTCTTTAAACTCCTGACTCTCCCTGATCTTCTGGTAATAAGACGGCTCCTTGGGCGCATGACGTACCGGTCCCTTTTCGTCAACGATCAGAGCGCTGGCAATTCCATGTACCATCAGTTTGGATATCGCTCTGTCATCAAATACGGTTCCCTGCTGTATGACTAATAAATTCTGAGAATTGTAAATGTCCTTTGCCGCCACCATCCCCTGTACTATGTCGGTAGCCAATACTTTCTTCATACTGTACTTCCCCCTATTTCCTTATATTCTGCTCCGTCCTTCTCTCGCTCATATTATTTTACCATAAGTATGAGAGTTTTCCAAGTAAGTAATGCATACTTTTTCCACATTCCGGTTTTCACTCAGATAAAAATTCAAAAAGCCCGGTTTCCTGTATTCCCCTGTCTTCTCTTCTTCCAGCATTCTTCCCGGGTGAAACAAAATCTCCAGGACTCTGTCTTTTCTTTTTGCATATTTTACCATATAGGCAAAAAGTTCCGGCACCCGCCTTGTATCCATATTCCCGCTCATCAAAAGCCCCCACAGAAGTTCATAGGGAATTTCCCTCTTTTCCAGTTTTCTCCGGTTCTGCATTGAAAAAAAGTTTAAAAGAATATTTTTAATCAGATTAACAGGCGAATACGTGGGATAAAAACAGACCTGTCTGATAAAGGGAGATAACGGTTCTCTGGCAAGCCGCACAAACCGGACCGGGATTTTACTTTCTTCGCAGATCTCCATTAACACGTCAAACACAAAAGGAATCATATGCGGATGCTGGTGAGAATCCAATCGGAGTTCTTTTAAATCAAACGCTTCTGTTACCAGTTTGATTTGAGCCTCAAATTCTGCTTTCAACTGTTTCTTAATCCGCTCCCTCTTCCTTTTTCCTCCATAATTGATCATAAAAAGCGTACCCCAGGAAAGACAAAAAAAGCCTTCGTCATCCACCAGATCCGGTATCGCTGTCCTGTCCAAAACGGCTTTCCCGTCTAAAACGTTTAAATGTACGCAAATATGAGGAACTCTCTTAAAAGAATCCCGCTTTTCCCTATAGCGTCTGACACATTCTCCAAAGCACGACATATTTGCAATCACACTGATGCTGTCAAGCGCTCCATCTTCCAGGCATTCCATAATATCTTCAGAAGCATGTACGGATACTCCAAAATCATCCGCATGGATATCCACCCATTTACTTTTTCTCATTCTGTTTTTCCTTCCCTTGTATCACCGTAAATTTACTGCGTTTTTTCCTGTCCGTAACAAGCATTCCTGCTACGATTCCAATACAGACGATGCTGATTCCCGTTCCTGCATAAAATCCCTTTGGAATATAGCAAAGATCTACTATATGTCTGCCCGGTCCTAAAGGAACTGCCAAAAAAGTATCATATATTTTTTCCGGCGAAGTTCGGACGCCGTCGACCGTAATATTCCAGTTTTCTTCATATGGAATACTGAAAATTAAAATTTTTTCCTGTAGATTTTCCGTTTCTGCAGTCAGATGGGAACTGCTTCTTCTTGTGAAAGAAACGGGAGTCTCTGTAATCTGCTCATATTCTTTTTTCAGTTCTGTCCCGTCTTCTGTAGCAAAATAGGCATTTTCTATCATCAGAGAATCTTCGCCTGTCTGTATCGTAAAGAGAATTTTTTCTCCTTTCTTATAGTCTCCCAGATTTAAGATTTTCCAGTTTGAACGGTTCAGATACCCGCATAAAAATTCTCCGTTGACATATACTTCCGCTGGCTGCGTCTTTCCCTGCGCCGTGATATAAGCAAAAATTCTGCCGGAAGCTTCCGTTTCCAGTTCGTAAGTCACGCTGACGGGTCTGTCTTCTTCCTCCCTTATAAAGCAGGTAACCCCCTCCCCTTTTTCTTCCCTGCAGTTTTCCAGAGTCACCTGCTGCAGCGCCGCTTCCTTAAAAATCGTCCCTTCCGCTCCTGCCGCCAAACCATACATATTGTTTTGCAGCTGAAATGGATTCTTCTCTTCCATATTCACCTGTCTGACAGATTCCTCTGCAAGAAACCCAATTGGCAGCGCATTCGGATTTTGATAAACGGTCAGTCCGGTCCTGTAAAGTCCTGCAGGCTGATAGGGTTTATTGATACTTTCTTCTGTTCCGAGCAGATACTTCACGCCAAGCAGACTATCCGCCGTCTGCGTTGTTCCTGTACCATATTCCACATTCAGTCTGTTATAATTCAGTCCCATTTTCTCTAAAAAGGATAATACAAAATTTTTTTCATTGGAACTGTAATGAGTAAGTCCGGCATAAGAAAAATGCATGGAATCGTTATCTCCCTTCGGTTCCAGATTTTCCATCCGGTAAACGCCCTTATCCAGACGTTTTATTTCTTTTACCAATGGCGCAATTCTTGCATCCTCCATCTTATAGTCCGCTGCCGTCGCATAAAATGTATTTCGGAGCTTTCTGTAAGTAAATACTCCGTTTACCGATAAATTTAATACTTGTATGCCGGCCAGTATGAGAAACCATTTCCGGTACGCCTGCTTTTTGTTTCCTTCTTTTGTGATAAAAAAAAGAAAAAGTAAAATAGAAAAGATCATCAAAATATCCGGCAGAGCTTTTTTTACATTCAAATATTCATATCGGTGCTTAAATATGAGAAAAAAGAGAATGGTAAACGTTCCTGCAGCATACCAGAAGCGTTCCTTTGGCAGCCCTTCTTTCAGCTGCATCAGCCCCTGATAAGAATAGACAATCATCAGAAAACTGAATAAAAATGCATACCGGTAATGGTAGCCTGACGGTTCCATAAAAGCATGCCATACAAAGTCCACTTCCGCCCTGCAAAAGCTCCCCATGACAATTCCCATTAAAATCCCGGACAAAAGCCGTTCTCTGACAGAAATCTTTTTGTTAAAGAAAAACAATACTGTCAGCACAAACATAAGCAGCCCGCAAAAAATATTGGGCATGCCGTTCATGAGTTCATGTTCGCTGAATGCCATTGTAAAAAGCTTCGATAATACCCTGATGGGGTTTAAATTGGGGAGCGTAATCCCAAGCCCCAGATCTTTTCCATCTTTCTGGCTCCCCTGCAAAGTGCAGAAAGTAGGCAGTAAAAAAACTGCAAGAAGCCCCGCCGCCAGAAGCGAAGCATACGCAAACTTCCCTATTTTCCGCCATACTCCTTTTTTCTTTTTCATTACGATCAGGCGGTATAAAAAATAAAAGACACAGAAAATGCAGACCATATAACCAATATAATAATTACACAGCAATACCATGAAAAGCGACCCGATATAAGTATACGGCTTCTTATTACAAAGAATTTTTTCAATGCCAAAAAGCGCCGCCGGAAACCATATCAATGCATCCAGCCACATAATATTGAAACAATTCGTCATCAGATATCCCATCATGGCATAAGAAGTAGAAAACACGAATATATCCGGGTTTTCCTTCCTTCCAAAGCGGCGGTTCAAATAATAAGCCATCGAAATACCGCAGCAGCCAAGTTTCATCAGAATAACAATCGTAATTCCCGCCGGTATCTGCCCCGTTTTCAGAAAAAGAAACAACAGATTAAACGGACTGGTCAGATAATAAGTAAAAAATCCGATCATGTCTCCGCCAAGGCACTTACTGAATGTATAAAATATATTGTTTTCTCCCCGAAATATTGTCTTATAGTATGCCAGAAAATCCGCATACTGTTTTTCCATATCTGCAATCAGAAAAGAGCCTTCCCCGAAAGGCGCAATCCTCATCAGGATACAGATTCCAAGCATCAATAAAACAGGAATCAGAAACGCCGTCCCGTAAAATATGCTAGTCCTTTTTTTCCCTGATAATATACTGAGGTCTGTTTTTAATTTCATCATATATTTTTGCAATATAAGCCCCTATAATTCCAAGGCTTACCATAATTCCTCCTGTAGCAATAATAATAAGCAGAACAAGGCTGGGGTATCCGCCCACTGATCTTCCCTGAAAAAAGCTCACAACAGCATCCACTCCCCAGACAGCGCCGACCAGCAAAAATAAAATACCAATCACCGTTACAATCTGTAGCGGTGCGTTACTGAAAGAAATCAGATTGCGCAATGCATACTTCCCTAACTTCCAATAGGACCATTTTGTCGTACCCGCAACTCTTTCCTGTACTTCATAAGACACCGCTATACTCTTAAAGCCTACCCAGTATGTAAGCGCCCTGAAAAAAGTATTTTTTTCTGTCAGCGAACAGACTGCCTCCGCTGCTTTTCTGTCCAACAGTTTAAAATCAGAAGAATTACGCATATCCACATGCATGATTCCACTGATCGCATCATAAAATGCACCAGCCAGCCATTTATGGATTTTCGATTCTTTTCCCCTGCTTACTTTCACCCCTTCCACAACTTCATATCCTTCTTTCCAGTAAGCATACATTTGCAGAATCGTTTCCGGCGGATGCTGCAAATCTGCATCCATAACAACAAAGCAGTCTCCGCTCCCTGCCCGAAGTCCTGAAAAAATTGCCGCCTCTTTTCCAAAGTTCCTGGAAAATGAAATACATTTTATTCTGTCATCCTTTTCATGCAAAGCGCACATTTTCTCGTAAGTATGGTCTTTAGATCCATCATCCACCAATATAATCTCTATCCCTGCGCCTTCTATTTTTTCTGAAAGCGCCGTCATTGCTTCATAAAAGTATTCTAAAGTTTCTTCCTCATTGTAGCATGGCACCACGATCGAAATTTTATCCACCGGGTTCTCCTCCTTCATCCGCATATCTTTACGTCCTAATGACTGTTATAGCAAATTTATCCTTATCATGCAAGTAACATCATGGAAAAAACTACTAAACTGTTACCCGGACTTCTGCCGACGCATCATATATATACAGGAAAACGGAACAGAGGGCTTCCGCCTTCTCTGTTCCGTTTCTTCCTGATCCATCATCATTAACAGTATTCCCTGAATTCCACCTGATACACAAACAACTGCGCTTTTTTTGTGTATCCGCATGTGTAACATCTTGTTACCTGAGGTTTACCAGACTCCTCTTTCCTGTTTTCACATGCTTCCTTAAGAATCTGTCCGAATGCTGATGAACCTGCACTCTCCTGTTCCTTTTTCTGCCATTTTTCCGCTGTGGCGTCCTTCAGCTTTGGTACGAGTACTACCGATTGAACCTTAAAACTGTTTTCAAATCCGTATGCGTTAATCCCTCCCCGGATGCATATTTCAACAGGTTTCTTTGTATTATATATATCGGACTAAAGTACTAGATTGTTAAGAGTTTTTCTGTTTATTTTTGATCTGATTCCACATAATCTGCATCCAGCGCCGCCAGATCCTGTCTTGCCTGTTTTACGATCCTGGATACTCTGGATACAATCCACATATCCGAAATTCCGTCATACATCAGGCAGATTCCTACCACCCGCACCACAATCTCGATCGTTTCAAAAGGATTTACCACTAAAAGAATGCCAAGCCCTGTCGTAATCACTCCAAGCAGCATCGCAACCCACCATTTATCATAGCCTGCTTTATACAGACTGACTGTCTGCCCAAAGTCATGGATACCGTGGAAAATCACAACAATTCCTATTACGATTGGCACTACAAACATAATGCCCTCCGGTTTTACAATAATCCAGACTCCTACAGCTGCCAGAACAATCCCCGATAAAAGATTCATCGACGAATATAAGCTGCCGTCCCGTTCCAATAAAAACACGGCGAGGCGGATCACGCCGCAAATGACAAGAACGCACCCTAATGCAATGCAGAGTACTGTGGTAGATGTCTTTGGCCATATGAGCAATACCAGTCCAAAAAGAACAAGAAGGGCTGCACTGACCATGTAATTTGCTTTTACTTTTTTAAAAAAGTTCTCCATAACCTACATCTCCTTTTCTTTCCTTAATCCGTATTATACCCCTTTTAGAAAGAAAAGGCTACCGTCTTATCCTACTTTATATCCGGTTCCCCACACTACTTTCAGGTATTCCGGTTCTCTCGGATTTTCTTCTATCTTTTCCCTGATATGTCTGATATGTACCGCGATGGTATTATCGACGCCAATCGCCTGCATGTTCCAAATAGTCTCATAGATCTGGTCTATACTGAACACCTTCCCCTTTTCCTGAACAAGCAGTTTCAATATTTTATATTCAATCGGCGTCAGGCGCACCTCTTTTCCTCCTACTGTCACTTTCCTTCTGATATCATCCACTATCAGATCTCTCACTCTGTAAATATGATTGATATTCTCACATAAATTAGTAAGCTGGGTATACCGGCGTATCTGGGAATGCACCCTTGCTGATACTTCATATACATGGAACGGACAAGTCACAAAATCATCCGCACCTGCGTTAAGCGCCTCGATCATCGCATACCCGCTGCCCCGCTTAGAAATAATTAGAACAGGAACGGCGCTGCGTTTTCTGATCTCTTTTGTAAGTAAAATACTCTCTCTTTCCCCTCCTCTGTCATCTATAATAAACATGTGAAATACTTTTTCCAAAAGCCTGTCGGCTGCTTTCTGTCTTTCCCTGGCAATGCTGACAGAACACCCCTCGCCCTCCAAAACCCGTATCAAACTTTCCAAATCGTCCGGTTTCTTCGTATAAATTAAAATTTCCCTTTTCATATCTGCTCCTGTCTTCGTGCTGTGACACGCATACAAATCCTTTTCTCTTTCCCACATTTTACTTTTTTCCGGGCTCATAATAGGATAAATCCATTTGTTCTAAAATCTGCTGCATCTCCTCCTCACTGAATCCAAAAAAATCCACATATATCTCATAATATCCGGCGGATACCGCCGCATGAATCACAAGCTGCCCCTCCTCTGTTTTCTCTTTAGAATCCACCAGCAGGTACTCATACCCCCGGCCGGTAATATATGTCCGCTCATTGCAGACGCCGCCCATAAAAACCGTACTGCTGGCATGTCCGGTCTTTGTTTCCGAGTAATCGATCCGGTCAAAGATCAGATATTTTTCTCCAATAGTCAGCTGCGCCGAAATAAAACTGCCGTTCACCCATACCCGTTCCGAATCCGCCGTATATCCCATTCTTTCCAGATCCGGCAGGACAAAGACCGCATCCTCTTTTTCCCTGAAATCTTCGATGGAAGTATATTCCCTTGTCTCCCCTTCCGTGGATTCTATCACTAACTCATCTTCTTCCATCTTCAGGGTGTCCGCCAGTTCCTTCTCCCATTCTGCTCCTGCCATGCTTCCTGCCAGAGCATGCTCCTCATCCCCAGCCTCTTTCTGTTCCGACGTATTTCGCGACATTGTAAGCATATCGCCGGACCAAAATCCATATTCGTTCGCTTTGATAACCGTCTTTACATACTCCGCTGCCTGCGATGTTCCCAAAGTACAAAGAATGAAAATTCCGCCCGCGGCGGCGGCGGTAAATAATTTCTGCCGTTTTCTATGTACTTTGAAACGTTTCCTCCTGCCCTCATCCAATACGGAATCTAAATCAATATGAACATTTTCAATATCCGACACAGCATTCTGATATGTAGTTTTAAAATCATTCATACCGATATTCCTCCTTTAATCTTTTTTTCAGCAGCTCCCGCCCCCTGGTCAGCTGCGACGTTACCGTGGAGGGGTTTCTCCCCGTTACCTCACCGATTTCCTTTACGGACATTTCTTCAAAATAAAATAAATGGATCACTTCCCTGTATTTTCGTGGAAGCCGCCAGATTTCCTCCAACAGCCGTTTCTTCTTTTCCCTTTCCAAAATCTCTTTTTCCAGATTATTTTCAGAAGCCTCCTCCTGTTTTGGCAGCCCTTCCGTATGCCGAAACCAGGCCGACCGCCACAGTTTCCTGCATCCGTTCAGTGTAACTTTAATAAACCATGCCTTTTCATGTTCTTCACTGTCAAACTCTTCCTGTCTTTTTATATATTGATAAAATACTTCCTGTACGATATCTTTCGCATCTTCACTGTTTTTCAACTGCAAATATGCAATTTTGTAAAGCATATCAGAATACAGGTCGATTCTTTCCTGCATATATTCTTTTGTCATGTCCCCGTCCCAAATTTCAATTTTTATTGATTGTCCCATTATTAATATCCCATATACTGCAAAAATACTGCAAATATTTTCTTAAAATTTCTTCATAATTCTAATCCCCGTCCGATCCCCTTAACCACAAAAAAATCTGCCCCCTGAAACAGCGGCAGATTTCATCTACAATTTATTCCATTTTTTCTTTCGCAGCCCCGGTACACACCCACGCTGCCAGCATATAAATCAGATACCCTGCAATGGCGCCTGCACAGTTCAGCACAATATCATCCACGTCAAAGGCTCCAAACGCACTGAACAGCTGAAACACTTCAATGGAAAGCGAAAACAGAAATGCTGCCAGAAAAGTATCCGCAAAATTTCTGAAACGTTTCCAAATTGATGGCAGAAACATCCCATAGGGAATAAAAACTACCACGTTTCCCGCCAGATTCTCAAAACTGTTGAGTCTGTCGGAATATTCAATATACATACGTATTGTACGAAATAAAGTAAAATTGGCGCTGTCCAATCCTTCCAGCACTACGTCCTTACTCCATGTATCCATAATGCCCCTTAACCACGTATATGGGTATTTAAAAATAATAACTTTCAATACAAATATAATGTAAACCGCAAATAGTAGCTGACGTTTCCTTTTGTCGGTCAATTTTTTTACTCCCATCTATATTCAATAATAAACTTCTACTAAAGTAAGCCCTTTTGCAGGAACTAAAAATCCCGCGTTCTCCCGCTTTCCCGATTCTAATATCCCCGGGATCTCCTGGCAGCTGCGCTTTCCTTCTCCTACTTCCAAAAGTGTGCCTGTAATAATCCGCACCATATGGTACAGAAATCCATCCCCCGTATAAGTAAATATATATTCATCTCCGTTTTGTTCAATGTCAATAGCATTGACAGAACGCACTGTGGACTTTTTTCCTTTTTTTGTCGATGTAAATGCCTTAAAATCGTGTGTGCCGCAAAGCAGGGACGCTGCTTTTTTCATTGGTTCCAAGTTCAGCTTCTGTGGATGTTCATATACATATCTTCTCTCAAATACATGCGGAATATTCCCCGTCATTACCCTGTACCGATAGGTTTTCGCTTTTGCATTTAATCTGCTGTGAAATCTCTCCGGCACCTTCTGCACCTGAATCACTCCAATGTCCTCCGGAAGATATCGGTTCATATATTCCATAACCACGCCGCATTCCATATCCATACTGCTATGAAAATTTGCCACCTGTGAAAGTGCATGCACTCCGGCATCCGTTCTGCCGGAAGCCTGTATGGTGACAGGTTCTTTGCACATTTTCGTCAGCAGTGTTTCCAGCTTTCCCTGAATGGTATTATCGTTTCCCTCCTGTCTCTGCCAGCCCTGATACCGCGTTCCCTCATATTGCAGTATAATTTTATAATTACACAATTATGCTTACCCTCCATAAAAAAACGGTCTATTCCTCACGTTTCTCCCCTGAAACAATCCCTTCCAGATCTTCCTCTTCCAACCGTCTGAAATGATTCACCCCGGCAGTTAAAATCCGAATACTGTTTTTTGTCGTGTCAAACAATCCTTCTTCATTCATATTCTGAAGAATAATCCCGACCGGAACTGCCAGTATCATTCCCAATACTCCTCCGATCCGGTAACCGATATAAAGCAGAAATAAAGTTGGAATCGGCGCCACTCCAATGGAATCTCCGACAATCTTAGGCTGAATAATCTGCCTGAGCAGCTGTCCTCCACCCCAAATGATTAAAAGACCAATCGTCATTTTATAATCCGCACTTAAAAGTTTAATAACTGCCCAGGGTACCATAACTGCCCCCGTACCGAAAAAAGGCAGAAAATCCAATGCTGCAATCCCGAGTGCAATCAAAATCGCATAATCAACCCCCAGAACAGATAATCCTATCAACAGTTCCAGATACACAAAAACTTCAATCTTAAACTGCGCTTTAAAATAGCCTCCCACGGCCCTCTTTAAGGAACGTTTCATTAAATCCCATCTTGTCATAATAGAAACAGGCATATATTTTCTGACAAAATGACTCATGTAATCTTTCTCTGAAACAAAAAAATAAGCGGAAAGAAGACACATAATCACGGCAATAATCATATTGGGAAGCTGTTTGGCAAAACTGCCTACCGCAGAAATCGTCGGCGTACTGATGCCGCTTAAAAGATCCGCCACCAGAATATCCATCTGGGCTGCTATCTTATCTAACGTATCCTGTATGTCCGCCGGCAGACGGTTTAAAAATACTTCCAGATTTGCCCCGATCTGTTTAAAATCCGACTCCATGCCATTCCACATCTCAGGAAGAGCCGTCGTCAGTCCTACTGCCTGCTGAATCAGCTTTGCCCCTACAAAATATACTGCAAGGATCACGATTCCAATTACGGCAATAATAACGACAGCTGTTCCGGCTTTTCTTCTGATTTTTAATTTCTCTTCAAAAAACTTCACAAGCGGACTTGCAATCAATGCAATAATGTATCCCACTATAAATGGTGAAAAAAACACCAATACCCTTGGGAGCAGTAAGATCACCAACAAAAGAATGACTGCTGCAATCATAAGATTCAACATAACTTTTAAATATTTTTTGTTTGACTTACTCATAGATATCTTCTTCCCCTTTTTTTCTTATTCCCCGTCTGCTTAAAAAGCGCTGTTTTCCTTTGCATCGGCTTCTTCCAAATAGCTGTCCAACAGTTCATAAATTTCTTCTCTTCCCTGTTTAGTCTGTGCGGAAAAGGGAATAACGACCGTATCTTTTTCCACTTTCAGCCCCGTCCGCAGCATTTTTATATGCTTTTGCAGCTGGCTTCGGTTTATTTTATCTGATTTTGTTGCAATAATGACCGGTTTATAACCCTGATATAAAATCCATTCATACATACTTCTGTCATTCGCAGAAGGTTCATGCCGTATATCAATCAATAAAAAAACTGCCCGTAATTTTTGAGAAGTATGCAGATAATTTTCGATCATTTTCCCCCATTTCTGCTTCTCCGATTCGCTTACCCTTGCATATCCATAGCCCGGCAGATCAACAAAATACAATTCTCCGTTAATATTATAAAAATTTATCGTCTGTGTCTTGCCCGGCTGGGCGCTTGTTCGTGCCAGTGATTTCCTGTTCATCAGCGCATTGATAAGCGAGGATTTTCCCACATTACTCTTACCTGCAAAGGCAACCTCCATATGTTCATTTTCAGGAAGAGTACTGGTAATCCCGCATACGGTTTCTAAATTGACATTTTTAATTACCATATCTGAATCTTTTCCTTATTTTCCTATTTTTCCGAAGTCTTTACCAGTGCATGCGCAAGAACTTCCTTCATATTTTCCACAAAAATAATTTCCATACCGGACTTAATCTCTTTTGATATTTCATTCACATCTTTTTCATTTTCCTTGGGCACAAGCACGCTCTTGATCCCTGCTGTTTTTGCCGCCAGCATTTTTTCTTTTAGTCCTCCGATTGGAAGTACTCTTCCGCGCAGTGTAATCTCTCCTGTCATCGCTATATCGGCGCGAACCGGAATCTCCGTTACAGCAGAAAGAAGCGCGGTTGCCATTGTAATACCGGCGCTTGGTCCATCCTTCGGTACTGCCCCCTCAGGAATATGGATATGAAAATCATTTTCCTTGAATACTTCTGCACCCAGTTTGTAATCTTTGCTCACGGAACGGACATAACTCATCCCTGTCATTGCAGACTCTTTCATCACGTCACCCATCTGTCCCGTCAGTTCTATCTCTCCTTTTCCAGGCATTACATTTACTTCAATCTGCAGAGTCTCACCGCCTACGCTTGTCCATGCAAGCCCCCTTACAATGCCAATCTCGTTTACTGTATTCGTCTTATTTATGGAATATCTCTCTTTTCCCAGATATTTGTAAAGATTGCTGCCCGATACTTTGATCTCTTTGTTTTTATCCGCTTTATCACTTACAATTTCCCACGCCGCTTTTCTGCATACTTCGCCTATTTTTCGTTCCAGCCCTCTGACTCCTGTTTCTTTTGTATAATACTGGATGATATTTTTAATCGCGCCGTCGCTGATGGAAAGCTGCTTTTTGGAAAGTCCGCATTTATCCAACTGTTTTTTGATCAGATATTTCTTGGCAATATGGTATTTTTCATTGGCAGTATAGCTTGTAACTTCAATAATTTCCATACGATCCAGCAATGGTCCCGGAATGGTAGCGGTTGAATTTGCAGTCGCAATAAACAAGACCTCCGACAGATCGATGGGGATCTCTATATAATGGTCGCGAAAACGGCTGTTCTGCTCGCTGTCAAGCACTTCCAGCAATGCTGCTGAAATATCTCCCTTAAAGTCATTGCTCATCTTATCAATTTCATCTAACAACATAAGCGGATTTTTGACGCCTGCCTGTTTGATTCCTGTAACGATGCGTCCCGGCATCGCTCCCACATATGTTTTTCTATGCCCGCGTATCTCCGCCTCATCCCTGACTCCGCCAAGAGAAATTCTTACATATTTTTTGTCCAGCGCTTCGGCAACGCTTCTGGCTATAGAGGTTTTTCCTGTTCCGGGCGGTCCCACAAGACAGATAATCGGACATTCCCCTTTCTTGTTTAATGTCCTCACAGCCAGATATTCCAAAATACGGCGTTTTACCTGCTCCAGACCATAATGCTGTTTTTCCAGTATGCTTTCCGCATGCGCAATATCTGTAATATCTTTGGACGCCCTGTCCCACGGAAGATCTAACAGTGTTTCTATATAACCGCGTTCCACCGCACTTTCAGAACTGTTTACGGAAAGATTTTTAAAACGTGAAATCTCTTTTAAGATCTTTTCTTTGACCTCTTCCCCCGCTTCCAGATGCTTTGCCGCTTCTTCATACTGTTCCGCTTCAGAAAGTCCGTCCTCTTCACCAAGTTCCTGTTTAATATATCCGAGCTGTTCCCTCAGAAGATACTCTTTCTGATGCTTTTCCACCCTTCCTTTGATCTTTTCAGTCACTTCATTTTTTACTTTTGCAATTTCAATCTCATTGCTTAAGATCAGTGCAATTACTTCAAACCGGGTTCTCAAATTATCCTGAGCAAGAATCTTCTCCTTATTTTCATAGGAAAACGGAAGATTGGCGGCAAGCTGGCTTATGCATGAATCCAGTCCAAGCCCGTCCGCGAAATGCCGCTGCATCGTTTTTCCGATTTTAGGATAATATACTCCATAATTTTCAAAAAGCTCTTTCAGTTTTCTAAGCAGCGCTTCTTCTTCGTTCACCCCCAGATCGTTTTCAGTCTCCAAAAGTTCTATTTTCGCAGATAAATAATCCGTCTGCTCTTCCTCAAACTCCAGCAGCTTTCCCCTGCCTATCCCATCTACAAGTACACGTACAATTCCATTAGGAAGTTTTGTGACCTGTTTTACCATCGCCACCGTTCCCACTTGAAATACAGAAGAAAAATCAGGTTCCTTTTCATCCGGATTCTTTTGTGTCACCAAAAACAGTCTCCGGTCCTCCATCATTGCCTTTTCTACCGCCATTATAGACTTGGATCGGCTCAAATCAAAGTGAATAATCATATCCGGCAGAATAGCCAGACCACGAAGGGCAACTGACGGAAGACTGATTATATTGTTTCGGGTTTCGTTTTGTTCTTCTACTCTCATCGGTTCTTTCATTTCATATCCCTCATCTGCGCAGCATAATCTGCGGGTATTTTCCCTAAATTTTAGGAAACGCCGCCTAAAATGGGCAGCGTTTCCTTGAATCATTTCGCCTTTCTCATTACCTCGCGATGAATCAGCAGAGGTTCACTTTCTCCCTCTACAGACTGTCTGGTAATTACACAGCTTTCAATTGTATCATCTGACGGAATTCTGTACATTACATCCATCATAACACTTTCCATAATGGAGCGGAGTCCTCTCGCTCCTGTTTTTCTCTCAAACGCTTTATCTGCTATTGCCTCAATTGCATCTTCTTCAAATTTCAGATTCACATCATCAAATCCAAAGAGTTTCTGATATTGCTTGATTAATGCATTTTTGGGCTCTTTTAATATACGTACAAGCGCTTTCCTGTCCAGACCTTCCAAAGTCACTGTGATCGGAACACGACCGACGAATTCCGGAATCAATCCGAATTTTACCAAATCTTGAGGCGTCACTTCACGAAGAAGTTCGCTGATCTCTTTCGTTGACTTATCAGCAACTTCTGCATTAAATCCGATAGATTTTCTGTCTAAACGTGTTTCCACGATTTTCTCAAGGCCATCAAAAGCGCCTCCACATATAAATAAAATATTAGAGGTATCAATCTGTATCAGTTCCTGATGAGGGTGCTTTCTGCCGCCCTGAGGCGGTACACTGGCGGTTGTACCTTCTATAATTTTAAGAAGCGCCTGTTGTACGCCCTCCCCGGATACATCTCTCGTAATGGAAACATTTTCACTCTTCTTTGTGATCTTATCAATCTCATCAATATACACAATACCATATTGTGCACGTTCTACATCATAATCCGCCGACTGGATTAATTTCAGAAGAATATTTTCAACATCTTCCCCTACATAACCCGCTTCTGTCAGTGTCGTTGCATCTGCAATCGCAAATGGCACATTTATAATTTTTGCAAGTGTCTGCGCAAGGAAAGTTTTACCGGACCCGGTCGGTCCCACCATGATAATATTGCTCTTTTGAAGCTCCACATCATCAATGTCCTTTTCAGCCATTACCCTTTTATAATGATTATAAACCGAAACTGCCAGAACTTTTTTAGCCGCTTCCTGACCAATCACATAATCGTCAAGAAACTCTTTGATCTCTACCGGTTTTAAAAGGTTAATGTCAAATTCTTCCCTGACCGGTTCTTCCTCGTATTCTTCTTCAATAATATCTGCACAAATATCCACACACTCATCGCAGATAAAAATCCCAGCAGGTCCTGCAATCAGCTTTCGCACCTGACTCTGCGTCTTATTACAAAACGAACATCTTATTTTATCGTCGGAATTTTTCCCCGCCATCTTTCTTTCCTCTCCACTTTATATCATTTCGCCGGGAATTACCGGATTCCCTTTTCTGCTTCACCATGTGTCGTAAAGATATGGTCGATCAGCCCATACTCTTTCGCTTCTTCCGCTGTTTTCCAGTTATCTCTTTCCGTATCCGCCGACACCACATCTATATCTTTCCCACAGTTTTCCGCTAAAATACGGTTCAATTTCTGCTTTGTCTGCAAAATATGTTTTGCTGCTATTTCAATTTCTGTTGCCTGTCCCTGCGCACCGCCAAGAGGCTGATGGATCATGATCTCTGCATTGGGAAGCGCAAATCTTTTTCCTTTTGCACCGCCTGCAAGCAAAAAGGCGCCCATACTTGCAGCCATTCCAATACAATTGGTGGACACGTCACATTTTACAAACTGCATCGTATCATAAATAGCCATTCCGGCAGTCACAGAACCACCCGGGCTGTTGATATATAAGTGAATATCCTTTTCCGGATCTTCTGCTTCCAAAAACAGAAGCTGTGCCACCACAAGGCTTGCTGTAGTATCGTTTACCTCTTCTCCTAAAAATATGATTCTTTCTTTTAACAGTCTTGAATAAATATCATAGGAACGCTCTCCTCTGCTTGTTTGTTCAATGACATAAGGTACTAAACTCATTTTCCTGCCTCCATTCTCCCATTCTAAAAACAGCCTTAGGTATCATATAAAATAACATATGATACCTAAATATACATTATCCTTATGCTACAGGATTTCATGCTGACTTCCATAACATGTTATCCTATATCAGTATCTTTTGCAATAAATTGGCAAAGGAATTAATACTTTTTTAATTTCCTGTTTCCGTTTCGTACTGTTAAGCTTCTTCTGTATCCTCTTTCTTTGCCTTTGCGGATTTTGATGCTTTTCCTTCTTTTGCATTCTCCACTACAAAATCTACTGCTTTTCGGATCGCAATATCCTTTTTAATCTGTTCCACATGGTATGCGTCCAGTCTTTCTTTTACCTTTTCCACTTCCATCTGGTAAATTTCAGCCATCCTTGCGTACTCTTTCTCCAGGTCTTCGTCTGTCACTTCAAATTTCTCAGCCTCTGCAACAGCCTCTAATACCAGGCTGGAACGGATTCTCTTATCCGCCTGAGGTTTGATCTGTTCAAACATCAGCTGTTCGTTTAATCCTGTAAACTGGAAGTACTGTTCTAAAGAAAGCCCCTGCATCTGAAGTCTTCCTGCAAATTCATCCGCCATCTGTCTGATCTGCGTGGTAAGCATTGCTTCCGGAATCTCCATTTCAGAATCGGTAATAATCGCATCAATAACCGCTTCTTCCTTCCGGTTCTTTGCTTCCGTTTCTTTTCTTTCTGAAAGCTTTTTCTTAAGATCCTCTTTATATTCCGCCAGAGTCTCAAATTCTGAAACTTCACTTGCAAATTCATCATCCAGCTCTGGAAGTTCTTTTTCTTTGATTTCTTTTACGGTGCATTTAAATACAGCCGCTTTTCCCTTTAAATCTTCTGCATGATACTCCTGCGGGAAAGTCACACTGACCTCTGTCTCTTTTCCGATCTCAGCGCCCACAAGCTGCTCCTCAAATCCCGGAATAAACGCGCCCGAGCCAATAGTAAGCGGATAATTTTCCCCTTTACCGCCTTCAAAAGCAACACCGTCTACAAAACCTTCAAAATCAATTACTGTCATATCTCCGTCTTTGACTGCCCTGTCTTCTACGGAAATTGTTCTTGCGTTATTTTCTCTTTCTTTATCAAGCGCGGCATTTACTTCTTCGTCGGTTACTTCTGTTTCGATTTTATCAATTTTAACGCCTTTATATTTTCCAAGCTTCACTTCCGGTTTTAATGCCACTTCTGCAGTAAAAATAAACGGTTTGCCTGCTTCAATCTGTGTTACGTCAATCTTAGGTGAAGAAACAATCTGCTCCTCACATTCGTCTAATGCTTTATCGTATGCGGACGGAATCAGAAAATTTGCTGCATCTTCATAAAATACTTCTTTTCCGTACATCTGCTCAATCATCTTGCGCGGAACTTTTCCTTTTCTGAATCCCGGGATGCTGATCTTTCCTTTATTTTTCTGATATGCTTTTTCAATTGCCCCTTCCAATTCCTCCGCCGGAACCTCAATGGTCAGCTTTGCCATATTATTTTCCAGTCTTTCCAGTTGTAAACTCATGTTACTCTTCCTCCTTAAATGCCTCTTATCTTAATCAGATATATTATTTTGCAAACTTCCGTACAATCAAGGGAAGAATGCATGTTTTTTATACTTTCCATAATCACAGTCATTTTACGATTATAGCACAACAAAAATAAATTGTCTATGGTGCATAAATAACTTTAGAGGAAATTCCTTTTATCATACCGATTTTTCCTGAAAGAGCACTGATTTTATCCTGAGGCGCATTCATTGCAATGCTGATAATGGAAACATCCTTTTCTTTATATGGCACTCCCATCCTCCCAAGAATATATTCGCTGTATTCATGTAAAAGATCATTCAATTTTTCTACTTCTTCCCTGTTTTTCACAATAATCCCCAAAAGCGCAATTCGCATGTTATCTTCCTTTTCCCTCTTATCCATCGGACTCCTCTCCTATCTGATCCCATTGTACTAATTGCGCCGACAGTTTCTCCACTTCCTCAATCTGGTGGGTCGCCACAATCATTGTCCTTTTATTCCTGTAACGTAAAATAAAATCGATGGTCCTCTTTTTCGTTTCCTCATCTAACCCCGTAAAGGGCTCGTCCAGCAAGAGCCAGCCGCTGTCGCACAAAAGCGCCCTTGCAATCGCCGTCCTTCTTTTCATTCCGCCGCTTAACTGTTCTACAGGCTGTCCCAGACATTCCTCCGGCAGAATTTCTGAAAGAACGCTTTTTATCTCCTCTTCTGTCCTTCCCTTTGCAGCGACCATACTGATATTTCTGACAGGCGTTTCCTTTTCACAGAGCCGGTTTTCCTGAAAAACCACCCCGCATCTTCCCTGGGGAACAGCAATGTTTCCCTGTTCAAAGTCCGTAAGCCCCAAAAAAATCCGGAACAATGTAGTTTTTCCGCATCCCGACTTTCCCATAAGCGCATGAATCCTGCTGCCGGAAAAAATGTGGCTGATATTGGTAAAGATATGCTTTTCTCCATAATGTTTGGAAAGACTGCTTATCACTATGTCTCCGCTGTTTTCCTTTTTTTCGTCCGTACAAATTTTTAACGGAACCGGTTTTATTTTTGCGTTTCCCAGTAAAGCAAGCAGTAAAAGAAAGCCTTTTTCAAACAGGAAACTGAGTGCGATAACGACAAATGTCCACGCAAACAGGCCTGCCGTATCTAAATATATTTTAGACATATAGATTCTCTCACCAATGGAAAAATCCGGCGTACCGATCACTTCCGCTGCAACTCCCGCTTTAAAACTCATTCCCAAAGCCACTTTGGAGCCGCTTATTAAAAACGGCATAAAAGACGGGCGGTAAATAAAAAAAATCCGGTTCCGCAAGGGCATCTTGAATATCTGCGCCATTTCCAAAAGTTCTGCATCCGTATTTCTCACGCCTTCCAAAACATTCTGATAAATAATCGGGAGCGCCATAAGAAAGGTGACGGATATGGAAAGTTTTTCAGAACCCGTAAATATCAGCAGAAGGACAACAAAGGACGCCACCGGAACCGCTTTCATAAACTGCAAAAGCGGTGATAGAAACTTCTCCAATAATAGATGTCCGGCGGACAATACCCCGAGGAACACTCCTGTAATAAATGCCAGCATAAATCCCGCAAAAATATGGAGAAAAGAGTTTCCCACCGTCTTCCAGAAAGAGATTGCAAAAATATGTTCTTCCAGATATGCAGCAGCTTCAAACGGACCTGAAAGCAATATGGAATTGTGTAAGCAAAGGGAAAGCCCCTGCCAGACAAGCAGCCAGAAAACAGTAATCCCTGCTCTGCTTAAAAGCTTCCCTGCACTCCCACGCATGAATCTTTTGTCTTCGTCTGTTTTATCATTTACTTCTTTAATCGGAATATTTCACATCTCCTTTGGTGGAATGCTTGATTGTATAAAGTACCGCATCCGCTTTTTGAATCGCTTCCGCAATTTTATCTTCATCCGTAATATCTGTAACGGCTGCAATTCCAATAGAGCAGGATAACTCTTTCTCTTTTGGAATCCCGACTTCTTTTCCCGTCATCTGCGATATAATCTCTGCAAATCCCTGCTTTTCCTTTATCGTCCGAAGAATATCCTTTCCCAGTTCTGTTGCATTATATTTATCTACATAGGAAAGGCTGATCAGAAATTCGTCGCCGCCGTATCTTGTAACGAAACCGCTCTCTTTTGTAGCTGTGCGCAGTATTTCTGCCACTTCCTGCAAAATGCGGTCGCCTGCCGCATGACCAAAAGTATCGTTATAGTACTTGAAATTATCCAGATCAATATAGAGAAACGTCATGTCTTTCGTTACTTGATTCTCTACCCATTCCGTAATCTTCTGATAAAATCCATCCCGGTTGTAAAGTGCAGTCAGATAATCCGTAACCGCTGATTTTTCCAGCCTGATATTAATCTTTCGGATCTCTTCTTCATTCTCCAGTTTTTCAATGGAATTTTGTAATTGCAGCAGTACCTGATTAAAAAATTCCATATCGCTTTCATCCAGCATGAACTTTGTAACCGGCGCATTCCAATTGTCTTTCATAAGAATGTACATAATAAAGACACTGTCTAATTCTTCATTGCTATAGTAAGGAAGTCCTACCA
Organism: uncultured Lachnospiraceae bacterium; assembly: GCA_947650155.1. Taxonomy (GTDB): domain Bacteria; phylum Bacillota; class Clostridia; order Lachnospirales; family Lachnospiraceae; genus RGIG3002. The sequence continues at coordinate 112,875 of CANSUS010000004.1, forward strand.
TAGAGCAGACTTTCGTCGTTCCGAAAAGGGAAACGATCCTGTTATACTCCACATGGTTTTTACGAAGTTTGGAAGTCACAAAACCGGAACGGTGTGCGGTAAAATACTCTGTGACCGCCTGGATGTCTTCCCTGCTTAAAAGTACCTGTTTTGTATCATAAATAATATTGGGCGTCCCATCCTGATACCGGATATATACCATTGCATCAAGGCTGAAATTTGACATTACCGTATTCAGGGCATTTTCCACAAGATACGAAAAGCTTTTTCCCGAAATATCAATAATCTTCTGCCAGACAGAGATAAATCCCATTTTCTTACGAAGCGCTTCATAATTTTTGGCAATTCCCGCCTGTTTTGTCGCCGTCTGTATTTCAATCAGTGTCACATCCGAAAGTTCTGCTACTGTTTCGTGCGCCTGTTTATATGTGATTCCCCTGCCTGCCGCTTCCAGCATTTTCATCTTTTCCGTAACATTGCACTTTTGCGCATAAACCATTCCTTTTTCCAGTTCTCCGGCCGCTTCTTTTTCCCTTCCCATCTTCCGTAAAAGCTCCGCCAGTGAAATCTCATACTGGACTACGCTGAAAAACTGATTGCCTACCGACCTTTCCATATAGCCTCTTGCCAGTTCCATAAAAGAACTGGCTTCTTTTAGATGATTTTTATCCGTTTCCGTCAAAGCACTGACATAGTAGTAAAGAAAAATATCATCATCACATGCGGTATAAGACAGATCCAGGCTCTGACTTTCTTCCTGTGCTGTCCGCTTTAAAATATGCCCCAGAAACTGTTTGCTGTTTTCCAGATAAATCCTTGTATTGTATCCCATTCCAAGCCGATAGCTGCAAAGAGCCAGAAGTCCGAATATTTTGGAAATATTACATACCCGCAGATCGTTTAAATGCAGGATGTTGATAATCTTCATGCAAGTCAGAAGATAATTGTATGCCGCCTCATTTTCCCCGGCAAGAATACAGTTTGTTGCCATATTATACAAAGTCTCTCCTACATAATACATCAGGTTCAGGCGGTAATAAATCATAATCGCTTTATTGTAATAACGGTTTGCCTCTTCATACTGTTCTGCGGCGCAGCTGCTGTATCCAAGTCCGTTATAAATATCCGCCAGCTTTACCGGATCTTTATCTCCTACAATTTCCATTGATTTATAATAATAATGATTCGTTACCTGAAAGATTCCATGAGAAGAGGAAAGCATAATATTTTTTCTGTATGCGGTAAGCATGAGATTCTCATTTTTAAGTTTTCTTGCAAGTTCGATCCCCTTCTTAAAGTAGACGAGATTTTCTCCAATCTCCCCCTCTTCTTTAAAAAGGCTGATTTCATTGTCATATGCAAATATATAAGTATATGCCAGATGATTTTCGTATTGATACTGAACCGCTTTCTCAATAAACGCATCGGATATTTCCGTATTGGTCTTACAAAAAAAGATATTATGCCATCCTGACATTCTGACCATGATTTTTAACAGATCCGCCTTAAAAATGTTCAGACCGTCCATTCCTTCTCCTGCCAGTTCTATACACGTATTGGCACACTCCTTTGCTGCCTTCAGATTGCCGTTATACATTTGTGTCTGTCCCAAAATATAATGATACCAGAACCGTTTCTCCAGGTTCCTGGTCTTTTTTTGCAATACCTGCAGCTTATCGCATAAAAGCAATGCATTCGGTACATCGGAATGTATGGAAATCACTGCGTACAGGGCAAAAAATCCAAAAACAATATTCTCATCAATGGACAGTTTATCTACCTCTATTTTACGATAAATAATTGACAGATAATATTGTGCCTGTTCAAAATCAAGAAGATAATACATATTTTGCAGTTTTATCATGTATTCATCAAGATCATGGCTGGTAAAATGAAAATAGCTTCCCTCTTCTTCTGTTCTTGTCTCACTTTCCACACCACCGTCTACAATACAATTGTAATCTTCCAGTGTTTCCACCCAGTTTTCCCATGTATTTACCATATGAGGCAGTGGAATGTAGAGCTCGTTAAAAGCGCCGTAAACGTATATGTTCTCCCCGCCCTCTTCAAACAACCGCTGCAGCAGTAAAATCGCAGACTGCGATGCCATATTCAGATTGTCCAGAACAAAAAACATCGGATACCGTTTTGACAGTGCCATAAGCATCCCTGCAATGGATCTTATCATCTGTTCTTTTTCATAGAAAAGCTCATCCATCAGGACCTCTTCTGTCCGCGCATAAACAGACTCTGCAAGCGCTGCCTCAAAGACAGACTTTTGCAGGGGATATACCGGAAATTGAGAAATAAACTCTTCCGGTGTTTTATTCTGCTCATAAGTCTGATAGATATTTCTTATCATCGTCAAAAAGGGTTCAAATGCTTCTGCCATTTTATAAGCATTAAAATGTTTATAGCAGACATGCAGCCCGGGATAGGCCTGCTGCATTTTATCCGCATCTTCCTTTGTGATTTCAAATGTATTGTAATGCCTGATGATTGTAAACTGCTTTGGCTGCTTTTTGCCGATCAAATTTTCTACGACCGGAGCTATAGCCGATTCATAATATGTTCCCATAAAATCATACCTTCCGATACCAGCATTTTCGCATTCCCTTTTCGTACCTGTAAATACCTATAATCATCATATCACGAAAATTTGCGAAACACCACATCAAAATAGCAGGATTTTCGGCATTTAAAAGGCGCCGTAATAGAAATCGTCACCCGGAAGTGTTCCGCCGATACTTTCCGGATTTTGTTCCATTAATACCGAAAGATACCCTGAAAGCGCTGTTTTCATCTTCTCTTTGTCTATATAAGTAATATTACATTCCGGAATTGCCTTTGCCGCCACCGCCGCTTTTTCTATAATTCCTTTTTCCGCCGCTAACTGCGCTGTTTCTTCCACGTGATCATTGGCATATTGCGCGCTTTCTTGATGCTCTTTTAAGAACTCCTTCACCGCCGCTTCATTTTCCTGTAAAAATTCATTTCTTACAATAGTTACCCCCGTAACCAGCTCACTGCCCTCTGTTCCCTGCACTGCACGCCATTCTTCTGTCAGATCAAAAACAACCTGCAGACTTTCATTTTGTGCGCATGCCGCCGTTACAAAAGGCTGGGGTAAAAGCCCAATGCTTTCCGGTTCGTTTGCAAGCACTGCGGCAACCTCTGCTGCCTCTGATTTATATTCCAGTGTAATCTCTTCTTCACTGATACCATTCTGTTCCAGAATGTAATGAAGCGCATAATCCGGCGTCGTCCCCTTTCCTGTCAGATAAACTGTTTTTCCTTTTAAATCTTTCATACTTGCAAAAGAAGTATCTGCAGATACCATATACAGTACTCCAAGCGTATTAATGTCAATGACAGAAATACCGCCCTGCGTTTTATTATAAAGTATGCCTGCCACATTAGCCGGTACAAGTGCAATATCCAGTTCTCCCTGAATGATCATCGGAAGCAGCGCATCCGCCGCAGTCTCCATCGTAAACGTATAGGAATTGACTGTTGTCCCCTCCTGTGCGTCCTTCATCAGTTTCATAAGCCCGATAGAAGTCGGCCCTTTCAAAGATCCCACACGGATCTGCACATTTTGCACATTCGCTCCTTCCGCCTCTTTTGGACTGCTTTGAGTTGTCTGTGAACCACCGCATCCCGTCATCGCAAATAATGACATGGCGGCCGACAATATCAATGCTGTTACTTTCCCTTTCCTGTTCATACCGCTTGCTCCTCCTTCTTTTTCCCGTTACCGTACAGCGCATAAAAAAAGCGCCGAAAGGCGCAATATAAGCATAAAAAATAATATCCGCCTTTTTTCTCAGAACATATCTTTGAAATCAGTTGACCTGTATATTTTTGATTCCCCGTCAGAAACTATCTTTCAGGTTATCAGAAATATTATAACATAAACCGAAAGTTTCGTCTACAGTCCCAGCCTGTCCATCCGTTTTCTTTTTTCCTCTGCTGTAGTCGTTGTATAGATCCTTGTGATTTCCAGACTGGAGTGTCCCAGTATATCCGCCAGTTCAAAAAGATTCGAGTAATGCTCCATATAGGTAATGGCAAATAAGTGTCTGAAACTGTGCGAATGCACCTTCTGTCTGGCAATTCCTGTCATATCCGCCATATGCGCCAGCATTTTATATATTTCGATCCTGCTGATCGCATTTTGTGTATTTCCCCGAAAGATCACGCCGTTTTTTCTCTCTTCCATATCACAATAAGCATTTAACTCGTCAATCAAATGATCCGGCAGATAAATTTCCCTTACCTTTCCTTTATTGCTTACGATAATCCCCGTCTTTCGGATTTAGCACTATAATCTTTTGGAGTCTATTTTAATACGAAA